>WJMI01000156.1 GCA_014728015.1 Chitinivibrionales bacterium | reverse complement strand
TTTTTCGTGCTGTCACCCGACGAGGTCCTCCGTATTCTCGCGCAACTCGGCCATTCGATTCGCGACCGGAAGGCCTTTCTCCGCAAGAACTACGAGTACTACGAGCAGCGCACCACGCACGGCTCTACGCTGAGCAAAGTAGTGCACGCCGCCGTCTCAAAGGACATGAGCACCGCCGAGGGAATGTGGCGCTGGTTCCACGAGGTACTGGAAAGCGATATCCACGACACCCAGGGCGGGACCACCATCGAGGGCATCCATTCCGGGGTCATGGCCGGCTCCATCAAGATTATCACCCGCGTGTTCGGCGGAGTTGATTTCTTCGAAGGAAGCATAGGTATCCGGCCCACGCTGCCCGCCCACTGGACACGGCTTTCATTCAAGCTGCTTTTGCGGGACCGCCGGTATTCGTTCGAGATTACCCCTGCCGAGATCGGGGTCGGGGTCGATATCGAAGGCGACAATCCGGTCTCCGTGCGCATGCGGAAATAGCGCGGCGTCGTATTCAGGCCTGTGCTCCCGCGGCCCTTTGGGCCAGCCCCAGCCAGACGCGCGCATCGGACATCGACCGAAACGGCCTGAGGCTGATGCCGCCCAGCCCGCCCAGGATGTTCATCATGCGGCCGAACGCATAGTAGAGATCGTTTGCGGTCACCACTGCTATGCGGCTCGACTTGAGGCGCTTGATTGTCTTGAGGAATTCGATGAAGGCGTGCACGTCGGCGGAGCCCATGGTTGCCACGCACGTGCGGACATCGACAAGAATGCCGAAGCCCTCCGCGAAACACGGATCCTCGGCGACCCGGGCCAGAAGCCCGGCTCCCTCTTCAAGGTCGCCGGGACCGTCGCAGACAACGCGTACGAGGCGTTCCGATTCGCTGATGGAATACGTATGGGGCACCGTATCCCTCCCGGTGTGACAAGTATTGAGAGATGTCCGGACGTGCGAGATCAAATCTACATGAAATAATACCCGCTGTCAACAGGCCCGATTTCCCCGTTTTCGGCACGTCCGCTTTCCTTGCCCCCGGCGATTAACTAATTTGACTGCAGGGGATTGCCGGCTGTCCGCCCGGAATGCGGAGGCCGGCGGGAAAGGAGCCTTTCATGAAAGCGAAAACCGCTGCACATATGCTGCTGGCGCTCGTGGTGTGCCTGGGCTGCGTGTCAAAGGAGACCGTGCGGATCAGGGTCAAGGAAGCCGACGAGCTTCCCCGCGGGCGGAAGGTAAAATATGAGGGAGGCATGGGCGAGTCGCGCGAGGATGCGGTCGTCATTATCGGCGCCGAAGACCTGAAACAGGGCGTGGCCGCCGAATACGATTTTATCAGCCAGCTCCACGGCAGAAAGAACAAAGACTGGCGCGTAAAAGCGCAGAGCCAGTCACGCGAGGGCGGTAAGATTTACGATATCATCGAAATGGAGATCCTCGAATCGGGCGAGACCCACTATTACTATTTCGATATCTCCAACTGCTCCTGGGTGCCGCGGAGACAGTAGCGCCGCGCGCATTCTTCAGCCCGGGCCTATCCCCTATTGAGCCACATCTCGACGTGGTTGCCCGGCTCGAACGGCTTGCCCACGATCGACAGCCGCCCGGTGTTCCCGATGTCCCCGATCTTGGCGCAGTGCGTGTGACGGCCCTCGTCGATAATGACCTGCTCGAAGTTCCCCCCGCCCGTGTTGCGGTAGACCATGAGCCGCGGTTTGGAAGGATGCTTGCCGAGGCTCATCTCGCCCACGAATATGTCAAGCAGCCCGTCCCCGTCCATGTCGCCGACAGCCAGGCTGTGCGGGTGGAACAGATCGTCGGCCAAGAGGTGCGCTTCGTCGAACGCGGGCGCATTGCCGAACCAGACCAGGCGCGCCGGATAGCTTTCGCCCTCGGCAAGGATCACTTCGGGTTTGCCATCGCCATTGATATCCCCCACGGCGGCGGTTGTTTTCACCAGGGTTGGATCGATGACGTGTTTTTCCCATGAGTCGCCGCGCCGCTTGAACCAGTACGGCCCCGCGAGAAGCTCCATCTCGCCGTCAGAGTCGAGGTCGGCCACGACCAGTCCTTCGACGGCCTTGAGATCATCGCAGATAATGTGCCTGCACTCCCCGGGCCATGGTGTCTGGCGAGGGTCGGCCGGAATATCGTAATATCCGATGATACCGGCCTCCTGCGCCGCGAATATGATCTCGGGTTTCCCGTCATTGTCGATATCGCCGACCGCCTGATCGTGATGCTGGCCCTCGTAGATATCATGGATCAGATGTTTGGGCCACGGGCCGCCGTCCGTGCCGGGATTCTCCATCCAGAACAGCTCGCGTCCCGGAGCGGCGGGGTGCGCGTCGCCGGGATGCCCGGCCACGATGTCGGGAAGGCCGTTGCCCGTGATATCGATCGCGGCGCCGCCGGCCTCGGTGCTGGCCGTGCCGATGAGGTGGCGTTTCCACGAGGGGTACTCGTACCACACGCAGTTTTTCTCATAGCGCTTGCCGCATATGATAATGTCGTTGTACCCGTCGCCGTTAACGTCGGCGATAAGGCATATGTCGTTCTGGATGCCGGGCGTGCTGGGATCGATGACCTGGTGCTCGAACTGCATGGTTCCTCCTGCCAAAGCTGGTGTATCTGATATCATTTTTTGCCGGTGAACAGGCGCTTGATACGGGGCCACAGCGGTTCGCGCGGGGCCGCCGGCGGCTTGGTCCGCCGATGCGCAAGGCTCCGCTGCTTCGTGTACCCGAACCGCTCCTCGCGGGTAAGCTGGCCTGCATTCAGCTCGACTCCGAGCTGCTTTTTCAAGCCGGCCACGACCGCATCGCGCACTTCCTCCACCGACGGCTTCGTTCCGGTCTGCTCTTCAATGGACGTCAGCGGCTCCACGGCCTTGTCTTTGACCTCCGGCGGAACGGACAGGGCATACAGGAAGTCGGTGGGATCGATGCTGCCGCGGAAGCAGAGTACATTGACAATGTACACATCTTCGATCTCGGAAATGAGGCTGCCCGCGAGCTTGTGCCCTTCGGCCCGCACGCTCCCCCGGTGACGGTACCATGCGTTGGTCACGCCCAGGCCGACCATCGCATCGAGCATGGCATGGCCGATTGTGCGATAGGCGTCGTCCAGATCGGCAAATACCGACTTGCCCAGAATCGCCTGTACGAAGACCGTGCTTTCGGGATCGGCGAATGTAAGGGTGCGCTCGCCCGTGGTAATTACGTGTTCGAGGTCGGGTGTTTCCGACCGCACCTCGTTGATGAGCTGGACCGAATTGGTCAGGCAGACAATGGCTTTGGCCCCGGCATCGCGGAGGATATGGGAGATTTCCCGTCCTTTGTACATGGTGTTGAACGGTACGGCCACTGCGCCGAGCTTCTGGCACGCGTAGAACGTGTACACGAATTCGGGGATATTGGGGAGCATGATCGCGACGCGGTCGCCGCGGACTATGCCCAGGCTTTGAAAACCGTTGGCGACACGGTTGATCGACTTGTCGAGATCGCCAAAAGAGATCGTGCGGCCCTCGCAGATAAGGGCCGGATCTTTCGGCCGCTCGCGCGCCCAGCGCTCGACAAGCATTCCCAGGCTCATTCGTGCTCCCGTGTTATCAGGCGTGGATCCGAATATCCCTCGCGCAATTCTTTGCGCAAGACCTTTCCGGTTGCGCTGCGCGGAAGCGCGCCCATGAAACGGATGTCATCAGGGGTCTTCTGCGAGCTGAGCGACTTGCGGCAGAAATGCATGAGTTCCTCGGCGCTGACCGACTGGCCCTCTTCGACCACACAGTACGCCCGGATGCCGTCTTCGCCGTCTTTCTTCTGGAAGCCCACCACGGCAGCTTCTTTGATTTTATCGTGCGACGTGAGCGTATCTTCGATTTCCCGCGGGGATATGTTGTACCCGCCCTTGATGATAATGTCCTTTTTGCGGTCGGTAATGAAAAAGTATCCGTCGTCGTCACGATACCCGATGTCTCCCGTGCGCAGCCATCCGTTTTCAAGCGCAAGAGCGGTCTCTTCCGGAAGGTTGTAATACCCGCTGGTGACAATGGGGCCCTTGATGGCAATCTCGCCGTGCCGGCCGGGCGGTTGTTCCACACCGTCATCGTCGAATATCTTCATCTCCACGCCCGGACAGGGGACCCCGATAGACCCGACTTTCTGCTTTTCGGCCGGGTTGACACTTGCGGCAGATGTGGTTTCGGTCATGCCGAATCCCTGGGTGACCATGATGCCGTATACTTCGCGAAACGCCTCGACAGCCCTGGGCGGAAGCGGCGCGGCGCCGGAAAAGCAGAATTCCAGCGTGGGAAGCTCCTCCCTGCTTCTGCGCTTGCCTATCAGTATCAGGTGATGATACTGGCTCGGGATGGCCATGATGATATTGACACCCGTGTCGTGGGCGACCTTGAGAAACGTGCGCGGGTGGTACTGCGGGATGAGGACCGCGGTATTGCCGCGATACATGGCGAGCACGCAGGCATCGGCAAGCCCGAACACGTGGAAATACGGCACCAGGCTGGCGAACCGGTCATCCGGCTTTGTCGGCTTGACCGTCTCGACCACCTCGCACTCGGCCACGAAATTCGTGTGCGTAAGCATGACCCCCTTGGGCTTGCCGGTGGTCCCCGATGTGTAAATCAGGGTGGACAATTCGGCGTCATTAGCCTTGACCGCCTCGAATGCATCGCTCGAAGCGGCCATCAGCTCTGTCAGGGAAACGGTCCCGGCCGGTTTCAGCGACCCGCGCGCCGCCTTGCCCTGCCGGACCACATCGATATCCCGCCGGGCTGCTTCTTCTTTGTCAACGACAACTTCGCTCCCGGCAATAATGCCTTTCTGGGTGACCCGCTGCAGTATCACGGTTTCCGGCGTGGCATTGGCCGTCATGATATAGCGCCCGGCAATCCTTCCCTCGGCCACGGCCGCCGGCATGGCAACGACATCGGCAACGTCGCCCGCAAGGTTTTCGATGAGCCGCCACGACCCGGCCACGCTCACACCTCCACCGACAGGAAATCATCGACTTCATCGAAAAAACGGCTCTGCACTTCCGCCGACGGCGGCGGAGTGACCAGGCTCACCACCACATACAAAAGCCCGTTAAGCACGAGCGATCCGATGATCAGCTTGCCCAGAAGCGCGGCATTTCCCGGCGCGATGATATATCCGGCCACCAGCACGAGCGTCCCGCCGAGAACACCGGCGATTGCCCCCTGGCGCGTGCCGCGCCGCCACAGCACGGCGCCCAGAAGGCACGGCGCCCACTGGGCAAAGCCGGGAACCGACACCGAGGTAAGATAATCGGCAAGACGGGCCGGGTTCCATGCCGCAATACCAAACGTGAGCAGGAGAAGCGCGACAATGGCGCCCTTGGTCCAGAGTATGAGCTGGCGATCGGTTGCATCCGGCCTGAAAAACCCGTGGATGAGATCCCGGGACACGAGTATGCCCGAGGTCATGAGCTGCACCGCGGCGGTCGATATGGATGCGGCGATGACACCCATGAGCACGAAAGTCGAGAACCAGCGCGGCAGGTACTGCGTGATAATCACCTGGACAACGTTGTCAGCCTCCTTGCCCGACATCGGCGGGACCAGTGTGTCCGGAAGAAGGCTTATGGCGGGCGCGACAATCGCGCCCCATATGAATGGAATAGTGTAGAACAGAAATCCCGCGGCCACGATGGCCAGAAGCGGCAGCCATTTGAATATCAGCTTGTCCCGCGCGGTCATGGTGCCGATCACTACATGGGGCCAGCTGAACGCGAGCATACCCACGATCAGAAGCCCGGCTATGGTCACGTGAGAGAAATAGCCCTCTGGGCCGGGCGCTGAAAGCAGGTCCGGCCGGTTCTGCGCCACCACCTGCGCCGCCTCGCTGAGCCCGCCGGGAAAAACCTTCGCGACTATCCACACAAGCGATCCCAGGAATGTCGCGGCATAGACCAGGCCCAGAAAGACATTGACCCATGCGGTGGTGCGCATGCCGCCGAGAAAGACCACCAGCAACAGAAGAACCACGGTGTAGGCAATGCCGAACATGCGTGACATGCCGGTGAGCGCTTCGAACCCCAGTCCGACACCGAGCGGCTGTATGCCGACGTAGGGAACGATAAACGCCAGGAGAAGCACTGCGAGGATTACCCGGAGCGCCTTGGATTCGTACCGCTGGGACATCATTTCGACCGGGGACAGAAACCGGTTGAGACGCGCGACGGCCCACACGCGTGGACCAAGGAACATGTACAGGCCGGCAAATCCCGCAACGCACCCCCAGATGAAAAAGACATACCCCGGGCCGTGTGTGTACAGGTACCCGGGATACCCGTAGAATGTCCACGCGCTCGAAATGGAAAACAGCATGAAGAAGAACATCACCAGGATCCCGATGCCGCGCCCCGCCAGCATGTAATCTTCGGAGGTCTTGGATGATATCACGTACCCGTAGACCGACATCCAGAGAACGATCAGGCCGAACACGATGAGTGCGAGGATAGTCATGAGAGCTCCTAGCGCCTGAACGGCCAATAGAAGAAGAAATAGATCAGGTAGGCAACCAGCCAGACACAGAGGAACGCAATCCCCGCTGCAAACGGCAGGGGCACCCAGCCGAATACCAGGCGCGGTTCGTAAAAGTACTGGGGGACCAGAAACATCGCGACAACAGATACAAGAAGCACGAGCAGGAATATCTTTCCCGCGGTATGGCCGACGATTTCGCGCATGGGTCCTCCCTTTGGGGCGTGGGAAACGCCTGTCACGTATTCGCCCGGGTCAACGTTGCGGCGCAAAGACAGAGAAAATATTCCCTGCGCGGCCGATACGAACGGGGAAAAACAGGATCGGACCCGGAGCCGTGCCGAGCGCCCGGGACCCGGCGGGCGCAGCAGCGCGCGCACGGCCAAAATGCTTGAGTAATCCGTTTCGGATTGGTATAATATTGATTCGACTCAATTCCCCTTTCGCGGAGCGTGCCATGGATGTCGCCTATGTGAACCCTTTCATCCAGTCCACCATCAACACATTCAAAACCATGATCGATCTGGATGTCAAACCGGGAAAGCCCGCGCTGAGCAGGGAAGGCGAGCACACGTATGACGTGTCCGGCATCATCGGGCTCTCGGGGAAAGCCCAGGGATCCATCGCGCTGAGTTTTCCCAAGAGCATGGCCCTCAAGATCGTTTCCAAGATGCTCGAGCAGCAGGTAAAAGTCATCGGGCCGGAGCTTACCGACGGCATCGGAGAACTGACGAACATCGTCGCGGGGAGCGCCAAGGCGGAACTCTCTCCCATTGTAAAAGATACTCTGTCGATATCGCTGCCCAACGTGGTGGTCGGCAAGAACCACAGTGTCACCCGACCGAGCGGTTTGCCGGGCATTGTCGTGCCGTTTTCGAGCAGCATTGGCGATTTCGCGGTCGAGATAGCCTTGAAAACAGGGTAGGACAGGGGGTTGTTAGGGGTCCCGCCTTCGCATGAGGCTGCGGCATGGCAGGCAGGATTCAGAGTTCAGGGTTCTGTGGGGCCGGGTCCGGTGGTATGGGGCTTGGCGGTGCGAGAAAGGAGAGCAGAGGTTGGCCGGCTTCGCGTGTAGGCTACAGCCGGCACATTTCTAGTATCATGGATTGTGTTTTCCAGTCTCAAGTACATGTGGAGAACCTGTTATGAGAATATTGCTTGTGGATGATTCGTCGACAATGCGGCGCATACAGAAAAACCAGCTTACAGCGCTGGGGCTCAAGGACATCATTGAAGCCGAAGACGGGAAACAGGCCCAGGAAAAGCTTAAGGCCGGTATGCCTGTCGATGTGGTCCTTTTGGACTGGAACATGCCGGAGATGGATGGAATGGCGTTTCTGAAGATCGTGCGGGCGGATGCCACCTACAACGATGTCAAGATCATCATGTGCACCTCGGAATCGGAAAAAGCAAAGGTCCTGGAATGCCTGAAAGCCGGCGCAAACGACTACATGGTCAAGCCCTTCACACCGGAATCCCTTCAGAAGAAGCTTGGTATTTGATGGCCGGTGATCGGTGAGCGATGAACGGTGATCACTGGCCCGCTTTCCGGCCAACCGCCTTGAACCACGTATAGAAAAAGGTCCCGCCGGGCGGAATGCCGGTATGCTCTATGTCTGCAATGCCTCTCTCCCACTGTTCCGGGTCGATCAGGCCGTGCGCGATCGCCCGGTCCCTGCCGGTCTGGCACATGGGCACGATGATCCTGTTAACCATGCCGTCAAGAAGACGCCCGTGCATGGCATCGCCATATACGAAACGGGGCGACGTGTGCGCGAGCTCAAATCCTGCTGATACGAGCAAGGGACACACGCGCCGGCCGATATTGGGATCGTGACCCAACGTACGCTGGACCTCAATGAAGCTCTCCCATACGCGTCTGCCGTCGGGTGTTTCCGGATGCCAGAAGCACGACCCGTGGTCGCCCTCGATTGCAGTGAGTGTTCCGCCGGGCCTGAGCACTCGCTTGAGCGCGAGCAGCGCCGCCGCGGGACTGTCCAAATGTTCGAGCACGAAACACACGAACACGTGATCGAAATGCCCGTCGGGAAACGGAAGGTCCATGATGTCGTGCCGCGCAAACATGACATTCGCGATGCCCGCATTGCGCGCATGGCGCCGGGAGGTCTCTATTGACTCCTGCGAAATGTCGACCGAGACAAACCGGGCCCCGGGAGAACGCCGCGCCAGAATGAGCGTCTGGGCGCCTACGCCGCACCCGGCCTCGAGTACGGTGCTTCCAGGCGGATACGATGTGCCCTCGTGCAAAATGCTCTCGAGGATACCGGACTGATCCTGTAGCCGCTCTGTTTCGCGCTCGGAGTATCCGTGGACATACTTGGGCATGAGCACCTTCCTTCGGCAAAGGGCGACGTTGCCGCGCTACGATATCGCCGCTATGCCTGCAGATAGGGACGCGGCGGCGCTTTCCCTTGTCATCGCGGCTATGTGCCGGAGGCCGGGGACGGCTGTGCAACCGTCCGCAAGCGCCCTCTGTTCGTTGTACGACGTGTCTGGGCCTTTTCGCGCGGGAAGAACCGCAATCCAAACAGAATCCCGCGACTTCTCCTTTCGGCGAGTGGACTTATGAACGAATTTCCAGGCTCTGAGCGAAGCTCAAGCGAGAGAGGAAAAACAGTCTCCCGGCGGGAAGGTGTGGAGGGGGCTACAGTACGCATCTTGCGAGCGGGATCAAAAGGGCGGAGCCCTTTCCATATATTGCATCTAGTCTTCACGTATACTCCCGCGCATCCTCAATGGCCCAGGCATGTTATACACCTATCTGATGCCGGCACCGGCGCGGGCCAGGCCGCCGGTACCAAACATGGACGTGTCCGCCCATGCGAGCGCTGTATCGCTGCCCCCAACGTGCTGGGCGCTGCCGGCCCTGACCTCATCGGAAAGCAGCGCATCCACAGGAAGCACGTCACCGTATGATTCCAGCGTGTCTATCTCGTCCTGGAAGGCCCGGGACACCGCCCCGCCAAACGTTGCGCCGGCAGCCCAGTGCTCTACAAAGAACACCGGCGAGAACATGGCAAGGCCGTTGATTTCGTGCGCGCCGTTAACAGCCGATATTCCGCAGCTTTCCCACTCGTCGATCATGTGCCTGCCGTAGCAGCAGGTCTGATAAAGCGCGCGCAGACGGACGCCGTTCCAGTTAAGGCTGTCGGTAAACGCCGAGATGTCATAGTGGCTGTCGGCGAATGACACACCGGTCGTGTTCCCGTGCAGGTTGAACACCATGTCGATGATATACCCGCATCCGGAAAGATAGTCCAGCGTATCGAGCACCGCGGAACCGGTCGCCGCATCATCGGTGAGAGACACGATCCGCGCGTAGTAGGGCGCCGCCCGCGTGCGAATCTCATTGATCTGCCAGTCCTCGCCGTAGACATCTATAATCTTGGTCAGTGTCATACCGTCCATGTCGCTCACCGCAATTCCGAAAATCTCCGCCAATACCGTGGAAACCTCGTCGCGGAAAAACATGAAGCCGGTTTCCATGTCTTCACCGAGGTAGTCGTTGTTCTCTATTACTACTACCAGGGCTTGATTCTTCAGTGAAGATCCGCCGGATAGGGGGCTACCCTTGTCACATTGCGCACACAGCGCCAGAACAGCCAGCATGACCCACAATCGGCTATTGCATGCATCGTTTCGAGCAAATAAAGATTTTCTCATGCAATTTCATCCTTGCCCGGCCATGCGCCTGTCGCGTGGTTTCCGGCAGGCGGAATCTCGTAGCGCATTGCATGACATACGCAATCGCGCCACCGAGCGAGATCCGATGGCCAACGGAAATATACAAGGGTTTGAACCCGGACCGCGGGCGAAGCGAATCGGGGCCGGATTTTGCGCCCAGGTATTGTTATTTCTTGATGAGGGACTTGACGCTCAGGACTGGCGGCAAACCATATTCTCTCCTTTATGACACCCGGCGCTCGGGCGCGTGGTATTCGGGGGAGAGTGTATGAGCACGACAAAGGTGCTTCGAACAAGGCGGCTGGGAATCGCGGCCTCTCCGCAGGACGGGTGCCGGCTATTCAGGATCCGCTGTGATATCCTGTGCGGGGACACGCTCGACCGGCTGACCTCGATGATTGAGGATGCCCTTGCCCGGGGGAGCAAATCAATTGTGCTTTCGCTCACCGCTGATTCTTATCTGTATAGCGAGCTGATATCGCGCATCATCCGCTACAACAGCATTGTTGAGCAGCACAAGGGGACGTTCTTTCTCGTTGAGCCGGATCCTGACTTACGCGAGATTCTCGACCGGATAGGCCTGTCCACGCTGGTCCGCGTAGTCCCGACCGAGGAAACCGCGATCGGCGCCTGAGATGCAGCCGTACAACAGTCCGCGATGGCCGCGGTCTACAGCATGATGCTCGCGGAGAAAAGCTCTTCCCGCCTCGCCACGGATCGCAGCATGCCGTCGGCATCGAACCACCGGAGCATTTCCAGCATCTGGGGGTTGCCGGCTACGACGGAGAAGCTCCCCCCGCGCCCTGTGATTCTGCGGGCGAATTCCCGAAGAAGCGGGAGAAATGCTGACGGGAGCACCGAGTCCCTGGTGAATTCCAATGCCACGCGGCGGCATCCCGCATCAAGCGCTTCCTTGAGATACGGCCGCAGCTCGCCCGGCGAGCTCATCGCGCCAATCCTGTCCTGCGCGCGGAGTATGGTGTATCCGCGCTGACGAACCCACACTACCTGCATAGGTATTACCTCCGGGGGGCACCGCCCCGTTCAACCCGAAGATCACCTTATTGGCGCCCCAAGACCGGAAATACCGTGTCCGGAAAGGTTTTGAATGATGACGCAAAAGGATGATTAAGCGGTTCAAAACCTGGTGCTCAAGGGATCTATCTTATTGAGATTGTGGGCCTTAACCGTGGTCCGACCCCTTCCTTTGTAAAGCAAAAGTCCAACCCCGTTCGCGTTTACCCTCGCCCTTATCTACGCCGCGCCAGCGAGCCCCGGTCTATCACAACCGGCTCGCTTCCCATAACGCCGTTTCGCGGAACGCGCACGGGAATATCGCCGACAAGCACATGCGCCGCGCGGTAGCCCAGTCCGCTGATACCAAAATCGACTGTCGACAGGGGAAACATGCGGGACTGCCAGTCGTTGTCAAACCCGATAATCGAAACGGCGCGCGGGACCCGAACGCGCATCATCCGGAGCAGCGCATAATACTTTCGCGCAAACGAATCGTTCTGCGCAAGAACAGCAGTTGCGCCGCCGCGTATGGCGCGAGCCAGATCCGCTTTCGCGCTTTCGATCTCTTCCCGAAGAAGCGCATCGTCGAGCGTCACCAGCTCATCAGGCCACCGGACTTGCGGCCGCGCGGCATCGTTTAGGTGCACCATGGTATCAGGAATCAGGGGGTACTCGGAATGCCACAGCTTCTGCCCGTGATCGATTATCGTTATCACGGGCGGGACAGACATATGCCCGGCAATGCGGCGGGCGGCATCGATGCGATCAGGGATCCACCCGTGGCTTGCATAGCTGCTGAAATCGCCCATGGCTATGCGGGCGTGACCGAGCGATACCAGGGTGCGGATTGCCTTTCTCACGCCGCTCTCCATGTCAATAAAACATCTGAAAAAATTCCCGTGGCCCCCGACAGCTTTCCGGTCGACATGCGGAGCGAAATCTCCGTGGTCGAACCATATTACCGGTTTCTTGTGTCGACACAGGGATTGGGCGATCGCCGAGAAGTTCCGGCGCTCGTAGGGAGTATTGACTATGAGCGCACCCCAGTATCGATCGCCCAGGCCGCGGATCTCACGAGAAATGGCTTCCCGCCCGCTCGCAAAAAGCCCTGAGCCGCTCTTCCGGGAAAACGCTATGCGAAGCCGCACTCCATAGCGTCTGATTTCCTCATAAAACCTCTCCAGGAAAAACATCATGCGCGATTCGGCGCGCGTCGCCACAAGAGAATCGTAGTCATCATGCACAACGAGCACCACCGGCCCGGTATCGGAATCATGAATGATATCTTCGGCATCGGTTCTGGGAAGCTGTGCCGGACCGGCGAACCATTTCTTGCCCCGCCGATGAATCATGTTGCGCTCTGCCAGCGCGCGGAACGCATCGCACACGGTCGGCTTGGACACCCGTTCGCTCACCACGAAATACTGCAATTTGGGAAGCGGCTCGCCAATCTGATATACCCCTTTGCTGATACGATCGGTGACAAGCGCGGTCAGGCGCTCAACTGAACCCCGCGGCGCCGGGCCGGTCGAGCCGGCGTGATCGCCGCCGGCAATCCTGATCGAGGACCGCCTGCCCTGCGACATGGATACCAGGCCCTGTTGCCGAAGGAGATCAAGCGCTTTCCACATGGTTTGCGTGGCAACCCCGTAGCGCCGGCACAGCTCCCTGACCGACGGAAAGACCGCTGCCTGAATTGCGGGCAGCTCGCGTGCTATTTTTTGAGCAATACGTTCATAGAGATACATGAGCAACCACCACGAACAGGCTGAAACATCACGAATAATAGAAGTGTTGGAAACCAAAATACCATCCGGCTCTCTCACGCAGCAACCCGTCTTGCTATCTTTGTTGAGTGCAGGCATCCACGTGTTTCTAATCTTGAGGGGGGAGCGGAAGATATGAATACGCGCAGATTGGTCGTATTTCTACTGACAGCAGTTGTGACGGTCTCGGCACGTGATATCCATGTGTCTCCATCGGGAAGCGATGCCGGCAGCGGTAATGAAGGAGCGCCGTATGCGACAATCGGCAAGGCCATTGACGAGGCGCAGGCAGGCGACCACATCCACGTGGCGAACGGCACGTATGCCGAAACCCTTCTGTTTCCCGAAGACAAGTCCGGCGAGATAGACAACCCTATCGTGCTGGAAGGCGAAAGCAGGGACGGCGTGATTGTCGACGGAGAAGATTCGCGCGAGACCTGCCTGCTGTCCACCGGCGCCGACTATGTGCATGTCAAGAAAATGTCTTTCAAGAACGCCGCCTGCGAATCGTTTCAGGCGGAACAGGCCGCGGTGCGCCTGGAATCATTCGATCCGGATTGGTATCCCAGCAAGGACGACCTCGGCGAGTACTACGATCGGGGAAGCCACGGCTGGCTGCTCCAGGACCTGCTTATCGAAGGCAACCGCGGTGTCGGCCTGGGACTGTGTCTTACCACTGATGTTACGGTCGAGCGGGTCGAAAGCTGCTACAATTTCGCCACGGGCTTGAGCGGTCCGCACAACGGCGGTCTGACCGTCCGCCAATGTGAGATCCATCATAACTGCTGTGGATGGGACTACAATGCATGGCCCGGCGAAGCAGCAATCGTGGAAATGGGCGGCAAGTACTACCCCAACGGTCACTGGGAAGCCGGCGGGAGCAAAATGACCTGGACCCGGAGCGCTGTCTTCGACCACCATCTCGCGTACGAGAACCACGGGTCCGGGCTCTGGTTCGATATCGACAACGAGAATGTCATCGTGTCCAACTCTGAGTTCCATTCAAACAGAAACGTGCCGGCCGGCAATAACTCCGGCCGCGGCCTGTTCATGGAGATCAACCCCATCGGAAATTTCACCGTTGATAATTGCCTGATACACGACAATGACGGCTACGGCATGGAAATTGCCGAATCGCAGAACATCACGGTGAACAACACCTTTTTCAGAAACGATGCCCTTGGTTTTCGCGACATGAACGAGCGTGACGACGGCACCAATGGCCTGCATGTCGAGCACATCGAAATCCAGCACAACATATTTCAAGACGGACAAATCATGGCGGGATGGAGCTGCGAAGACTGGACCCGCCAGACAATAACCGATCGCGATATCACCATTGACTACAACACCTGGGAAAGCACTCCGGCGTATGTCTCATGGGGTAACTATGCGGAATGCAACGGCATTGAGGAGTGCCGCAGCAAGCTGGGCATCGGGATGAACAGCACCGAGTCGGGTGACTGGACCGAATGGGACCCCGGTGATGTGCACATCCGTCCGGGTATTTCATTGCGCGCTCCGCTGGCTCCTGCCATGCCGGATCGAAACGCCGCGGTATTCAGCTTGAACGGCCGCTACCTGGGCACGCGAAGAGAGCTCCGGCTGCAGATGCAGGGCCGGAACGCATGTGGCGCGGGGGTATTCGTGACCAGGGCGCACGGAACAATGCACATCATCCGATAGGGCCGCTTCACCGCCGTTCACGAAGCGTCACGCCTCTTCCCCGGAGGTGTTCAGTGCGTGAGATACAGGAACCGCAGGAGCATGGAGCAATGAATATCGAAGAAAAAGCGCGCTTGCGGCGGCACGCTGTATAAGGTATACTCATGCTCCATGGATCAGTTCTCACAGCTCCTCCCCGACACGTTTCTGCCGGCCCTCGAGGAACACCTCGATGTCAATCTCACCGCGCTCGCCAGGGCCCTGCCGAGCTATATTAACAGAGTTTACGAAGTCCAGGCCACGGACAAGACTTTCTACGTTGCCAAGTTCTACCGCCCGGGCCGGTGGCCGCTTCGCGCTATCCGTGACGAGCACGCGTTTCTCGCCGATTGCGCTGAAATAGAGATCCCCGTGGTATGCCCCTGCTCCCTCGCGAATGGTGATACGCTTGGCCAGTTGGGAAATATCCCGTTCGCGGTATTCCCCCGGCGCGCGGGCCGCCAGTTTGACATCGAATCCGATGAAGCCTGGACACGAGCAGGAATGCTTCTGGGCAGAATCCACAATGCCGGAAGCCGCACGAAAGCAGAATCCCGCCAGACACTGGACCCATCAACGACAACACGCGCCTACGTAGACCAGCTCTTGAACGATGGCGCTACCGAAAAATGGCGTCAGCCGTTCGGGGATATCTGCTCCCGAATTATCGACACCGTCGCGCCGTATTTCGAGGGGCAGGAAACGATACGCATCCATGGCGATTTCCATGTGGGTAATATCCTCGATCGCCCGGATGAAGGCCTCCTTGTAATTGACTTCGATGACATGATGAACGGCCCGCCGGTCCAGGATTTCTGGTTGCTGCTTCCGGAGCGATATCCGGGCTGCAAGCATCAACTGGAGCTCCTGTTGGGAGGATATCGCCAATTCCGCGATTTCAACCCACGGGCGCCGCTTCTGATAGAAGGTCTCCGGGCGATGCGAATGATCTATTTTACCGCCTGGTGCGCCATGCAGCGAAACGATGCC
>WJMI01000155.1 GCA_014728015.1 Chitinivibrionales bacterium | reverse complement strand
GAGGTATAGTGATGAGAAGGTTCACAATTCTTCTAATTGCGCTGTGGGCTGTTTCGGCACTGGCCGAGGTTTCGGTGGGCGTGAATCTCGCCACCGACCTTTATACCGAGAGAGATGTCCGCGATGAGGATAACGACGACAACGAAGATACGGAAACGATATATAACCTGCAGGTGATTCCCTCGGTGATCATCCTGGCCGGATCCAGGCTCGAAATTGTTCCCGGCGCCGGGTTCAGCCTCGAAGCTGGCTCAAGGGAGGACGTACGTCCCGGGGGCACCACGGAAAGCGATTGGACAAACGTGGGCTTTGGCGGCGGATGCGGTTTTTTCGTCCGACTGATCGAAGGGGAGGTGTTCAGGCTGTCACTCGGGCCCGACGGCTGGTTCTGGGTGCGTAATCCTGACGGCGACGACAACACCGAGCTCGACGTGATCGGGGGTCTTCCCGTCAATATCGATCTGCTTCTGACCCACCGGCTGTTCGTGCGGATCAGCTCACGGCTTCTTGCAGTCAAATGGGAATACGACAAGGATGGTGATAACGCGCACAGAAGCAGGATTACCTATTTTGACATCAATTCCATGATTTCTCCGGTGCTGGGTTTCTATTTCACGTTTTAAGCTGTCGGCTTGACAGTCCGAGGAGAGCACGATCATGCACCGAACTCGTTTTTCTTCGGCGGCGATTGCCTATGCGTTGGTGGGGGTCATTGCGATGTCATCCTGCGCATCAGCCACTATGCTCAACTATGTCGGCGCGGGCGGCAAGTTGAATCTGGTCATCGCCGAAACCGTGGGCCTGGGTTTCGGCGGAGGCGGGCACATGCTGTTCGGCCTGGATCTCGGCCGGGCAGGCGGCGTGAAGATCTATCCCAACATGGAGATGTGGGTCGGCCGCGAGGACATCGAGGATCCTCCCAACAGGGAGTTGGAGCTGGTCGCGTTCGAAGCCACAATTAATTTCGATGCCCGCTACTATCCGCCCCTGCCGCCCTCGCTGGTCATCGAGCCGTTTGTGGGCCTTGGCCCGGCCGTCGTTATCGACGTGCGAGAGTACGACGACCCCGACTGGGACGATACCGATGTCGGTCCGGGCTTCAATTTCCTGACGGGTATCGATTTCCCTATCGGGATTCACAAGATGTTTGGGGAATTCCGAGGCAAGGTCGGCGATAGCTGGGAACTTGTGAAATTCACGGTGGGAGTCTCGTTTACAATCCGCTGATCCGCCTGGCGGATTCGCGCCCTTCTCTTTCCGTCTCAACCCGCGCTATGCCGGTTTCCCGGATCGCTTCGCGTTGCGGACAAAAAGCGCAATGTCAGCAAGCACCATCAGGCCGTTGAGCAGGTAAAGGTAGCTGACAGCATCAAAGCTGTACACCATTTTGTGGATGAACCCTGCTGCGTATCCCCCCAGCACAATCCACAGAAACAGCACGCTTTTTCCTTCACTCGATCCGGTGCGGTAGCTCTTGTAGATGGAGAACGGCCACGCCGCGCCAAAGCACAGAAGCATTATTACTTCGAAGATACTCACGGGACGAGCTCGGCGACGCTTCGCGCGACGTAGCGGGGACGGTACGAGAACGAGTTGAGGTCTTTCTCTGCCGTTACGCCGGAAAGAACCAGTACCGTGTCTATCTCGGACTCGATTCCGGCAATGATATCCGTGTCCATGCGGTCGCCCACAATGACGGTTTCTTCGCGCTTGCACCCGAGTTTCTTGAGCGCATGGCGCATCATCAGGGGGTTTGGCTTGCCCACGTAGTATGCTTGCGTGCGGGTGGCCAGCTCCACCGGCGCGGTGAGCGCCCGGCACGCGGGAATCATGCCGTGCTCCGCATTGCCGACGACATCCGGGTTCGTGCCGATAAGCATGGCGCCGTTGAGCACCAGGTTGACGGCCTGCTGGATCTTGTCGAAACTGTAGCCGCGGGTCTCGCCGACTATCACATAGTCCGGGTTGACATCGTTCATGGAAAACCCGGCATCGTAGAGCGCATTGATAAGACCGGCCTCGCCGATAACATACGCGCTTCCGCCGGGCCGCTGCGATTTCAGGAAGATGGCTGTGGCGAGCGCGCTGGTGTAGAACACGCTCTCGTCGACCTGGATGCCCAGCCGGGCGAGTTTCTCCTTGAGTTCGCGTGGCGAACGCTCGCTGGAATTGGTGAGGAACAGAAATTTTTTGTTTGCAGCCTTGAGCCAGTCGATAAAGTCCCGCGTGCCGTCGAGAAGCCTGTTGCCGTGATACAGGACGCCGTCCATGTCGCAGATGAATGCCCGTTTGGCGCGGATGTTTTTCATGTCGGCGGTGGTCATTGCGGTCCTTTCTTAGCTGCGTATGTCCCGGGCATGCGCGGCCAGGGAAAATACAACGCAGGCGCCTGACAGCGCGCCCGGGAACGCTTCCGCGTCATACAAGAAAGCCCCTGTTCGCCAGGAGGGAACAAGGGCTTTTCATTCGGCCGGTTCGGACGAAAACGCTACTTGGTCAGCGTCATCCTGCCCGTATAGGATTTGCCGTCGAGCTCGAGCCGCAGAAGCACATTCCCGGAGCTTATGCTTCTATTGTCGACATTGAGTATGCCCATGCCGGCGATCTCGTGCTGCCGCACGAGCCGCCCATCAGGACGGAATACCGACAGCGTGCCCCGGCGCCGGTCGCCAAGGTCGAAATGCACTGTGCGCGAGTTGTTGTCCGCAGTGAACAGGCCGCTTGCGCGAGAGCCTTCCCGCGGAACCGGGCAGCAGATTGCCAACGGCGGGGAAACATCGAAATCCCGCAAGGTGAAAAACAACGTGTTGCCGTCTTTCTCGAGTCTCATCTTGAGCGGCCCGACATCGGGCGCAAACAGGCCGACGGTTTCGTCGGCTGAATTGACCGCAAAACAACCGTTGAATTCCCCCGCGGGGACCGTCTCGGTGCTGGCAGTCTCTACCGTGACATCCGTACCGGCCGCGTTCCATGTCTCGCCGCCTTCATAGGAATGCTGGCCCGCCTTTACCGCCGCCGTAGGCGATTGCAGGTCGGTGGTCACATACACATCGTTGCCGTCGTCGATAAGGTATATCTCCGACGTGTCTGTAAGGGTTAGTCCCGGCGCAAGCTCGTATCGACCAAGGACCTCGACCACGAAACACGGGTTGCCGTCGTGCACTGTCTGTCCGGTGATTGTCCAGGTGGCTGTGCCCATGTCCTGTAACACGCCTTCGACCAGCCCCTGCACGTCGTGATCCCACACATTGCCTTCGGCAAGCGGGAAATAGTCCGCGCCCCGCGCAGGCATGCCCAGCGCAAAGGCAATACCTATAAAGAGAACCAGTGTTTTCTTCATATGCAATTCTCCCCCTGCAATGATCACAGTTTCTTCGGCGCGGCGTCGCGGCGCCCCTTTCCCATTGCAGATAATATACACACAACCAGCCCCGTTCGCGTCACCAACTGCATTGCTTTCCGGTCAGCCGGGGCCCGTTTTTGCCGTTTTCAGGCGGATTTCGAAGATCTATTGTCACATGGTGCGACAAGAAAACATGCCCGCGCTGCGGAGACGCCGGCTTGTCGAGGTTGATGCAACG
>WJMI01000154.1 GCA_014728015.1 Chitinivibrionales bacterium | reverse complement strand
GTCCATGGCCCATGCGATCTCGTCAATATAGTCGGGAATGCCGTTCGGGCCCGAGGTCTTCTCACGCCAGTCGGTCGAATCGTAGCCATAGGTATCGATAGTGTCGACAGCATCCCGCGATGTATCGGCTATGGTATCGGTAAGGGGGCATAACGAGTCGGGGACAAGGTCGTCGGCCAGACAGACACTGTCCGGCTCATACGTATACGCCACAGTATCTTCAGCAAGGTAATAGACTTCGAAATTTCCGCCGGGAGATACGTACATGGAGAACGCATCCGGAATAGAAAGCGAGCTCTGATACAGCTCACGAAACTCCGGGCTGAGCCGGTCCCATCGCTTGGCGATCATGAGAAGGTCGAGGTTGGAGATGCTCACACCCGGATCTGCCCTTTTTCCGGTTTTCCACTCAAAATAGGGCCTGAGGGCGGATTCAAAACGGCCAATACCGGTCGAAAACGAGCGGGTCCTCGTCGCGGCCTGGCGCCCTTGCCCGTGCGGGGCTCGGGATTTGGCATGGAGAGAATGAGGTGCGCACAAGAAGGCGGCACACGCCAGGAGAGCAAGGCGCTCCCAGTGTAAAATGGCGCTTGTTCGCATCATACCAATTGATTACGGCTGAAGGAGGTCTAGCGTAAATATGCTCCAAAACTAATACATCCGGGGGCTGAAAGCCACCTGAAGCTTCCTTGCGAAGCGCCCCAAAACCCCTCAGACAAGAAAAGGCGGACATGCGAGCATGTCCGCCTTTTCTTTTAGAGAAGCCCGTTCGACTCTTTGCTGTGGCACTCGTAGACTTGGGGAAGCTGAGCGCACAGAGCACACAAGGGAGGTGCTGAGTTTTCAGGGTTTCACTCTATTTATCGGGCGCCGTGAGTCAGGACTTTAGCAAAATCAGACTGCTTTGTCAAACTCCACGGCAATGTCCTGCAGTGAGGGTATTTCCTTTGCATACAGCCCGTAGATTTTTTTGGCCTCGTGGACCTGATTGCAGTTTTTAGCTGCATCGAGAAGGTTGAGGAAGGTGTCCGGGTCGGCCGGGTTGAGCTTGATTGCCTCGAAAAACAGCGTAAACGCATCCTTGTAGCGTTTCTGGTAGTATGAGACGACACCGAGACCGCAGAATGCATCGGCGCTCGGGCCCTGCGTGTCGTTGGCCTCCAGATACTTGGCCATGGCCTCATTGGTCTTGCCTTCGTCGAGAAGCCGGTTGCCTTCTTCGATAATCGGATTGTGAATCCCGATCTTGAGAGCACGCTCTGACTTGTAAATCTCTTCGCCCTGTTCCTCGATGCTCTCGATAAGGACCTTGATTTCTTCCTGCCCGGGAAGCAGCCCGGCGGCGCGCTTGAGCTCGGGAAGGATTTCATGAACGCGGTGGAGCCTGAGCCCGGCATCGAACAGGTTCATCAATGCATCGGCATAGTCGGGCTTCAGTGTCACCGATTTCTTGAACATGACAAACGCATCACCCCACGCCTGCTGCATCCACGAGATAATCCCCATGCTGTTGAATGCGCGCGCATTCTGCGGATCTTTCTCGACAAGCTTTACCAGGATAGCGGCCGCCGAGGGCAGATCCCCGGAAGCTATCAGGTCTTCAGCCTTCCTGTTCTCCTGTTCGAAACGATCGGTAGTGGACTCGATCGGCGATTGCTCTGAGTTCATCAGCTTCCCTTCGTTCACCATGGGTCGTGCGTTCATTTCATAAAATTGTTTATCTCAATGACTAATGTCAACCGCCGGCCGGTCCGGGCCATACCGCGGGGGCGGAACGCGGTCTCTTACTAATGTATATTTCAGCCCGTATTCACAGGGAAAGCCGCCCCGGACACATTATGCTGCGCGTGTCGCGCCGGCGGTCCATGCCCGATCAGTCAGGGAACAGCCCATGAAAAACAGTCCCCGCATACTGGGTCCAGCGATGATACTGTTTTTCTCGATCGCATGCTTTGCATGGGTCGGGGATGATTTCAAGATACAGGTTACCGCGGGCCGGGAAAAACATTCCGCAGGCGACACGGTGGCGCTGGCTGTTACGTGCCGTATTCCCGAGAACTATCATCTGTACGGCAATCCGCTGGGGCCGGGTATCGGCAAGCCGCTGCGGCTGAAAGTGACGGGCGGCCAGTCGATACGGTGGCTCGAGGCGCGCAAGATCCCGGCAAAACGGTTTCAGCCGGATATCGGCGCGTGGGTGTGGGCCTACGAGACCCAGGCACGGTTTTTCCTGGTCGGTATTCTCACGCCTGCAGCGCGCAAGGATATTCACGGCACGGTTACTATCGATGCGCTCCTGTGCCACACGGCATGCATACCGGTCACCAAGGAGGCCTCGTTTGCCGTGCCCGTGGGCCGGGGCCGGGACGCATATCCGTTCGCCAATGATATCGAGCTTCGGGAGCAGTTCGCGCGGGCCCAGGAAATGCCGTTCGAACAGGCCGCGCCCGGCGAGCTGTCCGGGGGAACGGCCAAAGCCGATCTCGGCCTGGATTTGCGCGCGCTCACCGGCCGGGCGCCCCAGTGGGACTACGAGCCGGTGGAGCGCGGCGATGCGGAAAGCGGAGAGGCGAGGGCGCAACACACCGCAACCGGAATTCTGGCCGCAATCCTCATTGCATTCCTCGCGGGCATCATTCTGAATGTCATGCCGTGCGTACTTCCAGTCCTCGGTGTCAAGATCCTTTCGTTTTCACAGGGCGCGCAGCATGGCCGCAGGGAAGCTGTATTGCGCAGCCTGGTATTTGCGGCGGGCATGATCACCGTGTTTCTTGCCCTGGCAACGCTCGCGGTGACCGCGGGCTATTCCTGGGGCCAGCAGTTCCAGAACCCGCTGTTTCTGTCGGGCATCATTGCATTCATTTTCATCTTCGCACTGGGCATGTTCGACGTATACATCATTCTGGTGCCGTCAAACATAGCCGCTATGGAACGCGGCACGAAACACACCCTGACCGGCGAATTCGCCCGGGGCGTGTTCGCCACCATTCTGGCGACCCCGTGCAGCGGACCGCTCCTGGGCGCCACCCTTGCCTGGACCCTTACGCAGCCGGCAATGGTGGTGTATGCGGTATTTGCAGCGATTGGCCTGGGCATGGCATCACCCTATGTGGTCCTGTCGGCAAGCCGCCGCCTGGCACGAATCATCCCCAAGCCGGGCCGCTGGATGGACGATCTCAAGCATGTCATGGGATTTCTGCTTCTGGCGTTCGCGGTGTACCTCATGCGCGGGCTGACCAAAGAAATGATCATGGGCACGGCCGGGCTGTGCGTGGCGCTCACCATCGGCGTGATGCTCTATAAACGCGTGGCCCCGTTCGGCTCGACTCCGCGCCGCCGGATTGCGGCGGGCGGCCTGTCGCTGCTGGTGGCGGTGACCGGGGGGTATCTCAGCTTCGCATCGTTTGCCCCCAAACAGGAGCCGGATCTCTGGCGCCCCTTTACCCCCGCGCTTCTGGAGGATGCCCACATGACCGGCCGCCACGCAGTTGTCAATTTCACGGCGAGCTGGTGCATGAACTGCCAGTACAACAAACTTCGCGTGCTCAACAGCAAGGACATCCGCCGTCTGGCCGACGAAAAGGACATCATGCTGCTCGAGGTCGATTTGACCAACAAGAACCCCGAAGGTGATGCACTGATGCGGCATCTGGGCTCGCGGAGTATTCCGTTTCTGGCGATATTTCCCGGCGACGATCCCTACCGCCCGATAATCATGCGTGACCTGCTCAGCAAGAGCCAACTCGCCTACGTACTGAGCCGTCTGGCCGAAAAAGAAGGATAGATACGGGATAACATGGGAAAAAACATCGTAGAGAAAATCATCGACAGCCATATCGTCGAGGGAACACCGGGCGCCGGCAATGAAATCGGCATTCGCATCGACCAGACCCTTACCCAGGATGCCACCGGCACCATGGCGTATCTCGAATTCGAGGCGCTGGGATACGATCGCGTGCAGACCGAGCTGTCGGTGTCGTATGTCGATCACAATACGATTCAGGAGGGGTTCGAGAACGCCGACGATCACGCGTATCTCGAGAGCGTTGCGCGCCGGTACGGCATACGGTTTTCCCGCCCGGGAAACGGCATATGCCATCAGGTGCATCTCGAACGGTTCGGCCTTCCGGGCAAGACCCTTCTGGGAAGCGACTCCCACACGCCCACGGGCGGGGGAGTGGGCATGGCGGCCATCGGCGCGGGGGGGCTTGATGTTGCCGTGGCCATGGGCGGCGGGCCCTTCTACCTGACCTACCCGCGCGTGATCAAAGTCGAGCTGACCGGTCACCTGCGCAACTGGGTCAGCGCCAAGGACGTTATCCTCCGGGTGCTCGACATCCTTTCCACCCGGGGCAACGTGGGATGCGCGATCGAATACGGCGGGTCGGGGGTTGCCACCCTCGACGTTCCCGAGCGGGCGACGATTACCAACATGGGCGCCGAGCTGGGGGTGACCATGTCGGTGTTCCCTTCCGATGATGTCACGCGGGAGTGGCTCAAGGCCCAGGGGAGAGAAAAGGGGTGGATTCCCCTGGCCGCGGATCCTGATGCCGCCTATGACCGCACGATCGAGATAAATCTGTCGGAGCTGGTGCCGATGGCGGCCTGCCCGCATTCGCCGGGCAATGTGGCGCCCCTGAAAGAGCTTGACGGCATGAAGGTCGACCAGGTGCTGATCGGCTCGTGCACGAACGCATCGTTTCGCGATCTCATGCTGGTGGCGCAGATCCTCAAGGACAGGAAAGTGTGCCCGCATGTTACACTGGGGGTTTCTGCGGGGTCGCGCCAGGTGCTTGAGATGATTGCGCACAACGGCGCCCTGGCCGACATCGTAGGTGCGGGCGCGCGCGTGCTGGAGAGCGTGTGCGGGTTCTGCATCGGCAATTCGCTTGCGCCGGGGAGTGATGCCGTTTCGGTGCGGACCAATAACCGCAATTTTTTCGGGCGCAGCGGCACGCCGAGCGCGCAGGTGTATCTCGTATCGCCGGAGGCGGCCGCGGCCATTGCGCTTGCCGGCGTCATGGTGGATCCCATGAAATATCTGGCCACCACCCATTTTCACGAAATCGTCCAGCCCGCACGATTCCATATCGACGACAGCATGGTTGCGGGGACAGGCGCGCCGGACCGCGGCGCGGCCATTGTCCGGGGGCCGAACATCGGCGAACCGCCGTCGAACGAGTCCTGCCCGGACACGCTCGCGGGCGTGGCGGCAATCAAGGTGGGCGACAAGGTCACGACCGATGATATCATGCCGGCGGGAAACCGTTTGAAATACCGTTCCAATGTTCCCAGGTATGCCGAGTTCGTATTCGAGCGCACGGACCCGGAATTTTCCGCCCGCGCGCTGGCGAACAAAAATGAGGGCCGTCACAATGTCATTATCGCCGGGGATTCGTACGGCCAGGGATCGTCGCGCGAGCATGCGGCAATCTGCCCGATGTTTCTTGGTGTCAAGATGGTGGTGGCAAAGTCAATCGAGCGCATTCACCGCGCCAACCTGATCAATTTCGGGATTATTCCCGCCCTGTTTGTCGACGGGGCCGACTATGAAAAAATCGAGCGGGGCGACGAAGTGCATGTATCGGGAGTGCGCGATGCGCTTGCCGGTGAGGGGCGCCTGGAGCTGCGCAATCCCAAGAACAGCATTTCCGTTGCCGTGCGTGTCGATCTTTCCGAGAGGGAAAAGGGACATCTGCTTGCCGGCGGGCTGATCAATGCCATGAGGAAGAGTATCTGAATTGCCGGGGCTGTTTGATAACCTGAAATGCTGGTGCTACTACTGGATAGTACGGCGTCCCATCCGGTTACTCAACGACACTCGGTCTTTTCGTGCGCCGGGGAGAAATGGAGTACGTCAGCACCCTGGATTTGCGCTTGCGGTTGTAGGCCTTCTTCTTTTCGGCAGGCAGATCGTTGAGTGTGCCGGGGGTAAAGCCGAGGCTTGCGAACCAGTCCCAGGTTTGCGTGGTAAGCACGAACAGCTTCTTGAGTTTGAGCGTGGATGCTTTTTCTATGAGGTAGCTGACAATCCGGGCGCCTGAGCCGAGGTTGGCATACGCCTGATCAATCGCCAGGCCCGCTATTTCGCCGGTTTTGCCCGGGAACGCATGCAAGGCGCCGCACCCGTGAATGGTACCGTCAACCTCGTATACGGCGAATGCTTCGAGGTCCTTTTCGAGCTGTCCGGCCGTGCGCGGCACGAGCGCGGCCTCACCTACCGAAGGCTCCATAATGCGAAGCACCTCGGGTATGTCGGCGGGGACCATGGGACGCACGTTTTCGTGCTGGTTCGCGTAGATCATGGTACCGAACCCGCGGTTGGAAAAAATCTCCTTGAGGACCATTCCCTCAACGCGGCCGTCGACAATATGCACCCGCGGGATGCCGCCCCGGCACGCCTCGTATGCGAGTGATACCAGCTCCAGCGCGGTAGACTGGCGGGACGATGCATTGATATCCAGAAAACCGCCCGCCTGCGTGACTGTCATCTGTGAAATAGTGCCGTCACTGGAAACATACACGCCGGGCGGGACCCTGGTCTTTCGCCCGGATATCCCGCCAAATCCTGTAATGAAAAACAGCTTGGCGGCACCGAGCTCCCGCCCGAGTGCGAGTGCCAGCTCATTGGACGAGATATTGTACGGCTTGCCCTTGGCGTTCCACCCGATATTGGGAAATATCGGAATCTGGCCCTGGTCGAGCGTGCGCCGCACAATGTCGGTCTGAAGACTTTCGACCGTGCCCGAGGACAGGAAGTCGACACCATCCCTGACACCGATGGCCCGCGCTTTCACCCAGTTGCCGATGATTGCATGCGTATCGTTTTCGGCAAGCAGGGTCATGAGCTTATTGCACACATCAAACGCAGCCATCTTGATATATGAGACTGCATCGGGCGGTGAAATGCGCACGCCCTTGACCGTGTGTGTCTTGATATTATAGGTGGCCAGGATCTGATCGATGCGCTGCTTGGCGCCCGGGACCAGAACAATGCGGATCCCCATCTGATGCAGAAGCACGAGATCTTTGATCAGGATGGGGAAATAAGCATTGCCGAAAAGCGCGCTGTCGAGCTTGATTACGAATGTCTGGCCGCGAAAACGGGTAATGTACCCGAACGCCTGCCGGATAGTTTCTACCTGTTCTTTGAGTCGCTTTTTGTTCATGGAGCAGAGGCCGGCAGTTAGAGGTCAGCCTGCCGGGCCGGGGCTTTTGTCCGGTGACGGTTGATAAAAGTAAAAACCCAAGGTCAGGAGTCTGATTACCGGAAAATAGTCGTTTCTCTTCACATGTTACAACCGGGTGCGTTTTTGGCCCGGATTATGTCCTTCGTGACTTTCTGTCTTCGCGGCAGGATCCATGAACGGTTCTCGTGATGATGCATTGTTCCTTGCGGACAATACTCCTCGGGAGCGTTGAAATAATAAGGCCGCGATGGTATGCTCAAAGGACTGCACTACCATCACCTTTTGCACATGCAGCCTTCCATGATCAGCATCCCCACATTGCGCACGTACAAGCTGCCCCTCTTCGTGCTTCTGTGCTTCTGTTTTGCCACGGCGATTCTGGGTGACAGCACCGCCGAAGCCCTCTTGCTTGCGCATTTCGGCGCGGACATGGTGCCGAAAATGTACCTGGTCAACTCGCTGTTTCTGTTTTTGTTCTCGGTGTTTGCCATGACCGTGATCGACCGGGTCGATCGCGGCTCGTTTTTTCTGTTTCTCGTTTTGGGCCACGGCACGATACTACTGGCAGTCTGGCTTGCGGTGACCGCCGGGGCGGCAGTCCTGTTCATACCTCTGTTCTCGTATGCCTACGTATCAAAAATCCTGCTGTTTCTGATGTTCTGGACCCTGGCAAACGATCTCATAGACTCCCGGAGGGCGGGAACGGAATTCCCGTTCATCGCGGCCGGCGGCACGCTCGGCGCAATCAGCGTATCATTCGCGATACCCTCGCTGCTCAAGATTATTTCCGCGCAAAGCCTTCTGCCGGTGTGGTGCGTTCTCTCGTTCGTGCTCGCGGCGATATTCCTTCCGGTGCGCAAATCATTCGGCTCGCATTTCCGGTCGCGGTCGGACCGCGAGAAGCACACCGCGCGCACGCTCAAGAGCCTGGTAGACGACCTTCGTCTCGTGCGCCGCGAGCCGCTCCTGTGGAACATGTCGGTCCTGTACTTCCTCTTGTTCTTCATCCTTCTCAACCAGCACTACGAGTTCTATGCGGCAATCAAGGACCGCTATGCCCATGCCGACTCGCTGGCCGCGTTTCTCGGGTATTTCAACGGGGCAAGCATGGGCGTGACATTCGTGCTTCAGTTGACCCTCGCGGGATTCGTGCTTCGGAAGATCGGTTCCACGCGCTCGATGTTTCTGCTTCCGGCGGCACTCTGCCTGGTATTCGGCACGCTGGCCGTGGCGGGGTTCTCCGGGGCGGGCGGAGATTTGCGCGGTGAAATCCTGTTCTGGGGCATCGTGGCGGGCGTGGGCGTGCGCATTGCGTTTTTCGATTCGTTCTTCTCGCCCAATTTCCAGGTATTCTTCTCGAGCCTCCCGCAGGAGATACGCGGGCGGGGCAAGCTGTCAATCGAGGGCGCGATCAAGCCGCTGGCCATTGCGGCGACCAGCATATGGCTCATGGCGATCGTCCCGCGGATGGGTCCGGGATTCAATATGGCGGTCCTGTTCGCCCTGGCCGTCGTCATGATTGTCCAGACATTCCGCCTGCGCCACAAATACACCGAAAGCCTGACGCATTACCTTTCCGGTGTTCATGCGCGGACCCTGTCGCGGTTCATGGACACGCTGCAGGTCGGAAACCAGGACAATATCCTGACCGCGCTCTCCGAGCTGCTCGAAAAAGAATCGCACGATATCAAGAGCTTTATCGTGGAAATACTGGCGGATTTGAATACCGCCGAGTCGCTGGACATTCTCCGCCGGTTTCTCCCCAGGGCGGACAACCGCACGCGCTCCATGATCACGGTGGCCCTGGGGAAGCTCAAAAACCAGGAGTTGAAGCCCGTCTTCTCAGAGCTTCTTCAGGACAAGGACAGCCGGGTGGTCGCGGATGCGGTGGTGTCGCTTGCGCAGCTCGAGGACATCGAAGTCAACGAAGGCCTTCTCGCGTTTCTGCGGCATCCCAACCGCCGGGTGAAAGCAAACACGGTTATCGCGCTGTGGCCGGTGACCGATGAAATCCGCCGGGCCGAGCTTCTCATGGTACTTCGGGACATGCTGGGGGGCCTTGACTGTCTCGACCGGGCGGCGGCCCTGTACGCGATAGGCGAGCTTGGCGCGGCCGACATCGGGCAGCAAATGCTCGAAGTATTTTACGCGGGTTCGCGCGAACACATAGTCAAGGACCGCCATATCTGGCGCCAGTTCCTTGCCGCGCTTGCAAAGTACCCGTCAACGCGGTCCATAGAAATGCTTCTGGGGCTTGCCGAAACGACCTATGCCAAGCGCCGCATGGACATCGCGGCATCGATTGGCGCCGCGCTCGGGAACGGCTATTCGCAAGACGCGTTTCTGGACATGCTCGAGAACGAGAACGACCTTCGCCGTCACGTGCTCATGCGCGCGCTGTTCGTGAGCGGGGCACCGTTGGAGCGCGATGGGGAGCGCCGCCTGGAAAAGCTTGCCGGGCGGGAATACCGCGCGGCGCGCGCGGCGTGGGACATGTATGGCACTCTTGCGCCGCGCAAGGCCGACAGCCGCATCGAGCTCCTGATGAATGCGGTGCGGGAGCAGTCTATTGACGAAAGCGTGCAATGTCTGATCTACATGGCCGCGCTTCTGGACAAGACCGGGCAGATACGTAAAGTGGTGGGCCGTATCCACCATGAAAACCGTCACGTACGGGCCCGCGCGCTCGAAGTGCTTGACAACGCGGGTGCCATGCGGATAAATCGCTGGGTTACCGAGCTTTTGGACCACGGACACGGATCCGGGAAGACGCGCCGCGCCGCGGCAGGCCAGAAGCTGACAGACACTGGCCCGGTGGTCGCTTCGTGCGCAAAGAGCGCGTATCCATGGGTGCGGATGTGCGCAGAGTATGTGGTGATGAGGGGATGAGGGGTTGCGATGACGGGATCATGGGGTAAAACAGTATGAGCGGTAATGTCTACGATTCTCTTCATGTATTGGAGAATGTGATCTTTCTCAAGAAGAGCCCGTTGTTTTCATCCATGAAGACCGGGGACCTTCGTGCGGTGGCCGAGATTGCCGAAGAGATGACGTTTTCCGGCGGTGACGAGATCGTGCGTGAGAATGACGTTGGCGATTCGATGTATATCATCAAGGAAGGCTCGGTTGCCATTTCCAAGGAAGCGGGTGATCGCCGGCTGGAGCTGGCGCGCCTCAAAAAGGGCGACTGTTTCGGAGACATGGCGATTTTCGATGCCGAAGTGCGCAGCGCGAGCGTGATTGCGCGCGATACCTGCACGCTGCTTCGGATAGATTCCGATGCGCTGAAGGATGTCCTGATCGATTATCCTTCGATAGCGATTGAGCTGCTGAAGATTTTTGTCAAGAGATTGCGGGCGGCGAATGAGACTATCCAGGGATTGTCCGCGAGCGGCGGGTGATTGTATTGGATGCTTTTTCACGACACGAAACCGTAGTTGGCACGTAGTTACAAAGAACGGAGACAACAATGAAACCTGCATCAGCGTGTATTCGAATTGCGCTACTCATGCTGTCGTCATGTGTCCTGATCCAGGCCCGATCCAAAGTCGAGATGAAAGTACTCATCCGCATGCTGGATGCCCAGGAGGCGTTTTTCAAGGCGGAGGTAATCGAGGGGTTTGAAAGCAAGCCGCGGTCGGAAATCGAAGTGGTGCATTACGCGAGCGTGGATTCGATTCCGCTGGAGCTGGAAAAGCATACAAGCGATGCCGGGCTGGTAAAAGTCCCGTTTGACAAGGCATGGTCCCTGGTGGACCAGGGACATATCAAGCCGCTGAATGATTTTCTCACCGAAGAACAGATGAAGGAGTTCGGCAGTACCTATCTGCTGACCTCGCTGGGCATGCGCGGGGGCAAGCAGTATTATGTGCCGCGGAAATTCGAGACCCGGGTCATGGTCTATCTCAAGAGCCGGGTGAAAGAAGCGTGCGCGGTGTGGCGCATGCATCATGATGCGGTAAGCGCCGAATTGAAGAAATACAACGGGTATGGGCTTCCGGCGACCTACATGCTCGAAGACGACCCCAATGCGTGGGATTTTTTCGACGTGTTTGTTGCGGGATGGGTGTGGGCGCATACACAGTACGGCGGCACGCAGAACGGGCGGGTGGCGCATCGGGGGAAGCGCTACTCGGGAACAGCGCTCCGGGTGATAGACCGGGCGTTTTCCTGCGGGGCGGACAGCGCGGCCATCATCGACATGCACGGCGATGCGGTGCGCGATGCGTTTCTATGGGAGGCCGCCTACGCTGCAAGCGGTATTTACAATCCCCGCATGTGGAAACAGGAATGGAGCGGCAGCGGCGTGTGGGAGGGGTTTAAGGACGGCGACGTGTTTCTGTCGTTTATGACCCAGCTCGACTGCTTTTTCATTCACGGCACCGGCCGCGACGGGCTTGAGGGATTTCTCAAGGATCCCGATGATATGGGCGTGGCGGTGATGCCCGCGGGCTGCTCGCTCGATATCGACAAGACCGGCAAGGTCGCGCGGGAGGGGAGTCATGCTATCACGACCGGCGGCTGGTGGTGGGGAATTCCGGTGCACACGCCCGATGCGCTGGTGTCCTACAAGGTGGCCCGTCACATCACGAGCACGGAAAACCAGGTGCAGGGGTGCAGCCGGTTCGGCATGATTCCCGTGCGTAAGGATATCCTGAGCGATATGTCCATGCTGTTCGGCGGCGGGTGGATCACCGAAGTGTACGACGTTTCTTTCAAGCAACTGATGGCCAACAAGAAAACCGTGCTTCCGAGCCACCCGAAATTCGACAAGATCCGCGACGTGTATCTGGATGCCTGGTTTGACATAGTGGTGAACAGAAACTGGGCCGCGGGGAAGAGCGGCGGCACACCTGATGCGGGCCACATAGAAAGCGTTTTGAGCGGAACGTATAGGTCACAAGTTGATAAACTAAAATAGCGGGCCGTACCCGGGGCCAAACCACTATGCCGGAAGAAGAACTGGAAATACTGCGCCGTCAATACGCCAAAGACCCGTCGGATCGCGATGCCGCATCACGGCTGGCCCAGGCATACACCGATCTGGGCTGGTACAACGAGGCCGGCGACATCTACCGCGCGCTTCTGGCATCGTACAAAGACGACTACTCGATTCTCCTCGATTACGGCAACCTGTGTTTCCGGCGCAAGAACCATGATGAGGCCCTCAAGGTTTTCAAACGGCTGACCGTGCTCAAGCCGAACCGCCTGGAGGGATGGAACAACCTGGGAATCGTGCAGTTGACCATGGGCGATCAGGATGCCGCCAGGGCATCGTTTGACAAGGTGCTTGCCATTGAGCCTGACAACCACGGCGCGCTTCTGAACATGGGAGACTACTATGATCGCCGGGGCGAGACTGCCAAGGCCATCGAGCTGTTTGAAAAAGCGGTGGAAGCGCGCCGGGATTTCAGCGACGGGTGGTTTAATCTGGGCAACGCGTACGCGAGTGCGGGCGATCATGCCCGGGCGGTGGATGCCTACCGCCGCGCGCTGCGGATACAGCCGGAGTTCCCTTCGGCGCTCAAGAACCTGGGATTTGCCCACGAACAAATGGACGAATACGACGAGGCCGAGGAGTGCTACACCAAGGCGCTGGAGCTGAACAGGACCGATGCCAGTCTGTATGTCAACCTTGCGAGCATTTTCGCCAAGCAGCGGCGGTACGACCGCGCCAAGGATTATTTCCTGCGCGCGGTCAAGCTTTCCCCGCGCGAGCCGGCCGGCTGGATGGGGCTCCGTCATTTATCGCTCCTGAAAGGCGATATCCCCACGTATGTCAAATCCACGCTGGCGATTCTGCATCGGCTGGATGCCAAGACCATTGCCGAATCGGTTCGCAAGCTCCGGGAGCTGGAGTACTGGGAGGGTGTGGATTCGATTGTGCAATTGGCTGACAAGCTGAAGGTGGAAGGCGTTGAGCTGGATGCAGAGCGTCTCGTAGCCTATGCCCGCGGCCGCAAAAACCATCCGCAGTGCGCGGGGCTTTACCAGCGTCTTGCTTCGAGCGCGCCGCAGTCATCCGCGGTGAGCGCCTGCCTTGCCGAGTACGAGTTCGTTCTGGGCAATTTCACCAAAGCGCTGACCTACCTCGAGCATGCTCCGAAGAATGACTTACCGATGCTGAAACTTTTCTGGATGTCCCTTATCGGGCTCAAAGACTGGGACACCGCGGAATCATCTCTGGATGACTACCTTCACGGCCACAAGGACTGCTTCGTTGCCTGGTTCCTCCGGGCCCGCATCATGGCCGCGCTGGACCGGATGGATGAGGCCAAGGCCAGTCTGGTGCGGGCGCTTGAGAACGGGTTCACTGATTTGGATGCGGTGAAGAGCGACGCGAAGCTGAAAAAGCTGTATGATGATATTTCCAGTGGGTTTTGATGTATCGATGGGGTCGGACCAACCTTTTCCCTTACTACCCAATGGCTTACATTTCTTGAATCGCTTAAAACCGTCCTTACGAAGCAATTATACGGCAAGAAACTGACATGTAAATTTCTGATGAATTGTATGCGACTCGCATTAGTATGTCTCCGCAAATAGTATACCCCCTTGACAATCCTGTTCCCCCCATGATAAACTAATAAGGTTTAGCCCATTGAAATAACCAGAGTTACCGCATCCGGTCCCGGGCTCACAGCCGGACATTCACCAATGCGGCAATACTCAGTTCGCATCACAAATCCTTCAGACAAGGAAAATCCAGTTATGCAGCGCATCAAGAATCTCGGCAAGAATATCATCGATTCGGGCGGCAGTACGGTCGATGGTAACCGGTTGTATTCGATTCTGTTGGATGCGCGGGCATCCAAGGTGTCGGAGAACATGTTCGATGTTGCCGAAAGCCTTCTGGGAAACGAAAAAGACGGTGCCAGGACCGCGCTCGAACAGCTCTGGGCGCTTAAACGCAACATGGAGCCTGAGAACGATACCGGTACGGTCGACCTGCTCATCAAGTTTTACCAGGAAAAACTCAATGTGTTGCGGGCCAAGGAAGAGAACATCAGCCGGATCAGCAAAGATTCCCGCGCTCTCCTGGAGGAGAAACGCAAGCGCGATTCCGAAATTGCCAGCGTAAAACAGGAAATATCAGACTGTTCCACCGAAATAGAGCGCCTTAACACCAAGCTCCACAAGCTCACGGTCAAAGAACAGGAGCTGTCGCTTATCGAAACCCAGGTCAAAAAGGAACTTCAAACCAATGCAAATGAGATAGTTAACGGGCTCTACGAAATAATCCTTTCTCAGCAGGACATTGACGGGGACCTTCCGGTTGCGCCGCCGGTTTCGGCGGGCAAACCTGAACAGTCCCGACCCGCGCCCGCAAAATCCGCGCCGGCCAAACCGGACACTGCCGGCGACCAGGGGGACCTTCCGGAGATTATCGCCGAGGAAATCGGCGGGGAAGAGTCCGCGGTTTCCGACACCGATGTAGTGCTTCTTAAGCGTGAAGAAACCCCGCAGCCGCCGCTGTTTCCCAAGTCGGTGGTGAAAACAACCCGCGGGACAGTCATAGGCGAATACTACTACGATCCCAAGGTGTACAAGAACAAGCGCAATTACGTGTACAACGGGAGTTTCCTTCGGGAGCAGCTTTCCATCGCTATCCGTTCACTCAAGCAGGGATTTGATCAGGCGCGTTATGCCGAGGCTGTCCAGATGATCCAGGATGCGCTCAAGCGTGTTGACGGCACATCGCTTCATTTCGAGGTATCGACCAATGAGATGCTCAATCCCCGGGTTCTCAAAGACCTTCTTCACGCGATGAAAACCCGCCAGTACGATGATGCCCTTGGCATGTGCAACCGTCTGGGCGCCAAGATAACCGCGCTGGGTGCGAACTACCGGGAGTTGCTGCGCGAGCAAATGGCAAGACTGGGGGGTGCGTAGGAGGATGCTCTTCTCGTTTCTTTGTAGAATGTTGCATATGGCAGGGCCCGGCCGGCCGGGAGAGTGATTACCTTTACTTTGTTCCCCGAATCTTTCAGATATGTCATTGTTATGCTGGCTTTGCCGGTCTACGCTGCCATGGCGCAGTCTGATGCCGCGAGTGCCGAAGTAGTCGACAGCCTCGAGGATGCGGCAGCCGCGATAGTCGGTGAAAGCGATGCCGGACTTGCTGAAGCCGATGCCGCAGACTCCCCGGAACCGGATACTTCGGCAGCAAATGACACGCTTCCCACCGACACCGCCGGTGCCGCAACGCCGAAAAGGATTTTTCGCGCGCTGAAAAGATATGCGGTTCATCTGATCGTACTCATCATGTCGGCTGTTGTTATTGCGCTTGCCGCGGCGGTTCTTTTCCGGCGGCGCGAGCGGGAGCGGTTCCTCACGTCCACGCGGCTGTCCATTGTTGACAAGGAAGTCCGCCGGGCGTGCAACTATATCGAAAATAACTATGCCGATCCCGATCTTGGCGTGGATACCATGTGCGAAGAACTGACGACCGGCCCGGCATTCCTTCAGGCGCTCTTTCACAACGAGCTGGGCATGAGCGTTGAGGAATTCATCGAGCAGGTCCGCATGAACCGCGCGCGGATAGCGCTGGGAAACGACCCGGCGGTGTCTTCCGGTGACCTGGCATCCATGGTCGGGTACACCGATACAAATGCGCTCAGCCGGGATTTCATGAGAATCACCGGCATCACCCTGGACGACTACCGGGCGAATGTGTGAGAGCACATCCGTTCGCGCAGAGCAGCGGTATCGATGATGCCCTTATCTGCTTATCGCGTGCGGGTATCGGTGTGCACGGCGTGATGGACCGCATGCAGGGCAACCAGGAGTGGGCCGCCACGAGGAAGACGACCCTGAGGCGAAAAAAAGTCAACGCCGATTCGCCCGCTATGCGGCAGATGAAATTGAGCGCATGCGGGCGCAGCTCTGCGAGAGGGTAGGGTAGGGACCGCCCAGCAATTTCATTTGGCTGCAATATGCCCGATCCCCCTGCAGATTAAATGCAAACATTGCATGTAGCCGCAGAAATAGTATCTTCTTGACAGGCACTCAGTTCTCAGCAGAAAAGCAAGGCTTCGGGTGGCTCCTGCCAGGATCCGCCTATGCGTCAGTGAGGCACGTTATCGGAAACTACGCTTCCCATAACGTGCTGAACCGGAACCCGGACGGAACGTGCCCCATCCAGGGGATTCTGTTTTTCATGTTCCGCCCAGAGGTAGTTGGTGTAAACAAACCGGAACGCATGCATTGTTGAGCAGCCGGTCGAAGTGATTGAAGTGGCCCCCGCGAAGGCAATCGCACCATCCCTGGTGCGAGACATAGG
>WJMI01000153.1 GCA_014728015.1 Chitinivibrionales bacterium | reverse complement strand
TACGTGTTCGGTCATCGCGATGACGGGTACGGTGGGGAGGAAGTCGATGCGCGGTGGGAGATGATCGAAGACTCGCTCCAGTACGTGATCTCAGCGGCGCCGTCATCCGCCCACGAGTGGGAGCTCTCCCCCGCCGACACGGCCAGGGGCCGCGTGCGTGTCACGCTCGATGACGATGCCAATGTGCTTCCCGACACCGCCTGGCTGATATTTACCCCCGGGCCGCCCACGAGTGTGGTGATGACCATTCTCACGCCTCCCGAAGACCGCATTGCGGGCGAGCCGATTGAGGCAAAGGTGGTGCTGTATAACGCCGACGGCAAGGTGGTGCGCGGTACCTGGACCTATGAAGGCGACTCCGGGACCATTTACAATGACAATCTCGGCGACGGGGGCCTGAATTTCGAGCCCACCGTTGGTGTCGAGGGAGTCAATTACCCGCTCAACCTTGATGGCTCCACGTCGCGGCGCACCGGCCAGGAATTCGTCAACGGCATCGATACAGTGACGTTCACGCTGTACTATGCGCCCGCCGATGAAGATGCGTTTCACCGCCTGTCGGTGTTCGTGGGGACGCTGCACAGCTCCGCATCGGTGAAACTCAAGCCCGGGCCGCTCGATTCCCTGGCCGTCGAAGACCTTTCCGGCCAGCCGCTCGACACGGTCGAGCTTCGCGCGCCCGACGGCAATATCACCCTGGTAGCGGTTGGCTACGACCAGTACGGCAACCGGATCGGCCCGGAAAACAGTAACTGGGAAGTGACCGATTCGCTGCACGAGATCGACCGGCCGCTCAACACGCCGCAGATCTACTACGAGAGCGAAAACGTCAAGGTCGACGAGTTCGGGAACATCATCGCCACGGCCGTCGACACCTCGGGCGGTATTATCGCCGACACCATCTACGCGTATATCAAGGGGCCGCGCGCGGAGCTGGATTCCGCGTACACGCGCGACTATGACGGCGACGGGCTCCTGGATGCGATCGAGGTGAAATTCGATAAGGCCGTGGATTTTCCCACCGATGGAAGCGCCGACATAACGGTCACCTTCTACTCGGCCGAAACAGGGCGGGTCACGTTCACGGTCGACAGCGTGCGCGCCGCGCCGGGCAACACGCCGGGCGAAGACAGCACGTGGATCGTGTTTCTCGATGAATACGACAGCGGTGATATCCCGCAGACCGACTGGACGCCCACGATATCGATTACTAATGTGGACGATGCCGACTCGGTAGCCAACGCCGACGTGTATGACGGCGCCGGGCCGGTGGTCTGGAGTGTCACCCGGTATGCCAGCAGCACCGGCGACCGCACGAAAGACAAGGTTGTTGTCACGTTCAGCGAGGAGTTCACCGATCCGACCGGCGCAGAGCTCGCGCTCACCTCCATGCCCGAAAGCCTGTTCGTGGTCTGGATGCTTACCGACACCGGGCTCACCATGGTCGATGATTTCTTCGCGGGCATAGGCGGCCTTACCGGGGTGGGCGGCGACAGCCTGGTATTTTATATGGAAAACGGCAACGAGCTGACCGGCAATCATTACCTGTCTATCAGGACCTACGAGAATGTGGTGACATGGACCGACACCCTGGGCGAGACACACTATGACACGGTCTACCAGGCCCTGGTAATCGACAATATCGAGAACCATCCGGCGCAGGTCAACCGTCAGACCCGCGTGGCCGTGAAGGGCGCCATGGGGCAGGTCAAGGCCGGGCCCAACCCGATTACGCCGACATTTTCGCACATGGAGAACGACCTCCAGTCGCATGATGCAGACGAGGCCTATAACTGGGCCCGCCGCGAAGGAGGCGGGGTGTTCGTTGCCGAAATCGAGCTGCCCAGCGACGATGAAGGAAACCTGTTGAACTTCCGTGTCGAGGGAAGCATGCTGGTGTTCGATGCCGTCGGCAACCTGGTATACCAGCGCGAGAGCGGCGGCAACCTCGTGCCTGCGGAGTGGTATGCCGAGGGTATCGGCGATGAAAGCCGCCAGTTGGTATTCTACTGGAACGGTATCACCGATTACGACACCAAGGCCGCGCCGGGCGTGTACCGGACCGTGCTCTTGCTCGATATCGAAATGGACAACAAAACCGAGAAACGCAAGTTTATCGGAAACCTCGGTATCGGCAGGTAGCGGAAGCACTAATTCCGCAGCGAGTCGAAAGGCATTCAGCGCGAGCAATTCGCGTTGAATGCCTTTCTGCTGTTTCCCTTGTTCTAACAATCAAGACAAAGATCAGAATACGGCAGGACGGATGTTTATCAATAGTTTTACTAGAGGGCATCATATAGTAGGGCCTAGCCGGCCCAAAACCCGCCAAGGAAAATGCTTATTGTACCCCCCGTGGCGCTGTAGTCTCGGCAAGACAAGCTTCGTCGGCCACAGCCCCCAAGGGGCTTAGAACTGTGTGGCTGGTAACCAAACGAACCGTTATGCCACGGAGCCGTTGGGATTCATAGGTGTATATTGTGCCGCTGATACGGCCCCGCCCATGCGGCCTAACGCCGCATGGATTAGAAATTTGCATTTTCCTATGGGGTCTTAGGGGCCCGGAAGCGGCCCCTACCATCTTCTTGGTTAGCGTATAGGCAAATGGTGATATACTCTGTAAACTAGCATGGAATGGTGGAGTGATGGAGTATTGGATTTCCTTGGGACGTGATGCTTCCTTCGTCGCCGCGCTCTCCTTGTGGTTGGCGTCCTGCGCACCCCACGACTCGCCGTCCTCGGCGGCGCCTTCGGCCTCGCTGTCGTACACGGTGCGCATACCGGCCATGCACGAAGACTCGGTTTCGGTCGCGCTGGTAGCTGACAATCCAGGCAAATCCGGCATGCGGTTTCTTTTGCCGTTTGTCTACAGTGACAACCCCGTGGACTCACTGGCCGGCCCGCTGGTACGCGGGCTCGTGATAACCGACTCGACCGGCGCGGAGATAACGGTCGACACATCGGGCCGCATGGTAGGACCGTCCAGGACGCAAGAATTGACAATCCCGTCAGGCGCTGCATTCCCGGTAACCATATCGTACCGGGTAGACCTTGATGTGATATTCTCCGATTCGGTCAACGGCCCCCTATCGCTGGTATTTCTCAACGGCCAATCCGGCTTTCTTCCGGGCTCGCACCTGTTCATGGTCCCGGCGGAACCATCACTGGCAGACATATGGCGCACGCCGCGCACTATCACGCTCTCGCTCGATCTGGGAAAAACGGTCTCGGCGGTGGGAGTGCCCGGCAACAACCAGATCTATCGAAACGCCTACGAGCTGCTTTTCGTGCAGATAGCTCTGGGACCGGAGCTGCTCGCACAGGGCTCTGGCGGGGGCCAGAGTTTTGCCATGTACGGCCTTGACAATGACGGCCAATCATCCGCCGGCCGGCTTGCACAGGCCCGGGAGAGCTTCAGCGTCATTCTGGACAACCTGGTGCCTGTCTGGGGATTGCTCGCCCACGACACCTATCCGGTAGTGTATCACCGGACAGCAGGTGGTCGAGAGGGTGCGCATAGTTTTATACTCAAATACCCGCATCAGGACCATGACAGCACGCTTTCCATGGTGCTTGCGCACGAGGCGATTCATCATGTGCTGGGGGTGCGGGCGGGCGACTGGGACGATCCATGGTGGAAAGAGGGTACCACATACTACCTGGGTTTCACGGTGACCTCACGTCTCGGCCTCATTCCCAAGACCAAGGTGCGCGAATTGTTCACCCGTCAACAGATATTCAACGAAACGGAAAAGGCCCTGGCGCCCTCGGATGCCTATGTCCGCTGCCACCTCTACACCGGGCGCCTGTACAACGTGGTATATCATAAAGGCTCGCAGATAGCCATGCTCATGGATTATCTCGTGCGCCGGGCAACCGGCAACAGCGTGAGCCTTGACAAAGCCACAGCTTCGCTGTGCGCCCGATACGACGGCTCGGCGTTCACGCGAAACCAATTCATCAAGCATTTCCGCACATACAACGGGTGCGACATCTCCCCAATCCTGAAGCGTTTTGCCGACCGACCCGGTAATATTCCGGATGCGATACTCACGGACGTTTTTTCGAAGCTTGATACGTTGGGAGCGTTTGGGGACATCCATCAGCTTTGAATGCACACAATTATGGCAGAGCCTGGTCGGGAGAGTAGATGTTGTATACCGCGTTTTTCATAATTATTTGGAGGAGGCTGCCCGGACTCGGCTCCTACCATGTGCAGGTCTGTCTGATGATAAGAGCAGTGCAGTCACTTTCATATCTGACAAAACCATCCCCACAAAGCCCCGGCAATCCTACATTCCTATCCATATTATTATATTACCAGGTCTTTGGATAACCGCGGTAGTACTCTCAGTTACAGCCTCCGAGGGAGTGTTTCATGAGTGATTCCGGATATCTTCTTGGCTTCGATTCAGGAACATCCTCTATCAAAGCCACCCTGCTCGATGCCGCCACCGGCCAGGCCGTGGCATCGGCGACATCGCCGAAAAAAGAAATGGAAATAATCGCCAGACAGCCCGGCTGGGCCGAGCAGGACCCGTCGGTGTGGTGGGAAAACGCCAAAAACGCGGTGCGCGAGATTCGCGAAAAAGCCGGTGTCGATCTGAAAGACGTTGTCGCTGTCGGCATTTCCTACCAGATGCACGGGCTCGTATGCGTTGACAAGAACAACCGTGTCCTGCGCCCTTCGATTATCTGGTGCGACAGCCGCGCGGTCCCCTACGGGCAGAATGCATGCAACGCTCTCGGAGCGGACAAATGCCTCGGCAGCCTCCTCAACTCGCCGGGAAATTTCACCGCCGCAAAACTGGCGTGGGTCAAGGAAAACGAGCCGGATATATTCGCGAAGATTCACAAGATCATGCTCCCGGGCGATTACCTGGCAATGATGCTCGGCGGCGGGCTCACAACAACGCCATCGGGTTTGTCCGAGGGCATCATGTGGGATTTCACGCAGCACGATCTGGCCGGGTTTCTCCTCGATCACCTGGGCTTCTCGCATGATATCATACCCGAAATTGTCCCGACATTCGCCGTGCAGGGCGAGGTCGGCGGCGATGTGGCCGCCGAGCTGGGACTCAAGACGGGAACGCCCATTTCGTACCGCGGCGGCGACCAACCCAACAACGCGCTTTCGCTCAACGTGCTCGAGCCCGGCGAAATCGCCGCGACCGCGGGAACGTCGGGCGTGGTCTACGGGGTCACCGACTCGCCCGAGTACGACAAGCAATCCCGCGTGAATACATTCGTGCACGTGAATTACTCGAAAGACAACCCCCGCTACGGCGTACTTCTGTGCGTCAACGGCACCGGCATTCTCAACAGCTGGCTGAAACATAACGTTGTCACGGTCGGCGATCACGGGCTCGACTACCCCGAGATGGATGCCCTTTCACAGGAGGCCCCCGTCGGGTGTGACGGCCTGTCCATTCTCCCCTATGGCAACGGTGCTGAGCGTACGCTTGGCAACAGGAACATAGGCGCCTCGATGCATGGCCTGAATCTCAACCTTCACGGCAAGAAACACATTCTGCGCGCCGCCCAGGAAGGCATCGTGTTCGCGCTCAACTACGGCCTGGGCATCATGAAAGGCATGGGGGTCGATGTCCGCGCGGTGCGGGCCGGCGATGCCAACATGTTCCGCAGTCCCCTGTTCCAGTCGGCCTTCGCCACCGTGGCCGGCGCGCGGCTCGAGCTGTACAACACCGACGGGTCCCGGGGCGCGGCGCGCGGGGCCGGCATCGGCGCGGGTATCTACAAAAACATGCGCGATGCGTTTGTGGGGTTGACGGCGACCAAGACTATCGATCCCGACAAGCAGAATGCCGCCGCATACGATGAAGCCTATCAGCGGTGGCTGGGCGCGCTTGAAACCCGGCTACGATGATCGGGCGGCACGCGGGAAGGACATATTAATGACCCGTGCTCTGTCAAAGAACGACCTGATCCGGATTATAAAGAGCAATATGGATACGCTTCGATCGCGGTTCGGCGTAAAGCGCGTGGCCGTGTTCGGCTCCTTTTCCACTGAAACGCAAACTGAATCGAGCGATGTGGATATCGTCGTGGAATTGGAGCGCCCCTTGGGCCTTGAATTCGTGGAACTATCTGAATATCTCGAAAAGACAATCAGTCGAAAGACGGACGTGCCGACCAAAGTCGGGCTGGATACCATTCATAACAAAACCATCGCTCAGGACATCATCAACTCGCTCGACCATGTCTAAGCGTTCGGACAGTGCCTGGAAGAAGAACAGCAGGACAACTGAGAGAAACAGCAATTTCAATATACGAACCCACCACTAAAGGGAGCACACCATGGCGGATCTCATACCAAGAGTGAAAAAAGTCAAGTACGAGGGCCCGAAATCGCGCAACCCGATGGCGTTCAAGCACTACAATCCCAATCAGAAAGTGCTCGGCAAGCCCATGAAAGAGCACCTGCGGTTTGCGGTGGCCTACTGGCACACCTTCCGCGGCACCGGCGCCGACCCGTTCGGCGCGCAAACCCTGGTCCGGCCGTGGGACGACGGCACCGACAGCATCGCCAATGCCGAGAAGCGCATGCGCGTGTGTTTCGAGTTCCTTCAGAAACTCGGTGTGGAGTATTACTGTTTTCACGACCGCGATATCGCCCCTGAAGGCAAAACCCTGGCGGAAAGCCACCGGAATCTCGATAAGGTCGTGAAGGTCGCCAAGAAGCTCCAGCGCGATACCGGCCTCAAGCTCCTGTGGGGCACGGCCAACCTGTTCTCCAACCCGCGCTACATGTGCGGCGCATCCACCAATCCCGACCCGCACGTGTTCGCCTATGCCGCGGCCCAGGTGAAAAAAGCCATGGAGGTCACCAAGGAGCTGGGCGGAAAGAACTACGTGTTCTGGGGCGGACGTGAAGGCTACCAGACCTTTCTCAACACCAACATGAAACGCGAGCTGGATCACATGGCCCAGTTTCTCAAGATGGCGGTCCAGCACAAAAAACGCATCGGGTTCAGGGGCACGCTCCTTATCGAACCCAAGCCCAAGGAGCCGACCAAGCACCAGTATGATTTCGATGCCGCCACGGTCATCAGTTTCCTGCGGGCCTACAAGCTCGATAAAGAATTCAAGCTCAACATCGAAAACAACCATGCCACGCTGGCCGCGCACGATTTCGAACACGACCTGCAGGTGGCATCCAGCGCCGGTATGCTGGGTTCGATTGATGCCAATGCCGGCGATCTCCTTCTGGGATGGGACACCGATCAATTCCTCATGGATGTCAAATCGGCCACCCTGGCCATGGCAATCGTCCTCAAGCAGGGCGGGATCAAGCCCGGCGGCCTCAACTTCGATGCCAAGGTACGGCGGGAGTCCATCGATGTCGAAGACCTGTTCCTGGCGCATGTCGGCAGCATGGACACGTT
>WJMI01000152.1 GCA_014728015.1 Chitinivibrionales bacterium | reverse complement strand
GTTCTGAAGCGGCGAGGTTATGCGGGCGGTCATCTCGTAGTGCGTCTTCTTGGTGACCTGCTCGCTTTGCGACGGGGAGAAACCCCAGACAAACTCGTCTTTTCGGTACACGGTGACATACCGGTTGACCTCGAGGTTCCAGTAGTTGTCATCGAGATTGTCCTTATCGCCGGACTCGATGCCGCCGAAATCAACGGGATCGCCGCTGCTTTTGTCGTGCGGCATCCATGACCAGTCGCCGTCACCCGGAATGTGCGTGGGCGGCTCGTTGAGGAGATCGTCATTGTAGGGAAGATTGCGCTTGACGAGAATGATGTCGAGCCTGAAACGCGCGCCGGACTCCATCTCCGCATCGCCGAGCGGTATCGCAAAATACCACGCATAGGTGCTGTCGGACGGGTCAAACGTATCATCCATTTTGACTGGCTTCTGCTGCTGCAGGGGACCGTCAACGACGCCCTTGAAATGCTCATCCTGGAACCCGGCCGAGTTATACTTGATCCCGATATCCACCCGCGCGCCGAAATCGGCCATTTCGTCTTCAGTGCCCCGCATATACACGCGCAGCTCGAGCGAGTCGTAGGCCTGCGCATCCTGATTGACAAAAACCATTCCGAGCACGGGCATGGCGCCCCAGGCATACCGGATGGTACGGATGTCAAAATCCACGTGCTCGACCGGCGTGGTAAACGAGTAGTACGTGCCGTGATTGTCGTCTCGGGTGGCGCCGGATTCCACATAGAAGTAGTACGTGGTCTTTTCCGCGAGGCCGCCGATCTTCACGTAGTGAAAGTTCACCGGATGGCCGGTTATGTCGCCCTCGTGGACCGTGGCGGGCGGTTTGGTGGTGCCGTAGACAATCTTGCTGTCGAACTCGCCGTTGGGTGTGTACCAGAATATCTCCGCCGAATCGCTGGTTACCCGGCAGACTTTCACGTTGGTAATCTCCGCATCATCAGGACAGCTCTGAAGAGTAGTGAATGTGAAATTCACCTCCTCGTCATCTTCATTGGTCGTCTTGACAGTCCTTTTCGACCCGAATGCGTCCTCGACCACCACGTAGAAATCGTACGTCGTGCCGCGGTCCAGCGGATCCAGCTCGATACGATGCACCACGCCGCTCGAATCGCCCACCGCGCTCAACGAGGGGGTCTGGCCGTGCCTGCCATAGTGCACGGTGGCGATGCCGTAGCGATCTTGACGAATCTCGATGATGGCCCGGTCGCATCCGACATGAAGGATGCGCACAGTGGCATCTGGGGCCTCACGGACAATCTCTTTGGCCAGACCGGTGACCGGCAGAATCGTGACCGCGGCGCCGTCAAGACACACCTCGGAATGATAGTAGTCCGCCCAGTACTCGTCATATATGGATGTCGTGGGCGCATAGCCGCCCTGCAGCGCGCCCACGGGCGGGAAGTACCGGTAGAACGCGCCGGGAACATTTTTTCCCTCGGGATTGGCGGCCCGGTGATGCGGATGATTGAAATTCTTGTCGCCCACACCGTAAATCATGCTCACATCCCAGGGATTCACCCCGAGCATGTAGTCAAGCATGCGCACGAGCACGCCTTTGACTTCTTCCGCTTTCCAGTCGGTGGCCGCGGGCGTGTTGGGGAGCTCCATGCCCTGCACCCAGGATGCCATATCGTAATAGCAGTACATCTCGAGAATGTTGCCCATCTGGTAGCGGTTCCACACCCATTCCTGCTGCGTTTTCATGCTCGACCACAAGCGGCCGTATCGCACACTGTTGCCGCCGCCCCAGCTCATGCCGGTTGACGGCAGCGTGATGGTCTGATCGCCGGAGCCGACATAGCACAGGTTATTGATAAGCGAGTGGACGGTCTTCTCAATGAGTTTTGTCCGGCCGGTGCCGCTCACGCCCAGCGAAGTCATGAGCGATTGGTCGCGAAGCACCAGGCGGTAGAACCCCCACAGGGCCGGCACGTGTATCGAGCCCCAATCGGTATTTGCCGAGCCATGGCTGAAATCCACATTGCTATACGCAAACCACCCTCCTTCGAACGAGACCTTGGGAAACGCCGCATTGCCGTGCGTGCCCAGTGTGGCATCATAGCAGATATCGTCAAGGTAGGTTCGCTCGCCCGTGGCCCACAGAAGCGCGACCGCGGCAATGGCAAGATCGTCTTCCACCGTACCCGCGCCGCTGTACGCCGGCGTGGCCGTGGGCGCAGGATGCGCCTTCCCATAGTCGTAGAGCTTGCGGGCGATGGTCAGGCAGGTATCGGCATAGTTTGGGTCGTAGGGAGCATACAGCCTGCTCAGAAAAGCCATGCCCGCGGCGAAACAGCCGACCACGTTGGCACCAACCTCGTTTCGCACCTCCCGCACCGGCCCGCCGCGGCTGGTCGGCATGTTGTCCTGGTACTCGGGACGTCCCCACCACTGATGATCCTGCCCGAAGTTCCCCACCGAGGTATACATCGCGCCGACCGATCCGCCTGCCTGGTTATAGCTCTTGAGCACGTAGTCGCCCAGCAGTTTGGTTTCGTAAAGGATGTCAGGTATACCGTCGGTGGTATAGGTGATCGCGTGGTTTTTGTCGTAATGGTCTGCATCGCGATCGTCAAGCGTGGCCGCGGTCAGGCCCAGAAGCGCCATGGCGAAGCTCTGGGTAATGCCTTCCTTGAGATGATCGCCGCAGTCGTAGCACCCGCCGGTCAGACTGCCGTCACCATTGGGGCCGTCGAGCATGTGCGATGCCGGATGAAACCAGGAATCGTTGTCGCCGCTTCGCTGGATGCCGAAGAACTTGACAACCGCATCGCGGACCATCCCATAGGTGCCGTCATCGACCACGAACGGCGTGGATTCGTCCGCGCCCACCCGCACACGGTAGACGCCGGGGGACAGCGCGGGAAGTTTTCCCTCGAATACCGTGCCGGCCACCGTTTCGCTGGCCATGGTGTAGCGGGTATCGCCGTTGGTCACGCGTTGGGCATTGTTGGATGCCGTGATGGTTATCTGACCGGAAGTCGTACGGTTCGTCGTGGCCATCGTGCCCGCGGCCACGACATTCCCGGTTTCGTGGTCGAGAACATCAAACGAAGACGCCGATGAGCCCACGTAGTAGAAGTACTTGTCATCCTGCGGCCGGTACCCGGCCTGGTTCACCCGCACGCGCCCTATCTGGATGGTGGCGGAATCGCGGTAGAGCTGATCGAGGGTGTCGGGAAGCGGGTTCGCGATGGGCTCATACGGGAGTGGATCGGTGACGAGCTGGGCAAAGGAACCGGCGGCGGCAAGAGCGGCAACAAGATACGCGCGGCACACGATCACACCGCCTCTGCTCTTTTGCGCTTTTTGCGATCTCGGCGAGAGATTCATGAAGAATCCGGGCCCCTGCCCTTACTCGACAGACACAGATACCGCGGAATGCGCGGGCACCGAGAGCCTTGTCCCCTTCGCAATCTTCATCTCCGATTCGACCAGCCCGTTCTCCGCGCTTTGCTCCCCGTATGAGGTCATTACCGCCGGGCCCTCGAACCCGGGTATGGCCAGCGTGATATCCGCGCGCGTGCGCGGCATCTTGTTGATCACAAGAAGCGACGTGCGGCCGTCTTTCTCCGTGAGATAGGCGGTCACACCCGGATTATCGGTGGTGCATTCCGCCAGGCGGCCCCGCAGGGACGCGGATGCCAGCTTGAACGCCCAGTACGACAGCCGCGGAACATTATCGCCGTCAGGCGCGCCCGTGCGCGAAAGATACCCGTAGTCCCCGCCTTCAGGCGTCATGTCGTTATGAATATCCCAATACGATGCCTGCTCGATATTGTGCCTGGCAAGCATGCCCAGATAGTCCATCACAAACAGGCCGTTCACCACGCTGAGCGTCTGGGGGCCGGGATTAAAATCAACCGAGTTCCACTCGGTCAGCCAGATCTCGTAGCTCTTCCCCTTGCTGCCGTACTCTTTCACCTGGCGGCGCACCGCCGGAAGTATCTCATCCAGGCTTTGCGGCGCGGCAAGCAGCGCGAAATCGTTTTCCTCCCCCGCGTGCTGCGGGTAGTGGTGCACATTGACCCCGTCGGCAAGGTCTTTCGTGTGCTCGAACACCACGCGGTTCCATTCGCCTTCGAGCACCCACACGACCGTGACAAGAATGGTCGAGTCGACCGCTTTCATGGCCTTGATAAAGTCCGCGGCGCGCGCGCCGTATTCCTCGGCGCTGCAGTGATTGGGATGCCAGTCGCCGTACAGCTCGTTGCCGACCTCCCAGTACCGCACGCCGGCCTTGCGTTTCTTGTTGACATGCTTCACCCACGCGGCAGCCTCTTCGGGAGTGCCGCGGCCGAAATTGACCGTGATCATGGCCTCGGTGCCGGTCTTCCTGCAGAACCCCAGGAATTCATCCGTGTCAACCATCCAGTCCTTGCGATCGAGTACTTCTTTCCAGTGGTCTTCGTCTGCCCGAAGCCCGCCCGGGTAGCGAAGCACCGCATGGTTGCAGGCCTTGACATACGAAGCCGTCGCCGGCTTGAGCAGGTCACCGTCCCACAGCGCGGCATTGATGCCGAAAATGCCGTCATTGATTGCCTGTGTGATCGTTTCGTCGAAGGACCCGGTAACCGTCACCGCGACGTTTTCGGCGACCTTCGGTTTCTCGATTTCCCGCGTGTTGGTGAGCTTCACGTTATCAATGGTATAGGTCCCGGCCGTGCCTTCGCCGGCAGGCTTGAAATCGATCTTGCGCACGTTTTGGAGATCGAGCACCCCGTTTTCTTCGGCTCCAGGCGGCTGATAGTAGGCGAATTTGTTGAATTTCTTGAACGGGAGGAGTATCTCGCTCCAGCCTTTCTGCCCGCCCACGTTGGACACGAATATTTCGTCGCCGCTATCGTTTATCTGCACGGTAATCGCCTGGTAGGCCTTGTCGGTCCTGAACGAGAACCGAAGCGCCCAGTGTTTGGACCAGTCACGCTGTTTCGCGGGCGCGTTGTGCGAGGGATACTCATACATGACATCGCACCAGTCACCCAGCTTGTACGTAACCGCCAGTGACGCCGCACCGTATTTATCGGCATCCCGGGGCGTGACAATCTCAAAGGATATCTCGGATTTCTCCCCGCTCGCGGTTTCCCAGGCACGGTCTTTCTCGGTTTCGAAATCGTGCAGGACCACGTCGGGCGCATCCGATGCAAAACCGGCCCAGTATTCATCGGGATCCACATACCCGGGAATGTCCTCGATCACGGCGATATCGTCAACGTACACGGCCGCCGGCTCTCCCTCGTCAATCTTGTTCTCGTAACGGTTCACCGAAAACCGGAGCTCGTTGATGGCGTTCCATTCGATATCGCCGAGAACTTCCGCCTTCTTGTCTTCGTTCCACCACTTGCCCGTGGCGCCGAATGCTTTCACGGGGATCATGAAGTACTGCCACGACGTGTCTATCCTTCCGTAGTCTCCCAGCGGCACCTTTGTCTGGACCTTTTTCCCGTCGGTTTCGTCGTCCAGAAGCCCCACGTACACTTTGCTCACGCCGGGCGCGGCCTTGGCCCAGAACGCGATGCCCGCGTGCGTATCGCGCAGCGTGGAAAGGTCGATGCTCCTTCCCGCGCCGAGCGCGAGCGTCACCCCGGAATAGTCTTCGTTGTCCTGATACATCGCGAATACGCCGGCATTGCTGTCGCTTGCAGTAGGCTGGACCTTGTACGCGGTTTTGCCGCCGTAGACATACACGAACCCGCCCGCCGGAAGATCATCCACAAACAGGGAGTGCAGCCTGGTGACTTCGGGCGCCTCGGCCAGGGGCGGCGGTTCGAGCGTTTCTTCACGCTGGTCCCAGTACTCCCGGTCTCCCTCGGGCGCGGCCTCGTGGACATCGCGCAGCACAAAGATGTCATCCACCCATATCTTGAAGGCCGTGTTGTCCCCTTTCTTGATTTCCACCCTGAATTCGGCGACCTTGTCCCAGTCGAATTGCTCGGGCAGCTCGACGCGTTTCTTGGGGTCCCAGAATACCCCGCGTTTCCCGAAATCGGCGAGCGGCACGCTCACCTGGGTCCATCCGGCCGTAATCCCGCCGTAGTTATTCAGCGGCAGGCGTACGACCGTTTTTTTCCCGTCGGTGTTTTCCTCATCGACAAGCGCCACCCAGGCGATTTCTCCGCCCCGCGCGCCTTTCACCCAGAACTCGAGCGCTCCCTTGCTGTAGTAGGGCGTGAGATCGTAGAGCAGGTTGTAGAGGCAGACCGAGCCGCCGGAGTAGTCGTCGGCAACAAGATCGAACTGCAGCGCGACCTCGCCGTTTTTGCCCGACTCCTCGGGGATGAACACGTTGGACTCGTCGGGATACCAGTAAGCATAGCCCCCGGACACGAAGTCTTCATCGAAGAAGCGATAGACCAGTTTCTCGGGAAGCGACGATTTCGTTGCCGCCCCTTTCTTTTCGAGCATCGAGGGAAGCGGTTTGATTTGTATTCCGCACCCTGCCAGGAGACACGAAAGCACGATGCACAAGGAACGGGGGATATACATTTGCATTTTCTTTTCGGGTTGTAGCCAGCCCTGATACACGAGCGTTAAAACTCCACTGTCAGAAACAATTCTGTCTGCCACTGGTCGAAATTGCTGCTTGACGGATCCGCATCGCCGGTAGTCGATGCATCATCGTCGGCAAAATCGACATCAACCTTGCCGAACGACCCGGTCACGACACCGCCTTCCGTAACCTTGTATTCCAGCCCTACCGCCCAGTGGTTCTGGACCGTGGTTATTGTCGCGCTTGTCAGGTAGGTATCGCTGTCGGTCTCGATGCGCTGATATCCCAGAAGCGCGGACGCGCGCTTCCAGAAATTCCAGTACAGGCCCGCATTCAAAAATCCGCTGGTGACCGCGTACGGGCTGAGCGGGTAACCCTCGAGGCCCGCGTTGTCCGCCGCGGCATGCGTGTACCCGCCCGACAGGCGAAGCGGGCCTTGTAGCGGACGGATGAACGCCGCCAGGTCGACCGACAGGCCGGCGCCCAGCTCGAGGAACGATGTTTTCGGCATGATCTGCGCGACCGTATCCATCGCGAGAGTATCGGCCTGGATGCGGCCGGCGAACACGGTCATGCCGGTGATTTCTTCCACCGACATGCCGCTCGCGGTGGCGCGGATCCCCTTTTCGAACAGGCTCACGCCGAGCGAGCCGCGCATCCCTGCACGGTTCGGCGTGGCCGGACCAAACGGCATGACGAGTTGGAGCGCCGGGTCGAAAATGCCCGCGGCAAGCACTTCTTCCCGGGGAAGGATCGCATTTGTATAGGATATCTTGCGGTATGGGGCCTTGAACCAGTCAAGCGTGTCCAGGTCTACGCGGCTCACGAACTGCTCCGAAGGCGTGAATTTGAACACGTGACGGTACATGGCATCAAAGGTGGAATACAGGGCTTCATCGCGGCCGGCATCGTTTTCGATGTTCATGATGCGCTGGCCCAGAAACGACGGGCTCTGGGCCATCTGATTGCGGAAATCGTCGGCATTGCGAAGGAAACCCACGCCGAAATCGAGGTCGGCGACCGAACCGAGCGCAACCTGGCCCGCGAGATCCACCGAAACCGCCGTGCCGGTAATATTGTCTGACTGCAGATCTCTGGACACCAGCGAGTCGTATACCCCGTCGGTGTCGGTATCCGCGGAATCGAGCGCATACCACGAAGTATCATCCATGGACTGGGCAAGCTCAATGTTGACTTTGAAGTTCATGCGATCGGGATCGAGAAACAGGGCGGTACCCATACCGCCGCGTCCGGCCACAATCGCGGTCTGCCGCGCCAAGGTGTCCCGCGTTATGTTGGATCCGTCGAATGTCGGCTTTGAATCGAACACATCGAGGAAACTCCCGCCCACTGCAATGCCGGGGAGCACCATGATATCGAGGTTCGTGCCCACCAGGTAGCGGTCCATGGGCGCGGTTTCGATCATGGCTGCCACCGCGCTGCCGTTTTGGATGCTTGTTTCGGCGGTGCGAAGCCGGGATCCGAGCAGGTTGAAATGGAGCTCCCTGAATATCGGCGCGATCTCCGCATCAAAATTGAAGTTCAATCCCTGTAGAACCCGGTTGTTTTCGCCGAGAAACTCCTCGGTCATGGCATCACGGCGGAGCCGGGCGAATATTTCGGGCTCGTAGGGGACCTCGATATCCGGCGACCACAGCGTCAGCGGGCTGTAGCGCTCGCGGAAATCGCCCACATTATACCCGAACATGTCCGCCACGAGGCCGTCAATGCTGATCCAGCGGCTGAATACAGGATTGGAAATGTCCGAAAAGAAGTTGCGCCAGTCCTGGTGCATGCGAAAGATCAACCGTCCGGTGATCGCATCGTTTGGCCGCGCCTGGATATCGAAATCGACCGAGGTATACTCGACCGACTCATCGCGCTTGAGATCGTGCGCCACGCCGGGGCTCGCGCTGTCGATGCGCGACAGGAGAAAATGCGACTTGAATCGCCCGCCGAAATGAATGCCCGCCTTGGACATGACCGAGGCGACCCGTTGCTCAAGCCGGTCGATGCGGGACAGCGAGTCGTCCTGTGTTGAGGCATGACATGGCAACACCAGCATCAGCAGTGGCAGAATGTGTTTCAGGTTAACCTTCATCGGGCATACCGCTCCTTGTGTATGCAATTGCTTATATGCTTTTCATCGGTATTGAGCATCATCAGAACCACATCTTTATCTCACCGGAGAGTACCGGTGTCTGCCAGTTGTTCGCTTCGCAGTGCACGTCCTGGTGGCGCATCCATTTCGCGCGGAAGTGCAGCCCTACGCGATCGAGGATGCCCCAGTCGAACCCGAGCCCGCAGGCAACATCGCGGTAGTCAATGGGCGAGCGAAACGGCGCGCCCGTGCTGTCGGCCATCCATGCCTTCTCGGAACGCCAGTTCTCAAAGCCCAGAAGTCCCAACACGTAGAATTTCCGCGTAATCGCGATCGCGGGTTCGAAACGGGCATACACCGACCAGAGCAGCATGTCATCACCGTGCGCCCCGGCTGCCAGCGGCTTGAGCGCGGTGGAGATACCGTTGACCGCAGCATACCCGCCGACAAACAGGTCTTTGTCATAGCCGACAAGCGGGCCGATATCGTACGAGGCATCAAGCTCGAAATTGAACGTGTACTTGCGATGTACCGGCACGAACCCGGTTTTGCTGGTCAAAGTATCGTCAGTACCGGCCGTGTCGACATAGGTCCGGTCATGGGCGAGTTCGCTCGATGCGCTCGCCATGTTGGCGGCCACAGCCTGCGAGTCTTCGTACGGTACGAACGATTCATACGTAGCCAGATAGTCGCTCCACAGGCCGCCGGATTGCGGGCCGGCCGGGTTATTGTAGGCGGTGGTGTGAAAGCTTTCGTCGCCGACTCGTTTCTGGTATGCGTTGTCGGTGTCCCACCATGGGTTGCGCATCATGTCGGTATTGGCAATCGCGTGATCGATTTGTCCGTTTCCCCAGCGGTTGTACGTCGAGTGAAATACCGAGAAGAAATCCTGGCCGTTGAGCCGGTACGGGAAATAGAGCACATCGCGGGACTTGTCTAGCTGGAAATGCTGGCCATAGGCGATGCGTAGATGGCCGTACCCCGGAAGCTTCGGCGTGGCCGACAGGAGCACGCCCGCCATGTTGTGGGTGTACGGTGATGCCTCGGAGCGCGCCATGAATTTGCCGGACCCGACCATATTGGATCCGAACGCATAAAAACCGTCGGAGGGCATGGCAAAGGAAAACGGTGAATAGAACCCATCGCTGACAACTGCGATATCGGCCTGGAACGGGACAGTCCAGTCGTAGCCGAGCTTGGTGAAAAACGCCGGCCTGAACGCGCTCGCGGCATGCTCCTTGGCAAACGTTACGCTCGAATCATATACCAGCCAGGTGGTGTCTGTTCTGCTTGCCGCGATATCGGTGTGGATATTGAACCGCGAGCCGACCGGGCCGCGCAAGTCAAAAGATGCGACTTTGGGCTCCTTGTAGAACCCCCGGCCCGCATACAGCGTGGCGCCGCCGGCAGTGGTCCCGGTGTCCTCAATCCCGAACGCCTTGAAAAACAGCCTGCCGTTGGCATCTTCGGCGTGCACGATATCGTCGCGGTAGCTAAGCCCCACGAAATTGATCCCGGGGGTCATGCCGCCGAGCACCTTAATGCCCGCCAATCGGGCGTGAAACACATGGCGATACGTGTCGCCGATGCCGCTCCCCTTGACCGGAAACCCATCGCCGGCATACGCCAGATCGTTCGAGAAATCGACATATTCGCGTTCGAAATTGTCGTATCGCTCAAACGTTCCGTACAGAAAATTTGCATACAGGTTCCACGGAAGGTTTATGCTTTCGAGATTGATCCCGTTAAACGCTTTCTTGTGCCACGCCGCGCGGCCCGCCTTTTCTCCCTTGGCCACATTGTATTCGTAGTAGCGGGCGATGGGCTGTTCTATTTCGAACGGGAGGAATTCCCAGGCAAACGTGCGGGGCTGGGCTTTCCACACGGTGAGAGGAGATGCCTCTGTCCAGTGGATGTTGCCCATTTTCAGCCAGAACGAAACCGGGATGGTCCGAATAGCAATACCCGCGGACATGTCCTCGTGGATATTCGCGGTTGCGAGCGATTTGTCGTGACGCGTCTGGTCCTGAGAAAAACCATCATCGGTCACCGGGCCTTGAGGATAGCGGTTGCCGGGTAGCGTATGCTGGAATCCGATCTTCGACCATAGCACGGTGTTGCGGCCCGGCCGGACCACCATGCCCAGTCGGATCAGGCTCTCGTTGCCCTCCCAGCCGGACTGGAGGTAATTGCGGTCGTTGCGGATAAATTCGGGATAGACATTGAAATTGTGGTACTGGAGTTTGACCCTGGCTTCGCCGGAAAACGAAACCGGCGATGATCCGCCGAACATCAGGGTGGACAGGACCTTCTGTTCGATCTTGTCGATATCGTGCGCAAGGCTGTCGAGCCGGGCTCCGGCGGTATCTGCTCCAAACGAGGCGCCGGCACGATGGCTGAGGCCCGGAAGAAACAGACACACCAGTATAATAGGAATATGTGGAATACAAGCGCCGTTTTTCGGCATTCAAGGCACCTCAGGGTCGCTAAGGGAGTATTGTCGCCTATATTAGTGAGCAGGCGGAGAGATTGGGTTCATGCGGCCGGACAATCGACTATCGCCCAGAATATGCGCAGTATGTAAGCCCGCTGATGCGCAGGGGCTCCCGGGTGATAAGGCCAAATCCTCTGACGGGCAATCGCGGACAATGGTGGCGGGCTTCGTCCCGAAGTGGCATAAACGCATCGATATGCGCTCCGTCGCCGCGACGCCCCCCCTGATACCAGATTTTGTAAGGTCATAAAGATAGTCCGTCCCCGCCTGCTCTGAAAAAATGTGCGAACAGGCATTGAATATTTCGTGAACAGTTAGTATATTTAGTTGTGATTTTTTTCACACATCGTACCCTTCATCGGTTCGCATCCATTTTGACAGAACGGGAGCCCGGCGGCGTTTTCTTCGGTAAAGTGCCGGAACGGATGTGCCGCGCGCGGGCCGGGAATTCATCGATTCATTCCAGGTAAGAGGTAGCCATGAGTATTGACAGTAGAGAAGTCTGCGCCAGGTACGGAAACGATCGTCTTCGCCTGATGGACATTCTCAACGATGTCCAGGCCGCGAAAGGCTGCATTCCCGATGCGGATATTGACACCATCGCCGAGGCTGTCGGCGAATCGCGCGTCGATGTTGATCAGACGGTTTCGTTCTATCATTTCTTCTCCAAAACCCCGCGCGGAAAATACACGGTATATCTCAACAACAGTACCGTGGCCCAGATGAACGGGCGCCAGGCGGTCGCTGAGGCGTTCGAGAAGGAATCCGGAGGCACATTCGACGGGGTCACCGGCGACGGGCTTATCGGGTTGTATTCAACCGCGTGTATCGGCATGAGCGATCAGGAGCCGGCGGCGATTATCAACAACAGGGTATTCACCAGCCTGACCCCCGAAAAGGTACAATCGATAGTTGCCGACATGCGCGCGGCCAAGGCCGTGGACGACATGATCGGTGATTATGGTGACGGCGCTAACCGGTCGGATCTTATCAAGGCCATGGTGCACAACAACATTCGCAAGAAAGGCGAGGTGCTGTTTGGCGCGTTCGAAAGCGGGGCCGCGCTGCGCAAGTGCGCCGGCATGGAACCCGGCAAGGTACTCGAAGTTATCAAGGCATCAAATCTCCGCGGACGCGGCGGCGCCGGTTTCCCTACCGGAATGAAATGGGAGTTTTGCGCCAGAGAGGCGGCGTCACCGAAATACGTTTTCTGTAACGCTGACGAGGGCGAGCCGGGCACATTCAAAGATCGTGTCATTCTCACCGAACTGCCGCGCATGATGTTCGAGGGCATGGCGGTGGCCGGGTACATTGTGGGCGCCGAAAACGGCATCGTCTACCTCAGGGCCGAATATCGCTATCTGGAGCACTACCTTCAGAAAGTCCTGGACGACATGCGCGCGCAGAACCTTCTCGGCGCAAACATCTGCGGCAAAAAAGGGTTCAAATTCGACGTTCGCATTCAGTTCGGGGCGGGGGCCTATGTGTGCGGCGAGGAATCGGCGCTTATCGAATCAGCCGAGGGTAAGCGGGGCGAGCCGCGCAACCGCCCGCCGTTTCCGGCCCAGAAAGGATTCCTTGACAAGCCGACCGTAGTCAACAATGTCGAGACTTTCTGCTGCGCCGCTCAGATTGTCGATAAGGGAGCAGAGTGGTTCCGTTCGCTGGGCAGCGAACAATCGGCGGGCACCAAGCTTCTGAGTATTTCGGGTGACTGCGCGAAACCGGGCATCTATGAAGTGGAATGCGGTCTGACTGTTGCGGAAATGCTGGACATGGCCGGTGCTACAAAAGATGCGGTCCAGGCGGTACAGATAGGCGGGCCGTCGGGCACCTGTGTCGCGCCGTCCGATTTCGATAAAAAAATCGGTTTTGAGTGCTATGCCACGGGCGGCTCGATTATCATCATTGGCACTGAACGCAACCTGTTGTCCGTCGTGCATAATTTCATGGAGTTTTTCGCCGACGAATCCTGCGGTGCGTGCGTTCCCTGCCGCGCCGGAACCCGGGTGATGTGCAACATGATCAAGAAGATCAAGGACGGGAAAGGCTCGACGGGAGATATTGCGGTACTGCTTGAGCTTGCCGATGTCATGAAGAAATCGAACAAGTGCGGACTCGGACAGACCGCCGGCAATCCGGTCGCTACGACAATCCGGAATATGCGCACTATCTACGACAACGTTATCAGTTCCGACGACATGTACAAGCCGGGTTTTGATCTCGAATCAGCCGTGGAAGAATCATGTGCCGTTGTCGGAAGAACACCACACTTTGATGGAGAGTAGGGCATGAGCGAAACAGTACGCATAAGTATCGACGCCAAAGAGTACGCGACCGAAAAAGGCCGGACTATTCTCGAGGCGGCACGGGACAACGGCGTGTACATCCCGACCCTGTGCTATTTCGACGGGATCGCGCCCACCGGGACATGCCGTGTCTGCACGGTCAACGTGAACGGCCGTCCCATGGCCGCGTGCACGACACCCGTGGCGGAGGGAATGACCATCGAGAACGACACGCCCGAGCTCAACGAGATGCGCAAGACCATCATCGAGCTTCTTTTTGTCGAAGGCAATCATTTCTGCCCCTCATGCGAGAAGTCGGGTACGTGCGACCTGCAGGCGCTCGCGTATCGTTTCAAGCTCATGGCGCCCCGCTTCGAGTATGAGTTTTCGCAGCGGGATCTCGATGCCACGCCGCCGAAGCTGATAATCGAGCGTAACCGCTGCATCCTGTGCAAGCGCTGTGTGAAGGCCATTTTCGCCGATGACGGTAAGGCGCTGTTCGCCGTTTCGAACCGCGGCAACCGGGCCATGATAAACATCGACGACAAGCTGGCAAAGACGATGAGCGATGAGCTTGCCGAAAAAGCCATGAATATATGCCCGGTAGGTGCGATAATCAAAAAGGGCAAGGGATTCAGTACCCCGATCGGCAAGCGCAAGTACGATACGAAGCCCATTGGCATTGAAAACCAGGTGAGTTCCTGAAACAGTATGTGGAGGAAGCAATGGCAAAACCCGTTGTAGCGACAACATCGCTGGCCGGCTGTTTCGGCTGCCACATGTCGCTTCTGGATATCGACGATCGCATTCTCCAGCTCATCGAGCTGGTTGAATTCGACAAATCGCCGATAGATGATATCAAACAGTTTTCGCGGCAATGCGACATCGGCCTTATTGAGGGCGGCGTATGCAACAGCGAGAACGCGCACGTGCTCAAGGCGTTCCGCAAGCACTGCAACATTCTCGTGTCCGTGGGCGAATGCGCGATCATGGGCGGGCTGCCCGCCCTGCGCAACAATATCCCCGTGGGCGAATGCCTGGCAGAAGCCTATCTCAATTCGCCGACCACCAAGAACGCGAACCCGAACAAGATCCTGCCCAACGACGACGATATCCCGATGATTCTCAACCGGGTGTATCCGTGTCACGAAGTAGTCAAGATCGATTACTTTCTGCCGGGATGCCCGCCGCGGGCGGATTTGATCTGGAACGCGCTGGTGGCGCTGGTGACCGGCAAGGAGATGGAATTGCCGTATGAAGTTGTCAAGTTTGACTAGCACACAAGTATCGATACACGGCGAGAGGCGCCGGCGCACAGTGCCCCGGAAACGCAGCCGCCGGATTTCGACATCAGACAGAGCATGGAGCACCTATGGCTAAGAAAATTGTAATCGAGCCGGTAACGCGTGTTGAAGGTCACGGGAAGGTGACCATTCGCATGGATGACGACAACAGGATCACACAGAGCAGGCTGCATATTGTGGAGTTTCGCGGCTTCGAGCGTTTCGTGCAGGGACGGCCGTACTGGGAAGCGCCGGTGCTGGTGCAGCGGCTGTGCGGCATTTGCCCGGTCAGCCATCATCTGGCGGCGGCAAAGGCCCTCGATGTTATCGTGGGGGCGGGCACCGGCAATGGACTGACGCCGACCGGGGAAAAGATGCGCCGGCTCATGCACTACGGTCAGATATTCCAATCGCACGTTCTGCATTTCTTTCATCTGGTTTCGCCCGACCTGCTCTTCGGCATCGATGCCGATCCCGCGATACGCAATGTTATCGGTGTCGCGCTCAAGCACAAAGACCTGGCGGTGCAGGGCGTGCTCATGCGCAAGTACGGTCAGGAGATCATCGAGGCCACCGCCGGCAAGAAGATCCACGGCACGGGCGCCATACCGGGCGGCATCAACAAGAACCTCAGCATCGAGGAGCGCGATGCGTTTATCAAGGGCATTGACGGTAATCCGCAGTTGTCGATCGCCCAGATGATCGATTGGTCCGAAGCCGCACTGGCACTGTTCAAAGACTATCACGCAAAACACAAAGACCTGATCGACTCCTACGCGGCATTCGATTCAAATCACGTCAGCCTGGTTACGCCCGACGGTGCGCTCGATTTGTATCACGGCGTGCTGCGCGGGGTGGATGCGCACGGCAAGAAGATCCTCAACGATGTGGACACCCAGGACTATCTCGATCATGTGGCCGAGGAAGTGCGTTCCTGGAGCTATATGAAGTTTCCCTATCTCACCAGCCTCGGTCCCAAAAAGGGCTGGTACCGCGTGGGCCCGCTCGCGCGCCTCAATACCTGCGACTATATCGCCACGCCCCGGGCCCAAAAGCATTTCGAGGAGTTCCGCGCTTATACGGGCGGCAAGCCCAACAACATGACTATGCACTATCACTGGGCACGACTGATAGAAACACTTCATGCCGCCGAAATGATGGAGCTGCTGCTCAACGATCCTGATCTGCAGAAGGACGATCTCGTAGTAACCGGCACGCGTCAGCAGCAGGGCGTCGGGCTGCTCGAAGCGCCGCGCGGCACGCTGTTCCATCACTACGCGGTCAACGAAAACGATCAGATTACCATGTGCAATCTGATCGTCTCGACCACCAATAACAATCAGCCCATGAACGAAGCGGTGAATTGGGTGGCCCTGAATACTATTGACGGGAAAGCGGAAGTCACCGAGGCCATGCTCAACGGCGTAGAGGTGGCAATCAGGGCCTATGATCCGTGCCTGAGCTGTGCTACGCACGCCATGGGCAACATGCCGCTGGAAATAACGCTCGTCGACTCACGCGGGGACGTTATTGACAGTAAAAGAAAATAGCCCGGCGCCCGAATACTCGATCCTGCTGTATGGCATCGGCAATCCCGCGCGCGGCGATGACGCGCTGGGAACAGGGCTTGAGCGTTACGTCGCTCACCAGCGCTTCCCCGGGGTCGACACCGAATGCAACTACCAGCTCAATGTTGAAGATGCACTGACGATCAGCCGATACGATATCGTCGTGTTTGCCGATGCCACGCACAGTGATATCGAAGGTGCGCGCCTTTCACGTCTCCAACCATCGGCCGGCCTCAGTTTCACCACGCACGCCATGGCGCCGTCGCACGTGCTGTCCCTGTGCCGCGAGCTCTACCGTCGTTCTCCAGCCGCCTATGTGCTGGAGATGCAGGGATGGGAGTGGGAACTGGGGTCGGACCTGACCCCCCGCGCGCGGGAGAACCTCGCCGCGGCCTGCCGGATCTGCGACAGGCTTTTTCGTGATCCCTCGCCCCAAACATTTGCCCAACTGGCCCAGCTGTCGTAGGCTTTGGGCTTTTGTCAAGCTGTTCAGGGATTTCTGCATACCCGGCCGGCTGTCTCTTCGAGCCAGGCGAACCACGTATCGAGCCCCTTCTCCCGGCGACACGAGATATGCATCTGCGGGATCGTGCCGTTGAGCATGGTGACGCTTTGGGTAAAGGCATCCATGTCGAAATCGGTATATTCGCAGAGATCGATCTTGTTCAGCACAAGCGCCTTCGCTTCCCGAAACAAGAGGGGATACTTCTCGGGTTTGTCATCGCCTTCGGTTACCGAACATACCGCGACCTTGCCGAACTCGCCAATATCGAATTCCGCCGGGCACACCAGATTGCCGACGTTTTCAACAAACACGATGTCGATGGTGTCGAGGTCGAACGTGTCCAACGCCTGTTGAATGCTTATGGACTCCAGGTGACAGGCCCCATCGGTGTTGATAAGCACAATCGGCACGTTATGCGGCTGCAGGCGCCGGGCATCGCGATCGGTGGCCACATCGCCTTCAATAACAGCGATGGCAAACCGGCCGGCGCAATGCGCGATTGTTTTCTCCAGAAGTGTGGTCTTGCCGCTGCCCGGCGAACCGATAAGGTTCACCATGAGCACCCTTTTGGCGGCAAGCACTCCCCTGACTTCATCCGCCTTGTTCTGGTTGGCATTCAAGATGTTCTTCATCACCGTAATCTTCATGCTTCCTCTCCTTCAACGCTCTGGATGATCAGCTCATCTCCGCTCGTGAGTTCTACACTGGTCCCGTTGCAGGTCCCGCAAATATAGTAGTTGTTTTCCACGCGAAATTTCGCGCCGCATGTGGTACATCGCGCGCGGATATCCACGAACTCAAGCTCGAGCCGTGCGCCATGCGCGACCGTATCTTTCGAAGCAGCCTCAAAGGCAAAACGAAGCGTCTCAGGAACCACCTGACGAAGCCGGCCGATGGTCAGCGTGACACTGGTAATCCGTGCCAGGCGGTTTTTTCCGGCCAGTTCCCCCAGCGTATCGAGAATGCTTTCTACAATGCTGAATTCATGCACGGTTTGAAGGCCCTTCGCAACCGGTCGTGCAGGCCTTTTTGGCACCAGACCGGCGGCTCGACAAAAGGTTGTCCGCGTGCCGTGGCACGCGGACCCGATGCCTGTTGGGCTGCAAGCTGTGAAAAGCTATTTCTCGCGCTTGTACGGCCAGGCCATGATGCCGCCT
>WJMI01000151.1 GCA_014728015.1 Chitinivibrionales bacterium | reverse complement strand
CGGCCCTTCGACAAGCTCGAACGTCAACGTGAGGGTTTCCACCACTGTTTCGCCGCTATCTTCCCACGTATCTTCGATGTCAAAACTGAGCTTGTTCCCTTTGATCTCGACATTGAACAGCTCCATCTCATCCCCGTTTTCATCGGTGATGATATACCTATCGCCCTGCTTGTCATACGTGCTTCCCGTGTCAACATCGTCGCTGTCCGATGCCATAGCCGTCAGCGAGTCGATCGCTTCCTCCTTCGTAACCTGCTGCTGATTGTCACCGCCGTCATCCCCCTCGTCATTGCCGAGATTCAGAAGATCACAGCCGCTATACAGGAACAGAAACGAAACGCAACACAGAACCAGCAAGGATTTGAGATGCATCGCTCTTCTCCCTTAAAGAGGTTATGGAATTTGCCGGGTTTGGGAAGCTTAGTTACGCGAACCGCCGCGCGCCCCACCCAGTGCGGCTTTTTTCATTGTACAACAGTCGTTGCGGGATATCAAGCGGAAATTTGCAGAATGGGACGGCTTCCATGTTTGATTCTGGCGGAACAAATGCACTCTAGGCGCAGTTTTAAGCGGTTCAAGAGATGTAACCCATTGGGAAATGGTCGAAAAGCCTGGTCCGACCCCGCATCCGCTATCTAATCCTCGTTTCAGATTCCGGCTTCCACATATCCGCGTTCGGGCCGAGCCGCTCTTTGACCGCGCCGGTGATTTGGGCAAGTGCTTCGACCGTATCCGGCGACAAGTCTATATCCGATGCGCCCAGGAGGCTTCGAGCCTGGCCCGCATTCCTGCCGCCCACCAGCGCGGCAACCACAGGCTCCCGGGCAAGCACCCAGGCAACCGCCACCTCGCCCATGGATCGGCCCAGTCGTGAAGCCGCCTCTTCGATACGGCCGAGAGCCTCGAATATCTCTTCCTCCGCGCCGTCTTCCCCGTGACGGGTCAAGCTCCTCCGGCCTGAATAGATACGCGTTCTTGCGCGCTCGTCCGGCACATCCGAGGGCTTCCCCCACTTCCCCGTCAGAAGCCCCTGCATGATGGGCGAATAAGCCAGGACTGAGATGTTCTCCCTGCGGCACATGGGAAGAATATCGAATTCAACAGCCCTGAAAACCAGGTTGTACGCAATTTGATTGGTCACCGGGCGAAACCCCGCGGCGAGCAGATCACCAAGGTCCTTGACTCCGAAATTGGATACACCATAGGCCCGAATCTTACCCTGCTCCTGAAGCTTTTCCATTTCGGAAAAGCTCTCCACAACGGGCACGTCGTGCGCCGGCCAATGCATCTGGTAAAGATCAATGTAGTCTGTCTTCAGGTTTTTCAGGCTCCGCTCGCATGCCGCCCGCAGGTCGGCGGCCCGGGCATTCCGCTCCATCACCTTGCTGGCAATCACCACATGGCCGCGCACCCCTGCAAGAGCTTTGCCAACGATTTGCTCCGATGCGCCGAAACCATACGCCTCCGCCGTGTCAAAGAATGTCACGCCGCCGTCATACGCAGCGCGAATCGCTTCAAGGGCATCCCGTTCATCCTGGGTCCCCCAGGTGGGCCCTCCCGCGATTGCCCAGCACCCGAACCCGATGTTCGTCACCTCAATGCCGCTTGCACCCAGTTTTGTGTTTTGCACGCATACTCCTTCACCGGTAATGGTATCACGCAAGACAACTATCTTCGAAAAATGATTGCTGCGAACCCGTCACGCCACCCGGCGCGTCTGCAGCATGGAGAGAACAAGCGGGAATTGGATGTCAATCGGCGGTTTTGGATCTGGCGGAAACGTACCGGTCGGCGCCGTACAGCCAGAACAGCGAATCATCAATGCTGGTTGGGGATTCCCCGGGGACCGCGCCGTTCATCTCGCGCAGTTCCCCGTAGGCGGCTTCGGCTTCCTTGTCTTTGCCTGCTTCGAACGACACAACCATCAGCATGAAACACGCCTCGGACATCACCAGGTGGTCGTAGTGCTGCCGATCCTGCAACGCGCGCGTGAGCCATGCGCGGGCATTATCCAGCAGCTCCTGCTTGCGGGAAGAACTGGCATACACATAGGCCCAGTAATAGCAGCTCCCCAAAGCCCAGGGACAGGGAGTTCCGTTTTGCGCGTGAATGGATCGCGCGCATTCCGCGGCCAGAAGATAGGCCTGGCAGGCGGCTTCGGGACCGCGCGGATGCTCGAAAAACACGTCACCGATAGCCTTGCCGATCTCCATGATCTGCTTGCGCTTCTTGTTGCCCTTTGCCAGCGCCGCAATAGTCCCCGGCTCCAGTGCCGCGGGAATCACAACCTCGCCGTCCGCCGTGGCATTGAAATGGCGAATATCCGTCGAGCACGCGTAGCAGTCCATGCACACCACGGGGCGTGTGGAGATGACATCCAGATGCTCGCCCCCGTCTTCCCAAACCCCCGCTGGTATCACGCTTTCATCCTCCCATCGCCAGGCAATCCCGGATGGATCGATAAGAAAACCGATCACGTGCGGCGACGAGCACACCGGGCAGGAACAGGACACGCGTCCCACGCCGTTCTCAATGCTGATATGCGACGCATACGCTTCGTACGCGCCGGAAACCGCTCCCGGCGCGATATCGCTGCAATCATGTATGACAGAAAAGATCCTGGTGAGCTTGGTGTCCTCAAGGATGCCGGCAGCCGCCGCAGACGGCTTGAGGATATGGCATTTCCTGTTCGCGGCCTTCAGGTTCTTGTCTATGTTGATCAGGAGCTTCAGGCCGCTGGAATCGAGAAACTTCGTCCCCGACAGATCGAGAACAAGGTCCTTAGCGGGGTGCGACCTGACAAACTCTCTGACTTCCCTGCCGATTGTCGTGACCTTCGTAACCGTAACATCATCGTCAAGCTTGAATACGTCGTATGACGCGTGGGCGAGTGTGCGTTGCATGATGGGATCCCCTGTGAAAGGCGCGCGGGGAACGCGCCGACGTCAGCCAAGCACCATTTGGTCTGCCGTCTGATTTTACTAACGGGGTAAGCGGATGTCAAGGGGGAAAGAACGCGAATATCGACACCCGGAATGCGCCGGGAGCTACCGCCCGCGAAGCGCCTTTGCGACAACCTGCGAAAGCTTCCCGCCGGTGAACGGCTTCTGGATAAACTCCACGAACCCTTCGCCGAGAAGCTCCTTTACCTCGGTATTCATGCTGTATCCCGTGGCCAGGACCGCGCGGACGCCCGGATCTATCCCGCGAAGCCCCTTCAGGCATTCCCTGCCGGTACACTCCGGCATGATCATGTCTACTATCACGAGGTCAATCTGTTCATGCATGGTCTCGAACAGCTTGATTGCCCTGGCGCCGCTGCGGCACGTGGTGACCCGGTATCCGAGGTCAGAGAGCATCTCCTGCGATACGTTGAGCATGTACTCCTCATCGTCAATCACCATAATGTGCCCGCTGCCCGCCACCGGCTGGTCTTCCTGAATGCCTTCCGCCGGCGGTACGGCGTCGGGCGAAAGCGGAAGGTAGACCTTTACCGAGGTCCCATGGCCCACCTCGCTGTAGATGTTGATATACCCGTTGTGCGATTTCACCGTCCCGTAGGCGCTTGCCAGTCCCATGCCCGTTCCCTTGCCCGTTTCCTTGGTCGTGAAAAACGGCTCGAAGATGCGCGCGCGCGTGCTCTCGTCCATGCCGACCCCGGTATCGTCGATGGTGAGCAGCAGGTACGAGCCGGGCTTCAAGTAATACGTCTGCTGTTCAATGTACTTTGCATCCAGCGTGACGATATCGGTGCCGAACAGAAGCTCGCCGCCTTCCGGCATGGCATCGCGCGCGTTGAGCGCGATATTCAGTATGGCGCTCTGAAGCTGCGAGCGATCGCCGAGAACCAAGGACGCTGATGCATCGAGCCGCTGGCGTATCGCGATGTTCTTCTCGACCGTGCGCGCCAGAAGCATCACGACATCATCGACGACCTTATGCAGGTCGGTCTCTATCATCTCTACCTTGCTCACGCGGGCAAACACGAGCAGCTTCGATGTCAGATCGGCGACACGCCGCGCGGCCGAAAGGATCGTATCGGCGTACTTGTCCAGCTTGGGATTGTCAATGCCGAACTTCTTCTTAATCATCTCGGCATATCCGGAAATGGCGCCGAGCATGTTGTTGAAATCGTGCGCGATGCCGCCGGCAAGCCGTCCCACGGCCTCCATCTTCTGTGCCTGGCGAAGCTCCTCTTCGAGACGGGCCCGCTCCTGCTCCGCGTTCCGCTGCGCCGTGATGTCCCGGATCACGCCGACCGTCCCCAGAAACTCCTTGTCCCGCTCCGATACGTCGGTGCTGTAGCGGCCCGTCGCCGTGACATCGGCATACATCACTGCTCCGGCATCCGGCGCGCCGCCCCGCGAAACCGCCTCGCGGCCACTCGCGCGAACCAGCCGTACCTTCAGTCCGCGGGTCATTCGCTTGCCCGTGCGGCGCTCGTCGAACAGCTTGGGCGCGTTCTCATCGCCGGTGATCATGCCGCGATAGCGTTCCAGTACCTCATCACGCGCGCACAGCTCAATGTCATTCGGATGGACGATTGCGCTGAAATGCTTTCCCATGAGCTCGGCGGGCTCGTATCCCAGTGAATGAATCGACCTGCTCAGAAACGTGAAATTGCCCCTGGGGTCCACGCTGTACACAATGTCCGGCACCAGGGCAAGCAGGGTCCGGTACCTTTCCTCGCTGTCAAGCAATGACCTGACCGTCTTCTCGAGATCGGCAACCGCCTTCTTCAACTGCGCCTCACTTTGCCTGCTCCTGATCGGCCTTCCGGAATCCGCGCTCATATCAGCTCCTGAAAAATGGGCATTGCATCCAGCCGTAAACACGCCTCGACCGCCGCGCGGCATCCTACGATGCCGTGCTCACCCTGTTCCGGCCCGCTTCCTTGGAGCGGTACAGCGCCTGGTCTGCCCGCTCGACAAGAGACTCCGCTCCTCCCCCGGCACCGAGCTCGGCTACGCCGAGACTGATGGTCACACTGAGGTTCCTCACCGTACGGTTCTTCGCTATCTTCTGACGGAGCCGGTCGGAAATCAGCGCCGCGTTGGACAGTATCGTCTCGGGAAGCAGCAGGCAGAATTCTTCGCCGCCGTACCTGAACGCCTTGTCGGTCCGCCTGATAAACCCGCGAAGCGTGCGCGCGACCATGCGCAGCACCTCATCGCCCACCGGATGGCCGTGCGTATCGTTGAATCTCTTGAAATGATCGATATCGAGCATGACCAGCGACAGCGGACGGCCGTACCGGCGGCACCGCTCCACCTCCTCGCGAACCGTCTCCTGGAACACCCGGTGATTCAGAAGACCGGTGAGCCCGTCCAGGCGGGCCAGGTCCTCCTGCTGACGAAGATGCGCGGCGCGCTCGAGAGTCATTGACGTCTGCGCGGCAGCCAGCCGCAGAATGCTGGCGTGCGAAGCATCGTAGGTTTCGTCGGGCGGGCTCAGCGCGATGATTGTTCCCCGGAGCATGCCGCGAATACGCAACGGCGCGCAACACAACGATCGCGCGCGCGCCTCGGGCCATGACCAGCGCTTGTCCCGGTGGATCTCCTCCACCAGCCCCGCACCCTGCGGAAAGGCCAGCAGCAGGTTACCCAGATACACCGTGCTGGATGCCGGGCTCCCGCCGATAGCGAAGCCGTCCGGATACGAAAACACCGGTTTCGGCGCGCGCTGTTGATCCAGAATGGCAATCACGCATGCCGCGCACTTGAACAGCCGCGGTACCTGGGCCCCGAGCGTCTTCAGTATCTCCCGCTCGACAAGCGTGTCCTCCAGAAGCTTGGATATCGCCAGGCTGGCTTCCAGGCCCTTGCGCGCCCGCTCGGTGCGCTGGTACAGAAGCAACCGTTCGAGACTGGCCACCAGAAGCGGCTGCACGTCCTCCAGCACGCGACGGCCGGCCTCGACCGATGCCGGATCGATATTCGCAAGACGCACCACGCCCGTGTCCTTGCCCAGCAACACGAGCGGGGCGCACAATACATTGTATTCGGCGGGTTCCTGGTTGAGCGGAATATGGTCGCTTCGCTCCCGAAGCTTCGGCTCCCAGACGACCCTCTTCTCGTAGAGACATTCCCCCATCAGGCTCCCGCTGACAGGAATTGCCGACATCAGCCCGGGCTTGTACCCCTTGCCGTGGCGAAATTCGAACGCATCACCCTCGGCATTGAGCCAGAACACACCGTAGTATCGCGCCTTGAGCTTCTGAGACAGGATCTCGAGCGTCTGCTTGAAAACGGCATCAAAACTCTCGGCCGTGGCAAATGTCCTGG
>WJMI01000150.1 GCA_014728015.1 Chitinivibrionales bacterium | reverse complement strand
GCCTTCAGCTCGGTGAGGAATTCCAGGCCACCGTCGTAGGTGACATCGGTTTCCCTGGTCAAGTCTTCCTGAAGCCGGTCCCGATCGATAAGCTGGCGGGCGCCGGCGCCCAGGCGGGCCAGCCAGGTAGTGCGCGTTTTTTCAACCAGCCGGGCCGCGCCGCCCACGGTCTCGGTGAGATTGATCGGGTTGCCGTAACGATCGCGCATCGAGTCGCTGAGATCCAGGAACTGGCTCTCGTATCGCACCGCCGCGTAGGGATCGACCTTGCCTTTCAAGGTGATGCGCCACATGGTCTCAATGTCGATCTGGTCGGTGGATTTCTCGAACGCGCTCCATTTCTTACTGTCGGCATCCTGCACCTTGGTCTGACCGAATGCGAGCTTCAGCGTGTTGCGCGTATTGAGCTTCGCCTTAAGCTGCTTCTCGGCCTCGGCATCGAGCCTGGCCGCCCATGACACCGAGCCGGCCTCTCCGCCGGTCCAGTTGTTACTATAGGTGTTGAGCGAAAGGAGCCCGTTCGCGTTGATTGATAGTTTCCAGGTATTGTCCTTGGCCGCGGCCGGTTGTTCTGCGGGCGGTTCCTGCGCGAAACAGAGCGTGGCAAGCGCCAGTGTCAGCATGCAGAGTGCGCGAAACTTCATCGGGGCGCCTCCTTGTCGAGGATGAGCGTAACAGGGCCGTCATTAATAAGCTCGACATCCATCATGGCGCCGAACCTGCCGGTCTGGACATCGGGAATATGGTTCTTGAGCTGTTCCACGAAGCGTTCGTACAGTTCTTCGCCTTTTGCGGGCGGCGCTGCTTGAGTGTAGCTGGGGCGGCGTCCCTTGCGGCAGTCGCCGTACAGAGTGAACTGGGACACCACCAGGGCCTGCCCCCTAGTATCCGTAACGGAACGATTCATCTTTCCCTCGCTGTCAGGGAATATTCGGAGATCGGCGCACTTCGCCGCAAGAAACGCGGACTGGTCGGGCGTGTCACCCGCGTGCACACCCAGCAGCACCAGGATGCCCGGGCCGATAGAGGCCACAACCGCATCGTCGATGCGAACCCGGGCCTGCTTCACGCGCTGGAGCACAATTCTCATGCAGGCCTACATCAGGAAACGAAAACCCATGCGGATGCCGGGGCCATAGATTTGTTTCCGGTAGTACTCGTTCTCGGAGTCGTCTTTTTTATGGCGGGCATTGCCGAACTGGAACTCGAACCCGACGAATACGCTCGCGGTTTCACCGAGATCGTAGAGGGCATCAGCCCCGGCCTTGCCGTACACGCCGTAGTAGAGCCCGGTGTCAGGCGACTTTTTCTCGTCGCCATCCTCGAACCACTTGTTGCTGTAGTACAAAAGGGTCATGCCGATTTGTCCCTTGATCACCGGATGGACGATAAGATGCGGGACCGGGTCGACCAGCAGGTAAAACGAAGGTGGAAACATGAAGAACCGCTCGACTTTGTCGACGGCTGTCACCGTGGTAGGCGGCGTGGTGGAATTATCGGTATACGTGGAATCATCGACTCTCCTTTTCCACTGGAACTCCAGGTCGAGGCCGATACCCACAATCTGATCGAACAGGGCGCCTATTTCGAGTGACGGCTCCCATGCCGTGATGCCTTCTTCGGTATTGTTCTCCCGAAGCTCCTTGGGCCAGGCCGGGCCCATCTTCAGGCTCAGCATGGTCTCTGCGCCGGCAGCGCCGGCCGCCAGCAATGCGCACAACAGGGTGGTCGCGAGTTTCCGGGATTTCATCGCGGGTCCTTTCATTGGGGTAGGCTGAGCACCCGGCACTTTTCGATAGAACCTGCCGGGAACAGTGCGTGCTCATGGCAGGAAAATACTGCATACCACGCAATGCAACAATCGGTTGTGAGCGCGCGTAATCCCAGAGGTCCTGTTGAGGGTTGTATTTTGGGGTAATGCGCATGAGGTACAAGTTGTCCCGCTTATGTGGCTGAGTGCCCGAACGCATCGGCGGAAAGGTCCGCCCGGCGGGGAAAAGGCGACCACGTAGTTCTTCCCCTTTTCCAGCAGGAGAAGGGGAATGAGGTCACAATGCATATGCGATACGTACAGCTGGCGCTGGTATTCGTTGCCGGGAATCTGCTTCTCGCAGGGTGCTACACCCGGTTTGCGACACTTGACCGTCCCGCCACCCTGCCCGCCGAACAAACGGAAACAGTGGTGGATTCATCCGGGGATACCGTGAAAGTCGTGCGTCAGGTCGACACGGTAGAGATCAGGGACCGCGAAGTCTGCTATTGGGAGCGCGATCTGTTCGGCCGCCCCAGGCTGCGCTGCTATGACACGTACTACGATGATGACTGGTACTACTACCATGACTATCCCTGGTGGTACACCGACTATTCACGGTACTCGCGATATAATTGCCATTGCCCGTATCATCTTCATTATCATCCGCACTGCCGCTACTGCTGGGAATACTGCAACGCCTACTATCGCCACGGATACTACGGCAGTGGATCATCCGGAGGACCGGCACAGCCGTCAACGCCGGGCCGGGCGCCGGCGCCTTCGGGCACGCGGGGGCGGAGCGGGGGTTCCGTAAAAACCAGCGAGTCCGGGGTCGCCGGCCCGCGTCCCGCGGCAAAATCCGTGAAGCTCCCCAAGGCGCCGGCACGGGAGAGTGCCGGCGAACAGCGCGACGAGAATCCGGCGGGCGATCCCGCCGTCCGGGAGCCATCACCGGGACCTGCCGCCGGTGACACGACCGAGCGCACGTACTCGCCGCCCCCGCGGCGTCGCCATGGAAGGTCGCGATGAGAATACCGGCCATTCGAATCACGCGCCTCGTGACGGCCGTGACCGCTGCGGCCCTGATCGCGCCGGGGCTGGCCCGCGCGGACAATCCCCTGTTCACTGCGCGAGGTGTCGGCGCGCGCGCCCTGGCCCTGGGAAACAGCTTCACGGCGCTTGCCAACGATTACACCGCTGTCTATTGGAACCCCGCGGGCATCGCGTTTACGCCCATTCGTGAAGTGCGCATCGGACTTGAGGCCATGCGCAGCCAGGCCGAAACGGAATTCGGCACAACCACCAGCGACGCATCCAGCCAGCGTCTCTTGATCACCCACGCAGGACTGCTCAGGTCGATTCCAACATCGCAAGGCGGGTTCGCGTTTGCCGTTGGTTTCTGCTCGCCCTACCGGCTTGACAATGTCTTCAGATACCAGGGGTGGGACACATACACTGGCGCGGGCAGGGAAGGCTATTACACAATCGGTACCGATGCCCAGGGACAGCCCATACGCGATGTTATCGAATCGGGACAGCAGGTCTATTTCGCCGAGGCCGACGCTCGCGGGCACGGGTCTCTTTCCCTGATCAATCTGGCCGTCGGGTGGCAGATAGCGCCTTCCCTGGGATTGGGCGTAACGCTTTCTCCCATTCTGGGCAGGGAATACGTATCGTATGTTTTCGAGACGTACAAGCAGGAGAACGGGAGCACCTACCTGTTCCAGGATCATATCGAGGAGATCCGGCGCAGGTATCGCGGCGTGGACGCGCGGATGGGACTTCTCTACGCGCCTTCCGGTATCGTTCGCGCGGGCATACGCCTGGTCGCGCCGCAATACATTCGCATGTATCAGGCGTACACGTTCCGGGAGCAGTACTATGGCACGCTCTACGAGGAGCTCGACGACGAGGCTACGATTACCACGTCGGTTTCCGGAGCCGCGGGCGTGGCAATCGAGTTGCCGTTCATGACAGTCTCCACCGAAAGCGATTTCCGGTCGCCGTTTCCCGACGCGCGCCGCAATGCGCCGCAGGCATACTGGCGGGTCGGCCTGTCGGGCGGAGTCGAAGCTCCGATCCCCCAAACGCCTCTTGTCGTGCGGGCTGGCTATGCATGGCACGAGCCGGATTTCGTCCCCTATCAAATCGAGTGGGACAATGCCCTGGAAGAAAGCAATGTGACGGTCGACTATACCAGCGATGTGCACCAGGTGACGGGCGGCGTGGGCGCAGTCCTGCAAAACTACCTGTCGCTGCAGGCAAGCTACGCATATTCTTTCTGGGGAAGCAGCGCCGGGAGCCCGGACTGGCGCAACGCCATAGACGAACGCCATGCTCTTCACCGGATGCTTGTGTCATTTTCCTTCAGGTATTGAGAGACACCCCTAATGTCAATAGCCGCCGTCCGCATCGGCGCCGATAACTGCGCCTATGTGCTGGCCGATGGCCGCGCTGCGGCGGTCGTGGATCCCGGCGATGCGCATCCGGTTTCCCGGTTCCTTCAACAACACGGCCTCTCCCTCTCGCACATACTGCTGACCCACATGCACGGCGATCACACGGCCGGCGCCGCCGCGCTCAAGCGGGAAACCAGGTGCCGCGTCATCGGTCCGTCCGGGGGCGGACTATCGGGCGGCGTGGATGAGCGCGCGCGCGAGGGTGCGACATGGGCGATTGGCTCGTACGAAGTGCGCGCCCTGGAGACGCCGGGTCATACTGCAGGCGATATCAGTTATCACGTGCCCGCGCTGCATGCGGTTTTCACGGGCGATACCATGTTCGTGGCGGGGTGCGGCCGCCTGTTCGGGGGCAGCGCCGAAACCATGTGGCGCTCGCTCCAAAAGATCGCGGCGCTGGGCGATGACACCCTCGTGTATCCCGGTCATGACTACACCGAGGAGAATCTCCGGTTTGCAGTACGCGTTGAGCCGGAAAACTATGCCGTGAACAAGCGACTCCTGGAGATACGGTCCGTGGCGGGTCGCAGCGAGCCGGCCGTGCCTTCGCCGATGGGGCTCGAAAGAATGACCAACCCCTTTCTTCGCGCCGGCGATCCTTCGATGAAGAAAGCCCTGGGAATGGAGAGGGCCACCGACGCGCAGGTATTCGCGGAGCTGCGAAAACGCAAAGACCGGTTCTAGGCAAAGCGGCCTTTCGGCGTTCGAGCTTCGGGCGTTCTACTTCAGCACCTCAAGAATCTCCCGTGGGATCCTCCGGGCCTTGCCGTCGGTTGAGATACAGGCAAGCTTGACCGCCCCGCGCACCAGGAGATCGTGCGCGGCGTTTTCGATTGTGGTGTCAAAGGTCATGGAGACCGCGGTACAATCGGCGATGGCGGACCGCACTTCGAGAAGGTCGTTGTACCGTGCGGGTTTGCGGTATTTGATGTTCGCTTCGACCACGGCAAACAGAAAACCTCTGGTGTGATAATCGAGCAGGTCGACACCCCGCTCGCGCAGATATTCGGTGCGGCTTCGCTCCATGTACCTGAGATAGTTGGCGTAGTATACCACTCCGCCGAAATCGGTGTCCTCGTAGTAGACGCGAATCTTCACTGGTCGCTCCCCTTGGCGGGCGTTTCGATGCCGTAGGACTTGATTTTGCGCCACAGGGTCGAGCGGGATACGCCCAGTTTCTTGGCGGTCTCGGAGTAGTTGTAGTCGAGGAGCTTGAGCGCCGCGGTGATATGCTGTTTCTCGACTTCGGAGAGCGGCGGGATGTCCGCCGGGGAACGGTCGCCGGCAGGGCCTGTCGGCGCGGACAGGAGCAGGCGGCCGGTGAACATGGACTCCGGCAGCTCCCGTTCGGTAATCTCGTCTCCCTCGGCAAGCACGACCGCGTGCTCGATGATATTCTCCAGCTCACGCACATTGCCGGGGTAGTCATAATTCGCGAGCACCACCTCTGCGGCGCGTGAGATCCTGCCTACGTTTTTTCCCAGCAGGCTGTTGTTGCGATGCACGAACAGGCGCACCAGGTTGGGAATGGTTTCCTTGCGCTCACGAAGGGGCGGCAGCCGGAGCGAAAAGATGTTGAGCCGATAAAACAGGTCGTCCCTGAAATGTCCTTCCCGGACCTGCTTCGCCAGGACCTTGTTGGTTGCCGCGATCACCCGTGTGTTGACGCGGCGGTAATTTGTTTCGCCGACACGGTTGAACGAGCGCTCCTGCAGAAACCGGAGCAGCTTGACCTGCGCGGCAGGCGACAGCTCCCCGACCTCATCGAGAAACAGCGTGCCCATGTGCGCCTCTTCGACCAGCCCGGGTTTGTCGCGGTCGGCGCCCGTGAATGCACCTTTGCGATGCCCGAACAGCTCGCTTTCGAACAGGGTGTCGGGTATGGCGCCGCAGTTCATGGCCACGAACTGCCCTTCGTAGCGCTGTGACATGCGATGAATGATCCGCGCGAAAAATTCCTTCCCGGTGCCGCTTTCTCCCTCGATAAGCACGGTCGACATGGTGGGCGCGATTTTGATGGCCAGCTTGAGCATCTTCTGCATGGCCTTGTTCGTACCCATCAGGTCGGCAAGGAGCTGCTGCTCGAGTTCGATATGCTCGCGGTTGCGGTCGGCCCGGCTCGAGAGTTTCTCCACCACTGTTTTGAGATGCGCGCAGTCGACCGGCTTGAGCAGATAGAACGATGCGCCGTTCCGCAGCGCGTACGTGGCATCTTCTATTTCATCGATGCCGGTCAGCACCACAATTTCGGTCGCCGGCGACCGGCTCTTGAGATAGCTGACAAAGTCCATCTCCTGGGTGGGCGTATTCTCGATATCACAGAATACGATGTCCGGCGGTGTCTTGTCGGCGGCAGCGAAGGCATCGGAGTAGGTCCGGGCGACGTTCGTTTCAAATCCCTGCAGACAGAGGTTGTCGCGGATCAGGTTGAGAAAGGGCGTGTCCGCCGAGATAATCAGAATGGTTTTTTTAGGCGATTTGGTTGCCATGAATGCCGCGGGCCCGGAAGGACAGAATCAGTCGCACATGCAAACAGAGAAAATAGTTTATTCTTCACCCGGCCATGCATGCTGCATGCGGGCATTCCGCAGCCGGCGCGGCCAGGAATACGTATTTTAGCAAATGGCATGAAACGGCGGACGCGACTTCCCGGCCCCCTGCGATTGGCCCAACGCCTGATCGGCGCGGCGCTGCTCCTTGTTATCGGGATCATCGCGGCGGGATTCATCCCGTTCAGCAATCCGGGGCTGGTTGAAAAGACCGAGGCCATACTGGTCCGAAGCGGTCTCGATACCTGCGCCGTGCAGGGTATGGGTCTCTCGCTGTGGCGCGGGGCCGTGCTCACGAACGTTCGCTGCGTGAAACGGTTCCCCGGCGGCGGTTCCCTTGAAATCAAGGCGCCGCGCGCGGGCGTAAGCTTCCGCCTGCTGTATATCCTCATGCATCGCAAGACATTCGCCGGTGTGCTCGATCAGTTCTTTCCCTCCCGACGGGGTGTTCCGCTCTCGGCCCGGCGCGGGCGCGAGCGTGGGTCCCGCGACTACGGCGAAGCCGCGGTTCTGCCCGGAATACGCGCCGTCAGTCTCGAGGGCGCCACCTGCCGGATGAGCAGCGCCGGGGAGACACCGGCCGAGCTGCACGGTCTGGATCTGCGCGCAGCCATCCGTGCAAAACTGCCCGTGCATATCGGCATCCGGGTGCGCGGCGACACGCTCGCATGGGGAGTGTGGCGAATAATCAATCCCGATGTCAAGGCCCATTACGAGGACCGGCAGATTACGGTCAGAAAGATTGGCGGCGCCGTCTACGGGGGGAAGCTTTCGGGGAAATGCGCGATTGCCGCGCACCGCGGCGTGCTCCTGCGCGGGGCACTTGCGATTAAGAACGTCGATCTTGCGGAGATGTATGGGGCGTCCCCCGGCCGCGACGGCACGCTCTCCGGCACGGGCGACCTTTCGATGACCTTCTCCCAATGCCCGCTGGATGCGGATTCCCTTGAGGGACGCGGCGCGTTCGTCTTGCGCAGGGTGACCGCTGACCGGATTCCCGTACTCTCCAGCATCGTCATATCGCTGACCGTACCGCAGCTCTCGCGACTTCGGTTCAACAGTATCACCGGCGGCATTTCTCTGGAAAACGGGATTGCCATGTGCCCGGAAGTCACCGGCAGCGGGCATCCGCTTGACCTCGACGCCACCGGCTGGGTCATCGAAAACGGGTACTTTGAATTTGACGTAACCGGTACACTCGAGTCGAAGTACGAGGACACTCTCGGCTCCCTTGCGTGGAATTCGCTGCTGCCGGCTGAAAATGACCGCCGGATGTTTTCCTGCAGGGTCACGGGTACGTTTGACAATCCGCGCGTCCGTCTTGACTCGCGCATTACCCGCCGGGCCATGCGCAATGTGTTCCGCAATATCGGCCGGGACATCAGGTCCGCGTTCAAGCGCTAGCGCCGCCCGGCTCCGTACGACCTTTCCGCAGCCATCCAGGCATCCCGCCTTCCGGGATTCATGTCTCCGGTGTCCCGCCGAACAGGTCCTGCTGTCCCGAAAGGATTGCATCGAAACTCTTTCCCTGCCATTCGAGAACGGATTCGGCAACCGGCTGAAGCTGGGCGTTGATATAGTGGTCGTAATCGAGCGGTGAGGAGGCCATCTGAACCGGCTGCGGGCCGTCGACGGTAACGACATACGAAATGCGCGACGGCTGACGTCCCGTGAGCATGCGAGCGGCCTGGATATGCGGGGGGGCGTGGCCGGCGTAGTCGGCAAGCCGCTTGCGGATGCCCTTGCGGTAGACCAGCAGATTGTCGTGCGCGCCCTGCCTGACCTCGTCAACCAAGCGGACGATATAGTCCTCGACGGGCGTGCCGGTGAACACCCGCATGAACAGCTCGTGCTGGAACCGTTTGGCAAGCTCGGTCCAGTCGGAGCGTGCCGATTCGAGCCCCTTGAAAACCAGCCGCAGGCCGCCGCCGTCGTCGATTGCGCCGCAGTATCGCTTCTTGCTTCCCTGGGAGCTGCCGCGGATAGTGGGCATGAAGAAATGACGGAAATGCGTCTCGAATTCCAGCTCGAGCGCGGAATCGGCATCGAATCGTTCCTTTACATGCTGAGAAAGCCACGCATTGATTCTGGCAACGATCTGATTTCCGGTTTCTTTCGCGCGCGATGCCATCCCTTCGCCGAGAAGCACAAACAGGGAATCGGTATCACCGTAGAGCACCTGATACGGCGTCGTCTGTTCGATCTGCGCGCGGGTTGTTCGAAGAAGGTATTGCCCGGTCCCCGTGATGGCCGATGCCAGTTCGAAGGAGAAAAACCGGCATCCGGTCGTGCCCAGCACTCCGTAGAAGCTGTTCATGAGTATCTTGATTGCCTGTGACAGCGATGTATTACCCGTGCGTTTGGCCTCGCCGCGCGCGGCCATGAGATCGGCGATGATTGCCGGCAGGATGGACTTCTCGCGTGCGAACGACGGTCCGGCCGGGCCCTGCACTCTGTCGTCGCCGTCAACCGCATGCGCCAGAGGGTCGATCCCGAATGTCATGATGATTGACGGGTAGAGACTCCTGAAGTCCAACAGCAGTACATTTTCGTAGATGCCGGGGGTGGACTCCATGACATACCCGCCTGGAAGCGGCGCGTGCGGGGGCACAACATCGGCCACATCCCCGGCAACGTATCCCTCGCGGTGCAGTCGCGGCAGGTAAAGGTAGTCGAATGCCGCGACGTTTCCGCCGACCCGATCGAGCAGGTGTCCGCTGCGTTTCGAACGCTCGATCGCGTTGGGGAGCACCAGGCACGCATCGAACACGGCCCGCGTGAGCACGGCATCCCGCAGGTTATAGCCGGCCAGCGCTTCCTTGTCCTCGCGAAACAGCCGGTTGATCTCGTCAATCTTGGCCTGGCCCGAGAGTTCGATGTCCTTGTGCTCGCCGAGCACCTCACCCGCCACGAAGTCGAGGGAGTACTCGTCAAAGGGCTGGTGATACGCGCGCAGGATGGTTGGCAGGTCGAGCACCACGCGGCCCGGTATGCGGGCAACATGCCGGTTTGCCTCGCCCGACGGCTCGAGAATGCGCGCGCCTTCTTCGCGGCCGATGTCGAACGCGATACCCAGAGCCAGACATCGCTTCTGAAGAACGGCCAGATCGAAGTCGAGCACGTTCCATCCGATAAGCACGTCGGGATCTTCGGCGCGGACATGGTCGATGAAGCGTGCGAGCACATGCGATTCATCGGGGCAGTACCTGGTCGCGCCGGCATCGGGTGCGTCGCCGATCATGAATACGATCCTGGCGGCTCCGTCGCAGGCGATACTGTACACGGAGCCGGTTTCGGCGTTTGTCTCGATGTCGAGTGACAGAACGTGCAGCGCGGCATCGCAGTCATCACCGCGCACCGTTGGATTGCGGAACACGAGCATGCCGTCCCGATCGCGAGGGCTGCCGCTCACGCGCATGCCTCCGCAGACCATGCGTTCCATGAGATAGCGCTCCACCGGGTGCACGTCCGACTCGAGCGGTCGAAATCCGCGGCCGCGCAGCTTCTGGGCGCTGTTTTGCAGATCCCGGTAGGTGGCAAAGTAGCAGCAGTCAACCCGCGCGCCGTGCATGGTTTTGAGGGGAAGGCCCGTACGCGCGGCGGCCGGTCGAGTGACGTCGGCCGGCGTCTCGCGCGGCACGAAGAACGGCGGCTGGAAACTGTCCACCACGACCTTGACGACCGCGCCGCCGGCGGCCCGGGCGAACAGTGTTATCTCGAGCCTGCCGCTGCGATCACGGTAGCTGTGGGTAAGAAGAAAACACCTGGCGGTACGCGCGCTCACGGCGCCGCCCTCCCGGAAACGTCATGGGGAACGGGCCCGGCAATTGCCTCAAGTGGGGCGGAAACTGCATCGTACATGTCCCGCGGAGTCGTGTCTTCGTCTACCGGGATGCGCAAAACGGGTGTCCCGCGCGACCGGTAGTACTCTACCAGGGGAAGCGTGTCCTGCTCGAACGAAACGATTCTCTTGCCGAAAATCGCCGGGTCATCATCCCCGCGTCCCCCGCGGTCTTCGTGCCCGGCGCCCGCCGCGGCCAGGTGTTTTCGTTTCCAGGCGGATTCCGCGGAGCAGTCGCAATGGATGAGCAAGCGCATGGCTATGCCGTACGCGTCGGCGTAGGCGGCCTGCGCGCGGGTGCGCGGGAAGCCGTTCAGGAGAAGCACATGGGCGCGCGGATCGAAGCCAACCGAGCCGAGGAACCAGTCGAGGAGGGCGCCGGCGATCGGGAAGTGCTTTGCATCCAGCAGCGTGCCGTCGAGGATAGAACGCACGAACAGAGCATCGTTCGTATCCAGCCCCGGCACAGACATGCCGCGCGCAACATTCCTGAGAAGCTCTCCGAAATCCAGATGGTAGATGCGTTGAGGACGGTACCGCGCGGCGCGCTCGATATGCCGCCCGAGCGGGCTCTTTCCCGAGTGGGAGTGACCGATAAGGAGTGCCGCTGAAGCATGCATGGGTGTGGTCAAAATACAACCGACAGTGAAACCGGGCAAAAAGCGGGCACGGCCCGGAAAGCGTGGAGGCGACGGCGGGATCCTATGTATTTTAGGCACGCCCGTACAGCAAAACGGCGCGGCGCTCTTTCAGCTGGCGCGCGCGAAGGTTTGTATACAAACAATACTCATCCCCGGGAGGGACCAATGGAAATGGATCAGGTCTGGGAAAGAATCAAGCGGAGTCTGAAGGATGGCGCTGCCCTGTCGATGGAGAAAATCGAAGAGTACACCAAGGTCGGCAAGCTCAAGATCGAAGAGATGGCGGCCAAGCGCAAGATCGAACGCAATTTCGTCGACATGGGCGAGCGCGCCTTTGAGCTGATTGTCGATGGCAAAGGCGGAGAGATCGAGAACGACCTCACGGTAAAACGGGCTCTCGAGAACATCAAGGGCTTGCGGGAAGAACTCGTGGCGATTGATGAGAGAATCCGGGCCGCGAGCGAAGAGGCCAAGGCCAACAAGGCCGAGGCCGCGACAGGAGACGAAGAAGTCACGGGTGTCTGATGCCGCATCGGCAGAAATCCGTCCTGGTTATTCCCCCGAAAGGGGCACGGGTCCGCGTAGTGCGGTTCCGTATTGTGGTCCTTGTGCTTCTGCTCCTGTTTTTTCTGGCCGGGTTTGCCGGCCTGTTCATTCCGTTTAGCGGCCCGACACTCGACAGTGTCGAACAGAACCAGAAGAAAAACCTTGCGGAGCAGAACCAGAAGCTGCTCCAGCGGATTCACGGGATGCGCAGGCAGCTGCACCTGCTCGACGGGAAGCTGAAAAAACTCGAGACGCAGAGAGCATCCATCGACCGGATCGCCGGCATTGCCTGGCAGGGGGACACGGCTTCTGAAGAGGACTACGGGGACCTGGATGTCAGGCACATCGATCGCCTTGCAGAGTATGTCGAGAGTACCGAACGGCTGTATGCCCGGTTCGCGGATCGCGCGGCCGGCCGGGAGTCGGTATTTGCGGACATTCCCGTTATCGCGCCGGTGGTTGATGAACATGCGGTGACCGCGGGATTCGGCGAAATGCGCGACCCCTTTACGGGAAGAATGAAGCTCCACGCCGGCGTGGATTTCGCGGCGAAGCGGGAGACGCCGGTGCTTGCCACGGCTGCGGGAACGGTTACGGTGGTGGAATCGCACCGGCGGTGGGGACGTCGCATTCGCATCCGCCATAAGTATGGCTTTACCACGGTATATGCCCACCTCGGTACGGTCAAGGTTGCCAGGGGCCGGCACGTAAAGCGTGGTGACGTGATTGCGACCGTAGGCATCTCCGGGCTGACCACCGGCCCGCATCTGCACTATGAAATCTGGCGCGAGGGCAAGCCGGTCGATCCCATGCGATATATTTTTCCCGAAATCAAGGTGGCCTCGTCACGCGACAATGC
>WJMI01000149.1 GCA_014728015.1 Chitinivibrionales bacterium | reverse complement strand
GTCGTCGACATAGTACGTACTGGTCGCGTTGCCGTAGATGCGCAGGTGCTCGGCCTGTCCTTCGTCCCCGAACGAGAGGATCATCACCTTGCCGGTCGCCTCGTTGGCTGATGCGGGATCGCTTGTCAGGTAGTAACTCGAATGCGTATTGCCGTACACCCATATCGTATCGAGCGAACCGTCGGTGCGGACCGACATATACAGGCTGTCTCCCTCGACCGTGGTGATAATCGTATCGTCGTCGCCGTCGTCGCGATGCACGCCGCGCGCATGGCCCACGACAGTTACTCCCCGCAGCCGCTCCTCGAAAAACCACAGGTCGACGGAATCGCCGGTCAGCGTGTGGACATTGTAGAATATCTTCGGGTCGATCCGCAGCTCGGCGATATCGGATTCGAGATGGTAGTCTGCTTTCCGGCAGTAGGCGGTCATCTCTCCCTTGTATATCTCAACGCTGTCGAGCGCGGTCGCTACCTCGGTCGAATCGTTGTATGACATGGTCCTGCTGATGACGATCATTGTGTCGGTTTCGGTGGTATCGTAGCGGTAAAGCCTGGGATCGCGGTCGACCTGCAGGTCTTTGGTTTCGAGATCGTAGACGCCGCGCTGGCCCGTTATGCGGCTGTTCTCGGCACGGTCGTAGAAATCGATGTTTCCGCGAACATTCGCGATACGCTTCTCACGGTCGAAATCCATGTAGTCGCACACAAGGATCTGCTCGGGCTTGGTTACGCGCACGTTGTTCTTGAATTGCGCGATACCATCGCGGCGATACCACTTGGCAAAATCGGATTTAATAACCGCATCTTCGTAGTGAAATACGACATTGCCCCGCAGCTCCGAGATGAGCTTCCGGTCAACCACGGTGTTTTCATTGAAGTCCGCATGCTTCAAAATCAGCGGCGAGGACTTGGCATCTGCCGAAGATATCCGAAGCAGGACGATGAGGATAATAAAGACGAGATGACGGCGGGCATCGCGCGGCATCCGGATGCGTTTCGATTTCGCGCAGGCAGGCACCGGCGGGAAGTACCTGCGGGAACCGCATGTCAAACGTCCGGCTGTGCTGCCGCCGGCTCTCGTTGACAGCGGGGGCGGCCGGCGTATCGCATTACGCATCATGCATCTCTCGCTGCAAAAGAAACTGTCGCATCTCTATTCAGTGCCGCTGCCGTTTTCGCTTTCAAGCTGGTCCTCTTGCTCGACGCGCTCGCGGAAGTTCGGAAACCTGCCGCTGACGCTTTCGCGCAGCGACCACCGCGTGAAACTCTCGTTTGCATCCAGGCCCTTGCCGCGAAGCACGTCGCCTTCGGGCGTGGTAATCTGCACAAAATCATCCGATCCCACCTTGCGCGTGTTCTTGTTCCACCACAGGGACTCGCTCCGGATCACCAGGTCGTCGGCGCTCTTGACATACACGTTACCCCAGATATCGAAGCTTTCCAGTTCCGAGGACGTATGCCCCGAGTCGGCGAGAATACGCGTCTGGGGATCGCCGAGTGAATCATAGGTGGTTATCTCGACCGGGACCGCGAGCATCTTGGCCGTGTCGCCGATATTCTTGCGCATATAATCGGTGTCAAGCCGCCATAACTTGAACGGGCCGTCATAGCAGAACAGCGTTGTTTTTCCAAATTCCTGGTAGGGGATGGTTACGCTGTCCGCCGAATGCGGAAGCTTCCGTCCCTTTTCGCCGCACCCGGAACCCGTTACGGCCAGCGCGGCGAGAAACGGCAGGGCAAGGCACCACATGCCGGCCCGGCATGCCCTTGTTTGTATGTCAAGCAACTGTTTCATACGCTTCGATGTTGGGAACGTGCCGGCAGCCGGGATCCGACGGCCGCTTGCGCCACCGGCGATGCATCCATACCCATTGATCAGGGTTTTTGAGGATGGCCTCGCTGATACGGGCGTTTGCCTTTTCCACGTTCGTGACCAGATCGCGTTCCGGTTCGCCGGTGTCGTCGAGTTCGAGCGGCCCGGTGATGCTCGCGAGGTGCGTGTTGTCCGGCTGCCGGGCGATGGTCACGACGAACGCGGGAATGCCGTAGCGCATCGCCATGCGCATCGGCCCGGACGGCGTATGCGCCACTGCACCGAGAAACCGGGCAAATACGCCTTCAACATTGGTGTCCTGATCGATGAGTACGCCCATCGTACGGCCCTCCTTGAGCAGGCCGAGTATTTTCCGGGGGCTTTCGTTGCGATATACATAGTCTATGTCCTCGCCACTGCGAAGGCCCGTGACGATTCTATCTATCCGGCGGTCGAACAGCCGGCGGCCGACGGCAAAGCTCGCAAACCCGCGCCGGGGGAAGAGATGCAGCAGGGACTCGAAGCATCCCAGGTGCGCTGTGAGGGCGATGGCGCCTTTGCCTTCACGGAATGCCGCCTCGAACCGGTCGAAACCGGTGTCTTTGACAATGCCCAAGAGCTCCTCGCGCGGGCAGCGCGCGAGATACAGTGTGTCAAAAACGTTTTTTCCCAGCTCCCGATAAACGCGCATGATGAAACGCCGGATTTGCTTTTCGCTCCATGCGCCGCCGAACACGCGTCTCAGGTTTTCCCCCGCAACCTTTCGATCTCCGGGCGACAGGAGCGCGACAATCTGTCCCAGCCGGCCGAATAGCGCAAGCCCGGCCGCGCGGGGCATCCGCCCGGCGAACGCGACAAGCATGCGGACCACGATGTAGATAGCGTCGTGCTTGCGCTTGCGAACGAAGGTGCTGATTCTGCTCCTACGCCTTCGCTTCCGCACGAGCCACCCACAGTAACGCTTCAATGCCGTTGATATCGATTTTTTCCGGTGATGATGCCGCCGGGGGAATCCTCCAGTTAAGCGATGTTGCCAGCGTTTCGGCGCAGATGTAGTCGCGGTGCTGTTCAACGGCATTCTTCAGCTCGTCGGGACACTGGCAGGCGACGGTGATCCTGTCCGTAACATTGAAGTCGGCTGATTTGCGCATGTTCTGGATACGGTTCACCAGTTCCCGCGCGTGGCCCTCTTCCCGGAGCGCATCGGTAATATCGGTGTTGAGCCCGATCGTGATATCGCCCTGGGTCTCGACATCCACGCCCTCATGCTGCGTCCGGCGCACCTCGATATCATCGAAACCGATCTCGCGATCGCATACGGTAATCCGGTCCCCGGCCTCCAGGCCGCGTACCTGCCCGTGGGAGAGTCTGCCGATTGCCGCTGCAGCCTCTTTCATTTTCGGGCCGAAGACCTTGCCGAGTTTCTTGTAGTTCGGCTTTGCCGAGACAGATACAAACGAATCCTCATTATCATCAAACGTCACTTTCTTGACGTTAAGCTCTTCTTTCACCAGGCCGGCCATGTCCTGCACCAGGGCCCGGCGCGCCGGATCGCGAATCACCACGGTCAGCTCGCCCAGCGGCTGTCTGACCTTGATCTGGTCGCGGCTGCGCACTGCCCGGCCCATAGTGACCACCCGGCGCACCGTCGCCATTTTTTCTTCGAGGTCGGGCCGGTCGAGTGAAGTATCCGCGGACGGGAACGGCGTGAGATGCACGCTCGTATCGGCATCGCCTTCCGCGCCGGCAACTAGGTTGCGATAGATCGCTTCGGTGAGAAACGGCAAAAACGGCGCCATTACCCGGGAAAAAATGACCAGCACGTAGTACAGCGTTTCGTATGCCTCGTTTTTGTCCGCATCGTTTTCGCTTTTCCAGAACCGGCGGCGGCTCCTTCTGATATACCAGTTCGTGAGGTTGTCGATGAAATCCACGAGTACCGGTACCACGCGATAGAGATTATACTGCTCCATTTCGCTGTTGACGGAGCGAACCACATGGTTGAGCAGGGAGACTATCCACTGGTCGAGCTCGCTTGCGCTCGAGGGCGTTTTCACCGCGCCGGGTGACCATCCGTCGACATTGGCGTAGGTCACGAAGAACGCATAGGCGTTCCAGAACGGCAGGAGCACGGCGCGCGACATCTCGGTCACGCCTTTTTCGCTGAAGCACAGGTCTTCGGCTTTTACCGCTGGTGAATTGATCAGGAACAGCCGGAGCGCATCCGCGCCGAGCTTCTCGAGGACCTCTTGGGGCGGCGTGTAGTTGCGCAGCCGTTTGGACAGCTTTTTTCCGTCCTCCGAAAGGATGATCCCGTTAACCACGACGTTCTTGAATGCCGGCTTGCCGAAGAGCGCGGCGCTCAGCACGGTCAGGGTGTAGAACCACCCGCGGGTCTGATCGAGGCCCTCGGCGATGAAGTCCGCGGGAAATCCGGTGAGAAACGCATCGGCGTTCTCGAAGGGGTAGTGGCTCTGGGCATACGGCATGGATCCCGATTCGAACCAGCAGTCGAGCACCTCGGGCGTGCGGCGCATGAGCGAGCCGCATTTCGGGCAGATCACTTCGAGCGTATCGACCACATGCGGATGCAGGTCGACCGGGCTTATCTCGGTCCTTTCGATACGGTCGGCCCATCCGGGATCGATGCCGTTTTCGGCGAACGTCGCGCGGGCTTCGCTCCGGGCCTTGTCCTGCACTTCGGATGCCGCGCGCGCATGCGCCGCGCGACCCTTTTCACGGTCCCCGCGTCCGACCAGGTCGTGCAGATCGTCGAGACTTCCCGCGCATTCAAAATGCCCGCACTCGCACAGCCATACCGGCAATGGCGTGCCCCAGTACCGGTTGCGTGATATGTTCCAGTCGGGCGCGCTCTCGACCCCCTTGCCGAACCGGCCATTTTGCAGATGCGACGGCACCCAGTGGATCTGCCGGTTGTTTTCGAGCATGACAGGCTTGAGCGGCTCGATTTTCATAAACCATGTCGTGATTGCCTTGTAGATAAGCGCGGCATCGCAGCGATAGCAGAATGGATAGCGATGCTCGACAGTGCTCTTGTGCACCAGCCGCCCTGCTTTTTTTATCGCCGCCGTTATCTCGCTGTCGGCATCGAACACCAGTTTTCCCTGCCACTCGGGCACGTCGGCGGTAAATCTGCCCTCGTCATCGACCGGGCATATGATGGGAAGATCCATTTTCCGGCCCACCTGGAAATCGTCTTCGCCAAACGCCGGTGCGATATGTACGATCCCGGTGCCGTCTTCGGTGGAGACGAATTCGGCATCGATTACCTGAAAGAAGTCCGTGCTTACCTCGCTGAAATACTCGAACAGGGGCTGGTAGCGCAGGCCAACCAGGGCGGAACCGGGGAGCCTTTCGACGATCTCGTATTCCGATTCGCTGCGGTAGTAGGCGCCAAGACGATCCTGTGCCAGGATGAAGAAGTCGCTGCCGTCACGCACCTTGACATATTCAATGTCTTGCCCGACCGCCAGCACCACGTTGGAGGGAAGGGTCCAGGGCGTGGTGGTCCATACCAGGATTTTCACGGCGGGATCATCGGCGAGCGGAAACGTGACCGTAATCGAGGGCCCCTTGACATCCCGATATCCTTCATTTACCTCGAAATTGGACAGGGGCGTGGCGCAGCGCGGGCAGTAGGGCTGCACCCTGAATCCCTGGTAGATAAGGTCTTTTTCGTATACCTGCCTGAATGCCCACCAGATGCTTTCCATGTACTCGGGATCCATGGTGCGGTACTGGTTGGCGAAATCCACCCACCGCCCCATGCGCAAGACAACATCCTCCCACTGGCCGGTGTAGCGCAGGACAATGGACCGGCACGCCTCATTGAACAGGTGCAGCCCGATCTTTTCAATATCGCGCTTCCCCGAGACATTGAACTCCTTTTCCATCTCGTTTTCGACCGGCAGGCCGTGACAGTCCCAGCCGAAACGACGGGGCACGTGGAAACCCCGCATGGTCCAGTAGCGCGGCACGATATCTTTCAGGGTCCCGGCCAGCAGGTGCCCGTAGTGCGGCAGGCCCGTGGCAAACGGCGGGCCGTCGAAAAACACGTACGGTGTCTTGTCCTCGGTCGCGGCCACGCTTCGTTTAAACGTGTCATGTTCTTTCCAGAACCCAAGGATCGCATCCTCGATTGCCGGGAAGCGCACTTTCGTGTCTACGGGCTGGAAATGAGGGGTGGTCATAGCGCTGCAAGGACCTTTTCGATGAGTGCTACCAGGCGCGGCTCGGCCCTGTTGGCATTGGCGATAATCTTCTTGATGTCAACCGGCTCGAGCGCATCGGGCAGGCAGGCATCGGTGATGACCGACAGTCCGAGAACCTTCATGCCCGCATGTACGGCCGCGATAACCTCCGGCACGGTGCTCATGCCGATGGCATCCGCGCCGAGTATCTTGAGCATACGGTATTCTGCCCTGGTTTCGAGTGACGGCCCGCTCATGGCGGCGTATACGCCCCGCGCGAGCGCGATCCTGTTCTCGAGTGCGACCCGGACCGCGAGATCGAGCAGCGCGGCGGTGTAGGGCTCGGACATGTCCGGATACCGGGGGCCGATACGATCGTCGTTGGGCCCGATGAGGGGGTTGTCGCCGAGAAGGTTGATGTGATCGGTGATGGCCATGATATCACCGGGCCTGAGAAGGGGGTTGACGCCTCCTGCCGCGTTGGACACCACCAGCGTGTGCACTCCGAGCAGCTTCATCACGCGAACGGGAAATACGATCTGCTGCATGGAGTAGCCTTCGTAGAAATGAAACCGTCCCTGCATGGCAACGGCGCGTTTTCCCGAGAGTTCTCCGAGAAGCAGCTTTCCGGCATGCGACTCGACGGTGGATGCCGGGAAGTGCGGGATCTGATCGTAGGCCAGCTCCGTGGCGATATCGATCGAGTCGGCCAGACGTCCCAGTCCCGTGCCGAGTATCACGCCGTACTCGGGCGTGATCGGGCTTTTCCCCTTGATAAATTCCGTGGCTTCGCTGATGCGCTCAAAGTTCTGCGGCATGTATGGGTTCCTTCCTTTCTCAGAGGTCAGAAATCAGCTGCCTTCGCTTGCCAGCTTCGGTGCGCCTGGGAGGTCAGCTTGCCGCACCGAAGCCCGCCAATACACAGACCGGCGGGGGCGAAGGAAGGAAGCCGGGGGCCAGCAACTTGATCATGACGCTTTCTCGCGGATTGCTCGCGCCGCCGTGGCTTCGTCGATCCCCTGTATGGCAATTACCTTGTTTCTGGATGTATGGCCTTTTGTTATGGTGCACGATGATTTCGGGATGCCAAGGGTTTTTGCCAGAAGCTTGATCGCGTGCGCGTTGGCCTTGCCGTCGACCGGCGGTGACGTGACCGTGACAGCTGCATTCCCGTCTGGATCTATCGATACCGCATTTCTCTTTGCCTGCGGTCTCAGCCTGACATTGATTTTGCACGACTGCCTCATCACGCGCTTTCTTCTGTTTCTGCCCTCTGACTTCTACCCATCGTCAACAATCCCGCCCATTCCCGGCTGCGGCGGCACTTCGGCCATGGTTTCGTCTTCTATATTGCCAACCGTTTTCTCCCCGCCGGTCAGGTCATCGCTGATAACCTCAAGGAGCGCGAGCTGGTCGCGCAGTATCGACCGGAACCGGGAAAGGAAGCTGTCTCGCTGTGACTTGAGTGATGCCAGATCAGCCTCGAGCCGGTGGACCCGTTGTCGCGACTCGTCTTCATACCGGTCGGCCCGGATCTGGGCATCTTTGAGAATCAGCTCGGCCTCTTTCTGGGCATTCAGCTTGGCCTCATCGGTGGAACGCTGGGCCGTCAGCAGCGTATCGCTCAGGGTCTTCTCGATCTTCTCGAAATCTTCGAGCTTCTTCTGGGTATACTTCACCTGCGTGCCCAGTTCATCGGTCTTGCGGATGAGCGTTTCGAATTCACCCGCAACCATTTCCAGGAAACTGTTCACCTGGTCGGCATCGAAACCCATGACCGTCTTGCGGAAACGCTGCTTTCTGATGTCAAGAGGCGTTATATGCATACAAAACTCCTTGCCTCAGAAGAGTACCGGACGGAAAAAAATGCGCTTGAGTATGTCAAGGGCGATAAATACGATTATCGGCGAGAAATCGAACCCCATGGCCTGCAGGGGGAGCAGTCGCCGCACGGGCTCGAGCACGGGCTCGGTTACCTTATATATCCACTGCACGACCGGATGGTGCGGATCCGGGCGGATCCACGACATGAATATCCGTACAATGAGTATGAGCTCGTAGATACGGATCGCGTAATAAAGAATCTGCATGACTTCCTTTCCTACGGATACGGGCGCGCGCCGAGAAGGAGCGAGCCGACACGGATTATGGTCGCGCCCTCTTCGATGGCCCACTCGAAATCATCGCTCATGCCCATCGACAATTCCACTGTATCGCACAAATGACGGCAGGATTCACCGATGTTTCTGAGCCTTTCGAAACACTGTTTCGTCTCGCGCTCGCTGGCATCAAGCGGACCGACAGTCATCAGTCCGTGAAATGAAACGTGAGTACACGCGGCGACGCGCTCGCATAACTCGATGGCCTGCTCCGGCGCGCACCCGGACTTGGATTCTTCGCCCGATGTATTCACCTGCACCAGGGCGCTGATGCTCCTGCCGGCCTTCGCGGCTTGCGTTTCTATCTTGTCGGCCAGCCGGGCGCTGTCAACGGACTGAATCCAGTCTACCAGCGGCACGACCTTCGCGACCTTGTTGGTTTGCAGGTGTCCCACCATGTGCAGACACCGGGTGCCGGTCAGCCCGGGCGCTTTGTCCATAATTTCCTGGACCCGGTTCTCGCCTATATCAGGAAGCCCCGCGTCAATGACCGCCTGAACTGTTTCAGCGGGGTGGGTCTTCGTTACCGCGACTATTCGCACCGGGCGTCCGCCCCGGCCGGAGCGCGCACACGCCGCCGAGATACGTTCTCTCAGGGCTTTCAGGCGTTCTTGGAAGCTTTCAGCCATGACTGCGTGTGACAGGCTTTCCGGGACATTTAAGTCATTTAAATATAAATCATTTGTGACGTTTAGTTCGAGGGCTTCACGTCAAAGGTCAACGTAGACCAGGCCCGCGCGGACCGCTCTCAAAATATTGATATCAGGATGATATGAATTCTGCATGGGTTACATTTTCGCGCTATTTTTGAAAAGGGGGAGGGAGGCGCCATGATACCACACCCGCGTTTGCATGTCGGGATCAACGCCGCGATGCGATGCGGCATACTTTGTGCTGTCCTTGGCCGGGCGTTTTCGTCACCGGCCGCGCCGGCCCCGGCCAGCCAGGATGAACTCGATGCTCGGGATGCGCTCGGCGAACGCATCCCCGGCGCCCGCGTGCTCTGGGTACGGGCGAACAAGATCTACCATTCCTCGATCAAGGATTTCAGCGAACAAAAGATCACCGGTTCGGAAACCGAGGGCCGCCCGCGCTGGTCGCCCGACGGCAGCCGGATCATTTTCCACCGAAAAAACGGCGACACATACGATGTCTGGATGATGCAGGCCGACTTTTCCGGGGAGCAGAAGATAGTCCCGGGCGGACACACTGCTGACTGGGCGGACCACGGCAACGCGGTGACCGCTATCATTCACACGGCGGGCGCAAGCGAGCTCGAAGGCACCGAAGTCGTGAAATACGATGTTTCGACCGGTGATGTCGCTACCATCCACGATGTGGAAGCAAACGGGTCCAATGGCTGGCCCCTGGCCCAGACTGCGGAGCTGCATCCTGACGGCCGCTATATTCTGACATTTTCCCGGATGGACAACCACCATTCGTATATCATTGACCTCGTGCAACAAACCTACCTGTACAACAGCGAAATGTGGCGAGGTGACTGCGGGCCGGGGTGGGCGCCTGACGGTTCCTATTTCACTACGACCGCGCGTACCGGCTCGCGCCCGGCACTCAAGACGGGGTTCACCTGGGACACCGACTCGCTGCCTGAATCCACTCATTTTCTCGGCATGAATACGTCGACCCAGTACTATCATCACGGCCATCGCATCTCCAGCGACGGCGAATGGGCCGTGGGCGGCATCTTATGGAAAGGCGGTTCGCTGAGCGGCAATCGCGAGATATATGTCTGGGAGATCGCCGATCCCAATCGTGACGATCACGCCGTGAGACTCACATTCGACACTGATGAAGACCAGAGCCCCAGCCTGTTCGTGGGATCATCCGCGCCGGGCGAACCGGCAATGGGCGTGAGTCCTGCCGCCGTTTCGTTTCGGGCCTCCACGGGCGGCGCAGACCCGGACGATCAGATCGTGTCCATCGGCAACACCAATCCCGGCGGGGGCATCCTTGAGACTGCCACGGCGGCAGGCACGGCATCATGGCTGAGCGTGTCGGTTGACGGGTCGGGTAACGCGCAGACTATTGTTAATAGCGTGTTGATCGATGGCTTGCCGGACGGCACCTATCATGACACGGTCGAAGTAAGCATCGGTAACGCGACAAACAGCCCCCAAAGCTATACGGTTATCCTGACGCTTACGTCGATGCGCGAGCCGGACAGTATCGACGGGCTGGTGGCGGGTCTGAACGTGCGCTACTACGAGCTGTCATCACCGGATGCCATGCCCGATTTCAACGCTCTCGACGAGTTTCGTGTCGATTCCGTGGGAAATGTGGAGTATCCGGGTACAGACGGCGCGTTTGCCACGTCCGGACGGGCCGACAATGTCGGCGCGGTATTCAGCGGGTATGTCAGTGTCAATCGAGATGACAGGTACACCTTTTATGTCGAGTCCGATGACGGCGCCGTGCTGTATATCGGCGGTGTCAAGGTCGTAGACGGCGAAGGGCCTCACGGCATGCAGGAATCACATGGTACTATCGGCCTGAAACAGGGAAGCCATCCATTCCGGCTCGAATACTTCGAAGGGTCAAGCCAGGCAGGGCTTATCGTGCAGTGGGACCGGCCGGGCACCGCCAAGCATGTCATTCCCGTGAGTTCGCTGTTCAGGCTGCCTTCCAAGGAAGTCAGGTTCACTTTGCTGGGTCCTCTGGAGGGCGATGTCTGGCAGACCGGCACTACTCGGCACATCCAATGGACAGCCGAGAACGCGGATGAGGCCGTGATCGAGATTTCCTACAATGACGGCATCTCATTCGAAGACTCGGTATGGCTCGTACAGAAAGGCGAAGCCGGCTGGGGCGATTTTCCGTGGATTGTTCCCGATAGAACATCAACCGAGTGCCGAATACGCGTGGGTGAATACCAGGGCGAAGGCGCGGCAACGTCGGGGAAATTCGAAATAACCGACAAAGCCGATGTCATCAAGCGCGAACGAGCAGGTAATGCATGGTTTCGCGTGCAGTGCATGAAGATACCATCGACGCGGCATGTGGAAATCATGCTGCCCGATCACACGGCGCCATCAGACATTGCTGTCTACGATGTGCAGGGTAATGCCGTAGCGCTTTTTTCCGGAATCCAGAAGACGCGGGTCGTGTGGGATGCGCGTCTTGCGGCAAGCGGAATTTATGTCATTCGTGTCTGTGCCCGGGGGCTGCGGCATACTGGACGGATCGTACTGCACTGAGCGCAATTCATTAGAAAAGCTCTGCGTTGAAGCAAAAAAGGCCGGCCTCTCTCGGCCGGCCTTCATTCTCACGTGCCTGTTGAACAGACCTATTTGACCTTGACGTCAATCGCCTTGGGCTTGGCCTTCTCGCTCTTGGCCAGGGTCAGATCGAGCACGCCATTATTGTAGGACGCTTCAATTCTGGCCGGATCCGTATCCTCAGGCAGATTGAAAGACCTGCTGAATGAGCCATAACTTCTTTCATAGTGATAGAAGCGGCCCTTTTCGTGCTCTTTCTTCTCTTCCTTCTTCTCGCCGGTAATCGACAGAACGCCGTTTTCCACGTTGACCTTGATATCGTCCTTGCTCATTCCCGGCAGATCGGCCTTCAGGTGGTATGCGTTTTTGTCTTCGGTGATATCCACCCGCGGCCAGCTTGTGCTTGTGATTTCCCTGTCGAGCAGGCTGAAAAACCCGTCATTGAAGATCTCGTCCATCAGGCTCGGCAATGAAAGCGGTCTTGAATAACGTACCAGGGAACTCATAACAACCTCCTTTTTTGGTTTTTCTTCTTCAGTTCCTTCGCCTGCGAAAGCCGCAAGGGGCGTGCCAAAAGAGAAAACCGTGAATTTGGTCCTGCACGGCGAGTTTTGCGCGTGTTCTTATGTGGAAGAGTTTCAGATTGAATCATCTTGCCCTCCTCCTTGTTTCACTTGGAAACAGACCTGCCAAAAGGCTCGGAAGCGAATCGGGGCTCTCCGAAACCTATTTTTTTGGTACTGTGCTTATTGCGATTGAATCAATCGGGTGACGGGAAGACAGTGAGAGTATCATACCAACAGCTCCTTTCAGACCGCCTTCCAGTCATATTCGACGGGGCCATGGGGACCGAGCTGCAGCGGCGGGACAGTGATATCACACCCGACGACCGCTGCGGCGCCGCCGGCTGCAACGAGATCCTCAATATCACACGGCCGGACATTATCAGGTCGATCCACTGCGAGTACCTTCGCGCGGGCGCGCATGTAATCGAAACCAATACGTTTGGCGCGAACCGGTTCAAGCTCCGGGAATTCGGGCTGCAGGATCGCGCGGCGGAAATCAATCGCGCCGGGGTGCAGGCGGCCCGGGAGGCTGTCGAAGAATGCCGCGAGCGTGACATTGCGCTGGTGTGCGGATGCCTGGGTCCCACAGGCATACTGCCGTCATCATCAGATACCACGCTGGCGGCGGCCGGCTTTGATGAGCTTGCGGCTGCATTCGAAGACCAGGCATCGGCGCTTCTTGAGGGCGGTGTCGATCTGCTGCTGCTGGAAACCATGCAGGACCTTCTCGAGATACGCGCCGCGCTTGCGGGAATACGGAGCCTATTTGACAAAAAGAACAAATGCGTGCCGCTGCAGGTGCAGGTCACCCTGGACCGGACCGGAAGGACACTTCTGGGCGGCGATATCATGGCATTTCTCGGCGCGGCAGGCAACCTGTCCCCCGCGGTACTGGGGCTCAACTGCGGCACCGGCCCTGACGAGATGGTGCCGCATGCGCGGGCGCTGGTTGATGCATCCCCGGTCCCTGTTTCGATGATACCCAATGCGGGCATGCCCGAAAATGTCGACGGGACGCCTGTGTACCGCATGGAGCCCGGGCCGTTTGCCGGTCGGCTTGCGGATGCGGTCCTCGAAGCGGGCGTATCGGTCGTGGGGGGATGCTGCGGCACGGGCTGCCGGCATATCGAAATGCTGTCAGGGCTTCTGAAAGGTAAGAAGGCCGCCGCGCGGTCGGTGCCCGGGCGTACTCTGTTTCTCTCGACCGGGCTGGGCGGAGTCGATCTCGAGCAGGCGGCGCGGCCGGTGATTATCGGCGAGCGGCTGAATGCCCAGGGCTCGCGAAAGACCAAGGAACTGGTGCTTGCCGGCAACTATGATGAGCTGTATCAGCTTGCCCTGGAGCAGCAGGACAAGCATGCGACACTCCTTGACTTGTGCATGGCGATCAATGAGCGAGACGACGAGCCCGAGACCATGACGGCACTGGTGCGGTTCCTTCGTGACCGGGTGGCAGCGCCGTTCTGCATCGATTCGACCGATCCCGTGGTATTCGCGGAGGCGCTGAAACAGATGCCGGGCGCGGGGCTGGTCAATTCGATCAATCTTGAAAAGGGCGGAGAGAAGGCCAGGAAAATCCTGGCAACGGCACGTTCATTCGGGTGCCCGGTAATCGCGCTTCCCATCGATGATGCCGGGATGGCAAAGACGGTCGGGCGCAAGCTCGAGCTGGCGGGCAGGATACACGAGCTTGCCTGCGAAGAATTCGGCCTGCCCGCGCATTTTGTCTATTTCGATCCACTCGTGTACACGCTCGCCACGGGCGACATCGAAGCCGCCGATGCCGCGAAAGACAGCCTGGATGCACTTCGCGAAGTGAAGAGGCGCTATCCCGGGATGCGCACGGTCATGGGTGTGAGCAATGTGTCATTCGGACTTGGCCCCAAGGCGCGGCGGTTCCTCAATAACATGATGCTTCATCACGCCTCGCGGGCAGGCCTGGATGCCGCGATATTCAACCCGCTCCACCTTGATAACGTCGACGAATACGATGCGGACATACGAAAACTGTGCGACGACCTTCTCCTGAATCGCCGCGCGAATGCGCTCGAGCGCCTGGTGGATCATTTTGAAGAAATGAAGTCCGCGGTGTCCGGACCCGTCAGGGAGCCGGCCGCCGGGCATTCTCCTGAAGAGCGCCTGAAGCAGAAGCTTTTTCTCAGGGACCGGCGCGACCTGGTCCCCCTTCTTGACGAGCTCCTGCACGCGCACCCGGCATCGGAGATACTCAACACACTGCTGCTTCCGGCCATGGCTGAGATAGGCGAGCGCATGGCCCGCGGGGAGATGATCCTTCCATTCGTGCTCCAGGCGGCGGAGATCATGAAAGAGAGTGTCACCTACCTGGAGCCGCATTTCGGGAAAGACGATGCCGCGGCCAAGGGGAAGATTATCCTGGCCACGGTGTACGGCGATGTGCATGATATCGGGAAGAACCTGGTGGGGTCAATTCTCAAGAACCAGGGATTCGAGGTTATCGATTTGGGCAAGCAGGTACCGCTGGCGGACATTGTCGCGGCGGTCAGGCGGGAAAACCCGGATGCCGTGGGCCTGTCGGCCCTGCTGGTAACGACGTCGCGCGAGATGGCTGCGGCTGTGAAAGAGTTTGACCGGCTGGGCTATACCGTTCCTCTTCTAATAGGCGGAGCAGCGGTGAACCGGCAGTTTGCCGAGAGGATATCAGCTGTCGGGGAATACGAAATGAAGGAAGAGGTGTCTGCGGACAGGTATGCCGGCGGCGTGTATTATGCAAAAGATGCGTTCGAGGCCATGCGGATTCTGGAGACTTTCAAGCCCGGGAAAGACCGCGCGCCGGTTCAGGATGCACCCAAGGGTCCCGCGAAGGCTCCTGCGGCAGATGCCCCGATGTCCAAGCCGCCGCCGGTCGAGCATGGCCAGCTTGTTACGCCCATGTTTTTCGGCACGGGTGATATGCTCACCTGGGATGCGGGCGCTCTTCTTGACGGCATAGACCGCACGCGCCTGTACAAGGGGTATTGGCGCACCGGGCGGATGAGCGGCGAGGAATTCGAGCGCAACGCGCTCACCGAGTTCGACCCGGCGTTCGATACGTTGAAGCGGGAGATCCTTGACAAGGAGCTCATCGATGCGCGAGGATACTACGGGTTCTGGCCGGTGTATGTCAAGGGCGAGACCGTGTATCTTCTGCACCCTTCCGACCATGCCACCGAAGTTGCCGCGTTCACGTTCCCGCGCATGCGCAGGAGGCAGGGGAGAAGCATCGCCGACTGGGTCCGTCCCGAGGGCGATATACTGGCGCTGCAGGTGGTGACTATCGGCCCCCGGCTTGCCGAGCGAAGCCGTGCGTATTTTGAAAAGGAAGACAAGTACACGTTCGGCTTCTTTCTCAACGGGATTGGCAATTTTCTCACCGAGGAAATTGCTGACAAGGTGACCACCGAAGTGCGGCGGGCGATGTATGTCGTTGAAAACCGCCGGGGGACGCGCTACGGGTTCGGCTACCCGGGACTTCCGGGTCTGGAGAAGCAGCGAGATCTCCTGGAGCTTCTGTGCGCCGAGGACCGCCTGGGAATCACGCTGACTCCGGGGTGCCAGATGGTGCCCGAGCATTCGACCGTGACCGTGTTTGTGCACCACCCGGAATCGGGGTACTTGTAGGAAGGGATCCCAGCTCCGCAGAAGGCTGACCTCAGGTTTCCCGCCTTCGCCGTCAACAGCATTATCCATTGTCAGGAGCCGGCGTGACAAGCCGACCTCCCAGGCGCGCTGTAGCTGACAAGCGAAGGCGGCAGGCCTCGAATCTTTGCCTCCCAGCCGTCCTGCTCATATTTTCTGAAGGTGCCCGACCAGGGGCGGCACCAATGCCCGAGGAGGAAAGCAGTGCAGTTGTCGAACTTCATGAGACATGCTGTCGCCGGTCGTATTCTTTGCGCGTTCCTGTTGGCCCCGGGCCTGTTATGGGCCGGCGAGGCGGAAAAGGTCGCGCGGACGATTGAATCATATCTCAATGGTCTTGAGAAAGACCTTATTGCTCTGGCCGGGCGGCGGGAAATGCTCGTGCGCAAGGTCACGCTTGCCGACATTCCGATCGGGCAGACGATGGAGAAGCGGCCGGAGCTCATAACGGTCATGCGGGTCAACTCGCGTGGGCTGGTGGTCAACGAGAAGCATACCAACCGCGAGCCGGGCAGGGAATTCCGTAATCTATCCAATCAGAAATGGTTTCGCGAGACATCGGATCTGAAGCGCTACTACGGCCATCTGACAACGTCGACGGCGCGTCACCGCTTGTTCTGGTGCGTTCCCATCAAGGTCCAGAAGCGTTCCGGGCCGTACCGGTCGGGCGGCGCTATCGTAACGAAGATTGATCTGCGGACCGCGCTGGAGAATGCGGCAAAAGAAATCCGCCAGCCTTTTCTCGTGTTCCACGGTCGCCGGCGCATTTTCTCGCATGCATGGAAAGACAAGGAGCTCCCCGGGGCCAGCGAAGAACTCACGATCAAGGGAATGGACAACCTCAGGGTTTCTGTCTCCAAGACGCGGGAGGCGGCGCATCTTGACGATGCAGGACCCGCATCCGGAGGAGACAAAGGTGCCCCGGCGGCGGATGCTGAAATGAAAGCGCCAGGTGTGCCTCAGCCGGGCGCGGATGGCGGGGAAGTGACAAGAAAAAAAGGCGAGCTGCCGCTGATGCTGATTCTCGGAATTGTCGCGGCCGGTATTGTCCTCGCCGGTTTGGCGGCGCTGTTTCAGCGGCTCACCAGCAAACGACACAAGGCCCTGGTCGAAGAAATCGACAAGGAGTCTTCGCCATTCGAGTATGGCGAAACCGTGGTCATGGATCGTTCCAAGCTCATGCAGCATATGCAGGCGGAGGGGGCCGGGCAGCCGGCTGTTTCTCCCGCAGAACCGGCCGCGCCGGCGGCCGCTGAAGCGGGACGCGCGCAGGCCGCCCAACCGGCACCTTCCCGTCCGCGCGATCCGTTCAAGGAAACACGCATCATGTCTCTTGATCAGATGCGTGCCGAGGTCGAGGCCGATATCAACCAGAAATTGAATGCGGTGTTGTCTGAGCGGACAAAGCAGATTCGTAAGGAAGCATACGGACAGGTGCGGCTGACCTTCTTGAAGAACATGAAAAGCTATAGTGTCGCGCTGGGTGCGCAGATAGACAAACTGTACGGCCTGATGCAGGCGGTCGGCGCGCGCGATCCACAGCAGGCCCACATGCTTCAGGGAATAGTCGGGGAACTGCAGAAAATACGAGACAGTATCGAGGGCAAACCCGGCCAGTAGGAATGAGAGCGCCGCATCACACGGGTGGCGCGGCGCCGCGCGATTCTATATCGCGTAGTTCTTCAAGGGACGGCTCCTGCCGGACGACCGCAATTTCTCCAGAGCGGAATCCTTGATCTGGCGTACCCTCTCGCGCGTAATTCGCGTGCGAATGCCAATCTCTTCGAGAGTATACGCCGTATCGTGCCCGATCCCGAAATACAGGCTCAAGACCTCCCGCTCGCGGGCATTGAGCGTCGAGAGGAGCTTGCTGATCTCTTCGGAAAGCGACAGTTTCACCATCCGCTGATCGGGATCGTCCTCCTCTCCATCGTCGGTCATCAGGTCAAGAAGGCTTCCCTTCTTTCCATCGGAGAACGGCGCGTCCAGCGAGGTGTGACTGTTGCCGATCTGCATCATGTCGGAAACCTCGGACTCCTCGATACCCAGTTCGTCGGCCAGCTCCTGGGAATTCGGCAGCCGGCGATAGCGCTGCTCGAGCTTTGCCCGCGCCTTGCCGACCTTGTGGATCGTGGCGACACGGTTGAGGGGCATCTTCACGATTCGCGAATGATTGGCAAGGCTCTGAAGAATGGCCTGACGGATCCACCAGACCGCGTACGAGATAAACTTGAAATTCTTCTTCTCGTCAAACCGGTACGCCGCGCGGATGAGCCCGAGGTTCCCCTCGTTGATAAGGTCGGCCAGCGGCATGCCCTGGTTCTGGTAATTGCGTGCCACGCTCACCACGAACCGCAGGTTCGCCTTCACCAGACGCTCCACGGCCTTCTTGTCGCCCTTCTTGATTCTCCGGGCGACCTCGGCCTCCTGCTCCGACGACAGCGCCTTGTGATGGGCAATCTCCTTGAGGTATAACCCGAGGGTCCCATCCTCAGACAGCGACTGACCCTTTTCCTTTCGTGATCTCCGTGCCATTTCTGCTACCTAGTTCCGTTCGTTACAAAGTCAACTCCGGCATCTTCGGCGGGCAATCGCGCCAGTGCCGTTGCATAAAACCCACGAAAGAGTCGCTTGTTTGTTTTCATACGTTCAATGTTTCACCGCCTCCGTTGCTCATGCGGGCCACTTCGACTACGGCTGCCTTCATATTCTTATTGGTCGAGGAGCCCGGCGAGGGGCCTTGGTGCTGTAAGAATAGGGGCGATTAAGGCAAACTCGGGAATTATAGCGACAATCGTGCCATATGGAGTCTCGCGGTGTAATGCATTTAAAATCAATAGGTTGTTGGGTGTTATGTTTGTCCTGGGTGTTTGCCTTGCCATGGTGGAACCGGTAAACCATGCGTTTGTGTGGCATTTTGCCCGATCTGACATCGTTTGACAAGAGGCCGGGAGCGACGCCTTTCGTCGTGCGACTGTTGCCAATATAATGGTATCATGTAATTTTCAATACAATTCATTCGCCTGTTGTTCCGACTTATGCGCCTATTTTCACCTACCGTCTGCCTGCCTGTCGTATTGCTGCTGGCCTTGCCTTCGAACGGGGAAGACAGGAAGCCCCCGGCTCAGGGACAGGAAAGCGCGGGCACCGACAGCGAAGTAGTGGTGATGGTGGCGCGTCCTGAAGGGCCTGCACAGCCGTGGCTCGCGAGCCTGATAGAGGCGTACGTGCATTTCCGCCTGGCGGCCAACCACGGTCTTGCACTCGTCGACCCGGATACGCTTGCCGACCGGATCCCGGGATACCGCCGCCCGGGCCGGCCCATTCCCAAGAGCGACTACGAGAAACTGTATCCATCGCTGGGCGTCATGTTTGTTGTCTGGCAGAATTTTGAACTTGACGAAGGTGACAAGCAGATACAGCATTATGTCGAACTGGTCAGATGCGAAGGCAACCGCCTGGTGGCGGAAATCGACACGTCGTTTCCGGCTGAGGAATTCGGCGCGTACTTTGATCAGGTGAGTCTCTGGGTGCAGGAGAACATCGGGGTCAAGCCGCACAAGCACCTGAAACGGTTTCTCACCATGCCGGTTCTGCCGGATGGGGCCAAGGACCGCCGTTTGCTTGGCGAGGCGATCGGCAAGTCCATCGGTGCCACGGGAGAGCAGGCGGTCACGGTTGCTCATGAGCTTCTCGAGCTGCGCCAGCGCAACCCCCGCGCGCTTCTGGCCCAATACTATGCCGGGCGCTGTTTCAGGCAGGCCGATGCCTACCCGCGGGCGGCCAAGCAATTCAGGGAAGTGCTCGAGATCGTTCCGCTGTACGCTCCCCTGTACACGCAAGTCGCCCGTTTCATGCGATTGAGCAACGCATATGAGGAAGCGGTGAAGTATGTCGAAGAGGCCGAAGAAAAAAACCTGGTATCGACGCCGCTCTTGATCGAGAAAGCGCTGTCCCTTGAAGCCATGCGAAAAACGGAACGGGCCGCGCGGGCCCACGAGCGTGTCTTGACTTTTGACAAGAACGAGCCGCATGCGCTGCTGTTCTTTGCGATCAGGGAAAACGAGGCCGGAAGCCGCGAGAAGGCGCTCGATTTCGCGACCCGGGCGCTCGCGCACGGCGGGGACAGCGGCCGGGCGTACCTGGAGCAAGGCATAAGCCTGGCCGGGCTCGATAAGGTCGATCCGGCCATCGATGCGTTCAAGAAAGCAACCGCCCGCATGCCGAAGAACGCGACGCCGTACGAGTATCTCGGCGATCTGTACCATGCCAAGGGCGAGCTGCAGGAGGCGGCCGACTACTATGTCCGCGCGCGCCAGGTGCAGCCCAAGAGAATCGAAGTCAGTCTCAAGGCCGCGCGCGCGCTGGAAACGCTCGGCAAGCGGGAGGAAGCCCTCGGAGTTCTCAAGTCCATTGAACACCTGGCCCGCGACAGCGCTGTTGTCCCGAAACGGATCGGCATGCTCGCGTATGCGATAGGCGACTCGGCAACGGCGCTTCGATATCTCTCGCAGTATGCCAAGATGGAAGAAAAGGACGGTGAGGCGCTCGTGGCGCTGGGCGATCTGCACACCGGCAGGGGAGAATATCAGAAAGCGTTCTATTTCTACAACCATGCGCTGCCGCTTCTGAACGACAAGAAGCCATGCCGCATGGCACTTGCCAGGTTCTACCTGCGGAAGAAAGAAGCGGGCGCGGCGATTGATCTTGTCAAGAAAGTCCTTGCGGAAGACCCGCAGTACGCGCATGCGCACCGCTATCTCGCGGATGCGTGGCTCGCGGCGGGAAACCCTCGCACGGCACTGACACACTACCGTCAGGCCAAAGAGCAGGCGCCCGGTGACCTCTATGTGCAGGACCGGGTCGCCGATCTCAGCTACCAGCTTGCCGACAAGAAGACGGCGACTGAAGAATACGAACGCCTTGCCGCACTGGACAGCGCGAATGCGAAAGCGCATACGCGTCTGGCGCTTCTTTACATCCAGCAGAAGGACCTCAAGCGCGGCGAATCTTTTCTCGCAAAGGCGACATCACTGGAGAAGCCCGATGCCGACATGTATTACCAGCTCGGTACGGCATTCCAGAAAGCCGGCGCGCCGGATCGCGCGGCGGGCATGTACCGGGAGGTGCTGCGTGTCGAGCCCAAGCGCGATGATGTGTGGGTCAAGCTCGCCGCCCTGCAGCTCGAAACCGGTAAGGAAACCGATGCGGCCGAGAGCCATGTGAAGCTTTTCGAGTTGAATGCCAAGAAGTACAGCGACCGGCTCGCCCAGGCCGGGAAGCTGTTCGAGAAGAACGGCTTGATGAAGGAGGCGCGGGCGGCCTACGAGCGCTTTCTGGCCGGAAAATTCAGCGATCCCGAGGTCAACATCTCCCTGGCGCGCATGGAGTACAAGGCGAAGAAGTACGAGCGGGTAGTGGGGCTTCTCGCCCCGCTCGCCGACAACCGCGCGGTGGATCTCGAGGTCCTCACCATGCTGGGGATATCCTATGCTCGAATCAAGCGGCACGAACAGGCCGCCGCGACACTCGCCAGGGTGATCGAGAAGAAACGGGACGACATACAGCTGCTCGAGCTGGCGGCGCGTTCTTATCAGAGCGCGGGAAACGCCGCCCGGGCCATTGACATGTATTCCCGGTTACTGGAGACCCGGCGCACCGACAAGCATTCCGAGTATGCATACAGCATCGGCATGCTTTACGAAAGTCTGAACCAGACCGCAAAGGCGATTGCGCGCTACGAGGAGAATGTCAACGACTACCGCAAGGACATTCGCAATTACAAGCGTCTGGTCGCTTTATACACGAAGGCACGCGACCACCGCAGGGTGACTGAGATACTGCACGCCATGGAGCGCGTGCCGGGGGCGCCGCCGGATCTGCAGAAGATGCTTGCCGAGAGCTATGCCCAGATGGGGGACAAGGCGAACGCCGCTCGGCACTACCGCAGGCATCTCAAGGGTGCACCGAAGGATTCGGCTGCGTGGTATGCGCTCGGCACTATCTACTACGAGCGGGAAGACTACAAGCGCGCGCTTGAACCGCTCCACCGCGCCGCCGGGCTCATGCCCGCCAACGCAGCGTGCCTGCTGAAAGCCGGACTCACTCACAAGCACATCGGACTGCGGTTCGGCAAGAAGGAAAACGTTCGTTCGGCGATCGACTATCTGAGTACGGTCACCACGATCGACACCACAAATGCAGAAGCGTACGCGGGTCTGGTGGAATGCTACCGGTTCGAGAACGATACCAAGGCGCTCATCGGTGCGCTGAAATCACTGGCTGCGCTGCGGCCGGACGATTTCGATCTGCAGGCGGAGCTCGGCAGCCTGCTTCTGGTCGAGGGCGATCTGGCGGGCGCGGCGCACGCATTTGAAAAGGCCAGCGCGCTCCGGCCGGCCGATCCCAGCCTGCATCTGACGCTGGCCGACATCTATCGAAAGAAAGGCGACCAGGGAAAGAACCTGTCGCACCTTCAGTCGGCGCTCAAGCTCGATCCCTCGGACCCGGACATCCATCTTGCCCTGGCACGGCACTTCGCCGGGAACAAGAAGTTCAATAAGGCGGCTTCGCACTACAAGAAATCACTCTCGTTCAGGGCTGATAACGCTGCCGGCCACTATGAATACGCGCAGGTGCTTGTCGCCCAGGGCAAGAACGGATCGGCCCTCACCGCGCTTCAGGCGGCCGTCAGATACGACCCTTCGGACGCCGGGTACGTGTTTGAGCTGTCGAAACTGGCGCACGAGCTGGGCAAGACGACCGAGGCGCTCGACTATGCCGGGCGCGCGCGCGCCCTGCACGGCGACAATGCCGAGATCCTTGCCTGGAACGGCTCGTTACTCATGGAAGCGGAGCATCTCGACTCGGCCCGGGCCTTGCTCACCGAAGCAATTAGTCTTGACAAGAAGTGCATCACCTGCTACCGCCATTTGGCGAATGTCTACATGCGGGAACAGATGTTTGCCAAGGCGGCCCAGGCATATCGCGATGCAGAGGCGGCGGGAGGCCCCGCCGATACGCTGGGACTGCTTCAGGGCAAGGCGCTGCTGCTCGAGCGCGACTATGAAGGCGCCCGGCGGGCGTTCTCCGAAATGATCAAGAAACATGCCGAAAGCGACGAGGCACGATACTGGATTGTGCACACCTATGTCCGCGAGGGGAACATCGGCAAGGCAGAGGGCGAGCTCAGAGACGACCGGGATCAGAAATCGGGCTGGCAGTACCTAGCCGAGGCCGAGGTGCTGGAGAGCAAAGGCGAGCTCCAGCGCGCGTTTGTGGCGTACGGTGTGGCTTCACGATTGCTGCCCGACGAGGGCCAGCCGCACGCGGGGCTCGGCCGGGTCAGTGCCGAGCAGAAGAATTACAGCGGCGCCATCATGTACTATGGCAAGGCGATGGCCAACGAGCCGTACAACACCGAGTTCGTAGTGGACATGGGACGGGCGTACGAGGCCATTAAGGAATACAGTTCCGCGCAGGCAATATACGAGGAGGGACTCAAACACAGTCCGAACAATCCCGAGATCTACTACCTCATCGCCAATGTTCTTCGACGGCAGCGGGAGCTGCACCAGGCAGCGGCAATGGCAAAGCGCGGCCTGGAGAAACGTCCCGATTATGCCGAGCTTCACTACCTGCTGGGTGATATCGAGCGGCTGAGCGGCCGGCCCCGGGAGGCAATCGATGCGTACGAAGCCGCTCTGAAAGCGGGCGGCAAGGAGTACCACGATGCCTACCGCCAGATCGGCCTGCTCTACTACCACAAGCTCAACGACAAGTCCAACGCCGAGAAGAGTTTCAAGAGATATATCCGGGCCGGCGGCAGGGACAAAGAGGTAGAGGCGTTGATCAAGAAGCTTGTCGGGAGGTAATTCTCTGTTGCCTGCTAGGCGTCCTCACCGTGTTTCCGCTCGTGCATCCGCTTGAGCGCGTAGAAGCTCCGCAGCACCTTGTCGTAGTACCGTACCGAGAGGGGCCGGTTGTGCTGGAGTGACTTGGCGATGACCCCCGGCCCCTGGTTGTAGGCGAGGATGCCCAGTTTCAGGCTGTTGAACTGCGCGATAAGCCTGGTCAGGTACGCCACCCCCAAAGCCACGTTGAGCTCCGGCTCAAACAAATCGTCCAGAGTTTCAAGCGAAAGCCCCAGGTCCCCGGCGACCTCCTTCGCGGTTTCGAACTTCAGCTGCATCAGGCCGAACGCACCGCTGTATTTGCCGCTTCGGTACCGGCCCAGCGCCTCCGGTTCGAACACGCTTTCCACGTGGATCACTGCCAGAACCAGCAGCGGATCGTACCCGTAGGTCCTGCTGTTCTCATATACGAGGTCGACCAGCATATTGATCGTTTGCCGGGGAAGGCGTTCTTTCACGAACTCGCTCAGCGTCTCGTGGATCAGCTCTTTTTCCCGCCAGCGCGCCAGTTCGGCTTGACGTGCCGCGCTTGTGAGCTTCATACGCCAGAGGAGGGCATTGTTCCGGTCGATGGCGGAACGGTTGGTGAGCGCGACGATACCGAAACCGGAGAGGCACAGGAGAATGATCCCCACAAAGAGTATCCCCACCAGCTCGGAGAACCATATCTGGTTTCGCCGGAACACGATGCGAAACGAAAGACGATCCGGGAAGTCTGTCGCGGGCACGGCGCCTTCCTCCGATGCTACTGCGGGATGGAGTCGCGCAGGAGTCCGAGTTGCTCAATCGGGCGGAGCCGTTCTTTCAGCTCCTCAATTTCCCTGCCGGCCTTCTCGTTCCGCTCGCTCATCCGGTGGATCTCCTGTTCCTGCATGCGAAGACGCCGGCTTTGGCCGTACACGATGAAAACCAGCGTGAGAAACCAACCCATCAGCACGACCAGGAGGAATATCGCGACCGGACGAGACAGGCGGATGCCGGTCTTGCGCGAAAGCAGCACTGCGCGGCGGCGCATGGAGCTGAGAAACCCGTTGAACGCCACGGACTGCGCATCGGGGTGCACGGAGAAGACATGACGATAGGGGGCGAACGCGTGCGTGACAGCTTCGTTCCGGAACACGAGTTTCAGGTCACCGCCCTTGCCCTTCATCACGTTGAGCAGCCCGAGGAACATTGGAACGACACCGTCATTGACCTCGGTAATTCCTTCGAGGTCGACCACGATAGCCCGGTTGCCGTCATCGATAAGCCCCGATATTTTCTCGCGAATGTTGGGCACCTGCTCGTTGTGGAACGGGCCCGACAGGATGAGCCAT
>WJMI01000148.1 GCA_014728015.1 Chitinivibrionales bacterium | reverse complement strand
GGGTACCGCGGCGGCGGCGGTGGCGGCGGCTATCGCGGCGGTCGCGATCGCGATTCCTGGTAAACGCATGCGGGCGTTCGCGAATTGCTGTCCGGCGTCCGGCACGAACAGCATCGCGCGCCCGGCAACCACAAACCGGCAGCTTGCCCGGCTGTCACACAAGGGAGGTAGCCATGAAGCTCACGGGAGTCTGTGTGGTGGCTGCGGCTGTTGCGCTGGCTGGCATGTCGTGCACGTCAAAAAGCGGCGATGCATCGTTTGACGGGAATCTCGAAGACGAAACAAAGCGACTCAGCTACGCAGTGGGCATGGAGGTCGGCGGCTCGCTCAAAGGCATGGGCGCCGAGATCGATATCGCCGCGTTTTCCGCGGGGGCTGCGAGCGTGCTTGAAGGCAGCGAGCCGCTTCTGAGCGATCAGGAGGCGAACGAGGTGAAGCGGACCGTGTTTTCGCGCCTGCAGCAGGAACGCGCCCAGGAAATGAAATCGGCATCCGCCGACAACGTGAAGGATGCCGGCGCGTTTTTCGAAAAGAACGCAAAGCGAGACGGGGTTACTACGACCGCCAGCGGCCTGCAGTACGAAGTGCTGCGCAAGGGTACGGGCAAGCAACCTTCAGCGGATGCGCGCGTGCGCGTGCATTACCGCGGGACGCTTCTTGACGGTACCGAATTCGACAACTCGCACTCGCGGGGCGAGCCGGCGGTGTTCGGAGTCAATCAGGTGATCAAGGGGTGGTCCGAAGGGCTCCAGCTCATGCGCGTCGGCGGCAAGTACAAATTGTTTGTCCCGGCGGACCTCGCCTACGGCGAGCGTGCCATGGGAGACAAAATTACGCCGAATTCGGCGCTCATATTCGAAGTGGAACTTCTTGGAATAGAATAGCGGAGCAGTCGTGGCACGAAAACCTGCCAGACATCGACGGGAAATGCCGGCCGCGTTTGTCGACGAGGGCAACCTGGCGCTGTACCTGCGCGATATCGCGCGGTACCGCCCGCTCACGCCCGATGAGGAGCGCGAGACCGCCATTCTCATCAGGAAGGGCGACGAGGATGCGCTGCGCAAGCTGGTGCTTGCCAATTTGCGTTTCGTAGTGAGTGTCGCGCGCAACTACCAGCATCAGGGCGTCTCTCTGTCAGACCTTATCAACGAGGGCAATGTCGGGCTGGTGCGCGCGGCCCGCCGGTTCGATCACCGCAAGAATTTCAAGTTCATCTCCTATGCCGTGTGGTGGATACGCCAGGCGATTCTTCAGGCCCTGGCAGAACAGTCGCGGATCGTGCGCCTGCCGCTCAACCGTGCCGGCGCGCTCCACCGCATAGGCAAGGCCCAGGCAAAGCTCGAACAGCACTATCGCCGCTCGCCCAACGCCGAAGAAATAGCCGAAGAGCTCAATGTCAGAGAGGGCGATGTTACCAAGATGATCGCAATCGGCGGGCGTCATGCATCGCTCGATGCGCCGCTCGCCGGCGCCGAGAGCGCCAGCCTCCACCAGCGCCTTCACGACAGTACGCACGAGGAGCTGGAACAGGAGCTGATGCAGGTCTCGCTCAAGGACCAGGTGCATCGCACGCTGGAAGGGCTGTCGGTCCGCGAATCTGAAGTTGTCAAGCTCTATTTCGGTATCGGCGAGACAACCGCGCATACGCTCGATGAAATCGGGCAGCGCTTCAGCCTGACCCGCGAGCGTGTCCGCCAGATTAAAGAAAGCGCCCTGTCAAAACTCAAGCAACCCTCGCTGAACAGGGAGCTTCGGCGGTTTCACTGAGTAAAAAAGCGTTTTGTCATGAGTAGTTCGCCAGCAGTACGTTTCCCGGCAGCGGGACAGCCGCGTTTTCGTGTGGTCATTCCGGCATATCCCGCATTCAACGTGTATTCGCGGGTGGCGCGTGAAACAACCGCGCTGGGCCCGGTGTGCATTGCCACTACGGTACGGGCCGCCGGTTCGTGGGACGTCGAGGTAATCGACGAGAACAACCTTCGGCGGCACGGCCCCCGCGTTCCGGGCGGCGGCGCCGATCACGATTTTCTTCAGGCGCTCAGGCCTGCGCAGGTCGTGGGGCTCTACGGCGGGCTGACATCAACGGTACCCCGCCTGTACGAACTTGCCCGGATATATCGTGAAAAGGGCGTGGTCACCATTGCCGGCGGGCAGCACTTTGTCGATGAAAACATCGAGGAGGCGCTTCGGTCCGGCATCGACTATGTCGTTATCGGCGAGGGTGAAACCACCATTCTGGAGCTCCTGGATGCCCTGGCAGGCAAGCGCGATCTCGAGAGCGTGAACGGCATCGCGTACAGGAGCAATGGATCTGTCGTACAGACTCCCCCGCGCCCGTGCGCGACCGATTTCGACCAGTTTCCCCTGCCCGATTTTTCGCTCGTTCGCTACGCCAAGATCCGCATCTATCCCGTGGAGCGCATCCGCGGGTGCGGGATGGACTGCGAGTTCTGCACGGTGAAAGGCAGGCCGCGCCCGGCAACCCCGGAACGGCTTCTCCAACAGATCGATCGGCTGGTCGAAACCCGCAACGCCAAACGGTTTTTCATTGTCGACGACTTGTTCGGGCAGCAGCGGCATGAGACAATCCGTTTCTGTTCCATGCTGGCCGGCTACCAGCGCCTGACGCGCCGCCGGCTTCGCATCATGGTGCAAATCCGTCTCGATAAGGCCCGAGACCGCGAGCTGCTTCATGCCATGCGTGATGCGGGAATCAACGAAGTAGCCATCGGGTACGAGTCACCGATTCCCCAGGAGCTCGTGGCGATGAACAAGCGCATACGCCCCGAGGAGATGGTGGCCGACAGCCGCGAGTTCCACCGGCTCGGGTTCCTCGTACACGGCATGTTCATTTACGCATACCCGATGATCAACAAGGGAACATTCGCCATGCCGGCCGCGGAACGCGTGCGCCATTTCAAGAGGTTCATCAGGAAAGCGAAGCTCGACACAATCCAGGTCCTGCTTCCCGTGCCGCTTCCGGGCACCGCGCTGCGGAAACGGCTGGCCGCGGACAACCGCGTATACCCGCTCAAGCATCTCAACTGGCAATACTACGACGGCAACTTTCCCCTGTTCGAGCCTGAGCCGCCGTTTACACCGGAGCAGATGCAGCAGGGGCTCAAAAAAATCATGGGCAATTTTTACCGTCTCAAGAACAT
>WJMI01000147.1 GCA_014728015.1 Chitinivibrionales bacterium | reverse complement strand
CTCATGGGGCGGGCGAATGTGACGAAGCGCAAGTGCAACGAGCTGAAGCAGCAATTTAAGAAGGTCGAGCGGGAAGAGGACTATTTTGCCGAGGCCAGGGGACATATGGAAGAGGCGCTCGAGCAGCTTGGCAGCGCCGCCACATACTACACGCTGTATTTCAGATCCGAGGATGCCGCGCAGGAAGAGATGCGGGAGCGCATGATGCGTCAGCGGGCGCGCGGCGCGTATGAGCTCTTCAAGAAGGCCGCGTCGGAACTGGCATCGCAGGGCTGATCCCCCACGAAAGAGGCGCGCAATTCAATCGGGCTGCCTGGTGCAGCCCGATTCTCGTTTCGGGCGGCCGGCGCGCGCCGCGGGTCGTTTTTTCCGAGCGCGAGAAGCCCCATGATGCTGACTTGACTGGTTTTCCAAGGGCGTATTATTTTCACACCTCGCCGATATGATAATCAACCTTAAAACACTGAATCAGGGCCGCTGTACCCTCGCCCAGGATGCCGTCATGTCCGATGAGCATGTACGGGAGGGGGCTATCCAGGGGCCGGTTTCGTGCCGCGGGACGCTTGACGTTCTGCATTACCAGATCCACGTGGCGGCGACGTTTTCGTGCGCCGTGCGCGCGACATGCTCGCGATGCGCCGAAGAGTTGTCCCTGCCCCTTCACGGCGAATTCAGGATGATTCTTCAGCACCGCGATGCGCCTCCCGGGGAAAGCGCGCCGGCGGACGAGGTGGATTTCTACTACTCGGATGACGATTCTGAAGTTGATACACGGCAGACGCTCTATGACGAAATCATGACGGCCATGCCGATCATGCCGCTCTGTTCGCCCGATTGCAGGGGTGTTGAGAACGACGCGGTCCCGCGCGACCGCGATGACTCCATCGACCCCCGTTGGGAGGCGTTGCGCAAGCTCAAGAGCTCGCATCACTGAACCGTATCGGCACGGCCGATGCAAGGGGGACTCCATGGCGGTACCCAAGCGAAGGATCTCAAGCACGCGTCGCGACAAACGTCGCTCGCATCATCGGCTGCAGGCGCCCAAACCGGCGTTGTGTTCGCACTGCAAGCAGCCGAAGGTGGCCCACCGGGTGTGTCCGAACTGCGGGCACTACGGGGGCATGGAAGTCATCGAGCCGGAAGAATAGGGCGTCGCGCGCATGGTGCCTGTTCGACTGGCGGTCGATGTCGAAAGCGGTGATTTCGGATCACGGACGCTGTTGCGGGGCGTGCTGGATGCCCGGCAGCGCAGCCACATTCCGTTTTCGGCGGTCCTGTGCGGCAACCGCGCGGCAATCGAGTCTGAACTCGATGCTCTCAGCGGGCGGGGGCCGGGGGGAGACGGGCTGACTGTCGAGCATTGTCCGCAGACAATCGATGCCGGCGATGCACCCGCGCGGGTTTGGAAAACAAAGAAACAATCTCCGAGCGTGAGATGCATCTCGCTCCAGAAGGAGCGTGCAGTCGATGCGTCCGTTTCCGCGGGAGATACGGGCATTCTGATGGGCGCATCCGTGTTTCTTCTCGGGCGTGACGATAATGTCGCCCGCCCGGCACTGGCCGCGTTTCTGCCTACTACCGGGGAGCGTCCGTCGCTGATGCTGGACGTCGGGGCGAATCTTGACTGCCGCGCCGACCACCTTGTCGCCTTCGCGTACATGGGGTTCGACTACGTGAAACGGCATCTCGGGATTGCGTGCCCGCGCGTGGCATTGCTGAACATCGGGCATGAGCCCTCCAAAGGAACGCGCACGCTCGGGGAGGCCGGCGAACGTCTCGCGGGCGCATGCGAAGGATACTGCGGTTTTGTCGAAGGCGGCCGCGTGCTGTCCGGTGATGTTGATGTCGTAGTGTGCGACGGCTTCACGGGAAACGTGCTGCTCAAGGCATGCGAGAGTTTTCACAGCCTGATGGAATCGGTGCTGGCAAAACACAAGCGTCTTGTCAGGGCGGTCAAGAAGCGAATGACCATACTCAATCCCGAAAACTACGGGGCGGTCCCGCTTCTGGGAATACGGGGGATTGTTTTCAAGGCACACGGTTCGTCCTCGACCGAGGCTTTTGCGAATGCGCTTCTCGCGGCGGTCGCGGCGGTCCACAGGCGCCTGCCGGTACTGCAGACCGCGTAGCGGCGCGGACAGAAAGGGACACAGCACGCAGATGCCATCCACGCGCGCACATATCGTCTCGGTCGGGACCGCGGTCCCCGATCGGGTGCTCACCAATGAGGACCTCGAGAAGATCCTGGATACCTCCGATGAATGGATAACCACGCGCACCGGCATCAAGCGGCGCCATGTCCTTGACAAGGGCGATCCGACCACCGCATCCGAGCTGGGCGCGCGCGCCGCTTCGCGGGCGCTTGCCGGGGCGGGGCTCGCGCCGGGCGACATCGACGGGATCATCTGCGCCACGTTCACGCCCGACTACTTCTTCCCCTCGACCGCCTGTCTCATCGGCAGGCATCTGGGCATACATGACGTGTGCGCGTTCGATATTTCCGCGGCGTGCGCCGGCTTCGTATACGGGCTTTCCCTGGCCAACGCGCTTGTTCTTTCGGGGCAGTGCGCGAAGGTGCTGGTCGTGGGCGCCGAAATCATTTCGAAAACGCTTGACTGGAACGACCGGTCCACGGCAATCCTGTTCGGTGACGGGGCCGGGGCGGTGGTCGTTGCCGCGCATGAACAGCCGGATACGGGAATTCTCGGGACCTATTTGAGCAGTGACGGCCGCCTTTCGGATATTCTTACCATGCCGGCGTGGGGCGAGCGCCGGTGTATGACCATGAAAGGCAGCGAAGTTTTCAAACACGCTGTCCGGCTCATGGGCGATGCGGTGTTCAAGGCGCTCGATGCGGCCGGCCTCGATCACGGCGCCATAGACCTTCTGATTCCCCACCAGGCCAATGCCCGCATTATCAGTTCGCTCGCCGAGCATTTTGCCGTGCCCCGGGAAAAAGTGGTCACCAATCTTCAAGAGTACGGGAACACATCGTCGGCATCGATTCCGCTCGCGCTTCAAGATGCGTTCAATGACGGCCGCATTACCGGCGGCACGCTGGTGGCGCTGACGTCGCTGGGCGGCGGGTTGGCGTGCGCGAGCGCGATCATACGTTTCTGAACGAAAGGGTACATGCATGGAGATGACATTTCTTTTTCCGGGGCAGGGCTCGCAGAAAGTCGGCATGGGCGCGGATTTTTTCGAGAAATTCGAAATGGCCCGCCGGCGGTTCGACGAGGCGAATGATATTCTCGGGCGCGACCTGAAAAAGATCTGTTTCGAAGGGCCCCCGGAAGAACTGACACAGACACGAAACACGCAGCCGGCGCTGTTCGTTACCGAGGCGGCGATATGCGATGTCTTACAAGAAAACGGCATTACTCCCGCACTGGCCTTGGGGCATTCGCTCGGCGAGTACGGCGCGCTGTACGCGGCCGGGGTGTACTCGTTTGCCGACGGTGTCCGGATTGTGGCCAAACGGGGAGAGCTGATGGGCGAGGCCGGCACGGTCGCTCCCGGGGCCATGGCTGCGGTCATCGGCCTTGCGCGCGAAACGATTGCCGAGGTGCTGTCCTCAATCGAGAGCGGGACGGTGGTACCGGCAAATGAAAACGCCCCCGAGCAGACCGTGATATCCGGGGATGTGGAAGCGGTCAAGGCCGCGTGCGGGAAACTCCAGGCGGCAGGCGCAAAACGCGTGGTCGATCTTCCTGTCAGCGGGGCGTTCCACTCGCCGCTCATGCAGCAGGCCGCGGATCAATTCGCAACGTTCATTGCATCGTATGAATTCAGGGAAGCGCGGTGCGAAATAATCCCGAATGTCACGGCGCAGCGTACAAAAGATTCCGGGCAGATCAGAGACTTGCTGGTCAAGCAATTGGTATCGCTCGTACGGTGGGTGGATGCCATGGCATTGATTGCCGGTGAGGGCGCCGTGAACTGTGTCGAAGTCGGGCCTGGTTCGGTGCTGAAAGGGTTGGCCCGCAAATGCGATCCCGGGATAAGCGTCGCAGCGTGCGCCACAGTTGATAATCTATATTCCCTAACAAATTCCTGACTGTTTTCACCGGGCGCGAAGCTCGAACGCATTGCTGAAAGGTGCGGCATGATCGATCTGGCGGGAAAAGCATCACTGGTTACCGGCGGCGGCCGGGGGATAGGCAGGGAGATTGCGTTGAAGCTTGCCGAGGCGGGCGCCGATGTGGCCATATGCGATATCGAGCCGGAGAGCGCTCAACAGACCGCTGCCGATATCGAGAAGCATGGACGGAAATCCCTGGCTCTCAAGGCCGACGTATCGAATGCCGGGGATGTTTCGACGATGTTCTCGTCGTTTCTCGATGCGTTCGGCAAAATGGACGTCCTGGTCAACAATGCGGGCATCACGCGTGACGGGCTTATCATGCGCATGAAGGATGCCGACTGGGACAGCGTGCTTGCCATCAATCTCAAGAGCGCGTTTCTGTGCTGCCGGGAAGCGGCGCGGCCGATGATGAAGGCGCGCGGGGGAAAGATCATCAACATTGCATCCGTGGTAGGGCTGATGGGCAACGCGGGGCAGGCAAACTACGCGGCATCCAAGGCGGGGCTTATCGGGCTCACCAAGACACTGGCGCGCGAGCTGGCAACGCGCGCGATCAACGTCAATGCGGTCGCGCCTGGATTCATCCAGACCGCAATGACCGACAAGCTTTCGCCGCAGGCAAAGGAGAGCTTGAGCGCGCGGATTCCTATGCAGAAACTGGGCTTGCCCGATGACGTCGCCAATGCGGTTCTGTTCCTGGCATCATCCTTGTCGGATTATGTGACGGGCCAGGTGCTTGCCGTTGACGGCGGTCTTGTCATGTAGGGCGCGAATTATCATTTTATATACGCCTTGAGCAGTCAAATCGTTGAAAGGAGCACAACGTGAGTGACAGAGAAGCGAAGGTGAAGCAGATTATCGCCGAGAAACTCGGTGTTGGCGAAGACAAGATTGCCCCGCAGTCGTCGTTCGTCGACGACCTCGGCGCGGACTCTCTTGACCAGGTCGAGCTCATCATGGCGTTCGAGGACGAATTCGATATCGAGATCCCCGATGAGGACGCCGAGAAGATGAAGAGTGTCAAGGACGCGCTGGAGTACCTTGACAGCAAATTGTAGTCGCGGCGCCCTGCGGTGCGCCGGGGTCCCGGCGGGTCGCCGGCGCGATCGCGAAGGTGTTCCTTCGTTCGCTGTTTCCTGCCATGTCAGTGAAGTATGCCGATAGGATGAGCGGAAAGTAAACGATTCATGTCCAAGAGGATTGTGGTAACCGGCCTCGGCGTTGTCAGCCCCGTGGGGAACAATGTCGAGAGTTTCTGGCACGCGCTGCGCACCGGCACCAGCGGCCTCGACCGCATCACGGCATTCGACACCACCGATTATCCGAGCAAGGTCGCCGGCGAGGTGAAAGGCATCGATTTCACCGCGTTTGTCGAGCCGAAAGAAGTCAAACGGACCGACAGGAACATCCTCTTGGCCATGGCCGCGGCCGACGAGGCCATGCGTCACTCGAAGCTCGATCTCTCTGCGGTCGACCGCACGCGATGCGGGGTCATCATCGGCTCGGGCATCGGCGGAATAGCCACGCTGGAGGCGGAGCACACGAAGCTCCTCAATCGCGGGCCGGGAAGGGTATCGCCGTTTCTTATTCCCATGATGATCCCCGACATGTCTTCCGGGCTCGTGTCGATGAAATACGGCTTGAAGGGTCCCAACTACTGCTGTGTCAGCGCGTGCGCTTCCTCGGCACATGCGATCGGCGATGCCCTGCTGGTGATGCGCAACGACATGATGGACGTGGCGGTGGTCGGGGGCTGCGAGGCGACGATAACGCCGATCAGTTTCGCGGGGTTCTGCTCGATGAAGGCGCTGTCGACCCGCAATGATGCGCCGGCGAAGGCGAGCTGTCCGTTCGATGTAAAGCGTGACGGTTTTGTCATGGCTGAAGGGGCGGCGATTATCGTTCTCGAGACGCTCGAACACGCGCGGGCGCGCAACGCGGCGATCTACGCGGAGCTGGTCGGATACGGCGCGACCGGCGATGCGCATCATCTCTCGGCGCCCGCCCCCGAGGGCGAAGGGGCGCGCCGCGCCATGCAGATGGCGGTCCGCAGTGCCGGCATCGAGCCGTCGGCAATCGACTATATCAACGCCCACGGCACGTCGACGCAGCTCAACGACAAGTACGAGTCACAGGCGATCATGGCCGCGTTCGGCGACCATGCCCGGTCCGTGGCGATAAGCTCCACCAAATCCATGACCGGGCACCTGCTCGGTGCATCCGGCGCGACGGAGCTGGTGGCAACCACGCTGGCAATCAATCACGGCCTGATTCCTCCCACTATTAACTACGACGATCCCGATCCCGAGTGCCCGCTCACCTACACGCCCAACACGGCTGTCGAGAAGAACATCACCTACGCGATGAGCAACTCGTTCGGGTTTGGCGGGCATAATGCCTGTCTTGTCCTCAAAAAATATGGGTCTCCTGAGAACGGCGGCGAGTAGGCTGCGCGCGTGGTGGTTTTCGCCCGCCACGCCCGGCGATCGCGATCCTTCACTCGACACACTGCAGGATCTGATAGGACACCGGTTCGCCGACGCGGCGGTCCTTCGCCACGCGCTCACGCATAAGTCGGCAATCGGCGGCGAGGATCCCAAGGGACTGTACTCGAACGAGCGGCTCGAGTTTCTGGGCGATGCCGTGCTGAACTGCCTGGTCACCGAGCACCTGTACGCGCGATTTCCCAAGTATTCCGAAGGCCAGCTTTCGAAGATGAAATCCCTAATAGTGAGCCGCAAGATCATCGGCGAGGTGGCGGCATCAATCGCGCTCGGCCGGTACCTTGTCCTGGGCGCATCGGAGAGAAAATCCGGCGGTCAGAAGCGAAAGTCCATCATGTCCAACGCGTTTGAGGCGGTTCTGGGCGCGATGTATCTTGATGGCGGCCTGCGCTCGGTGCGGGGCTGTTTAAAGCGGCTGGTGTTCGGTCGCATTGACGAGTTCCTCGGCGACGAGCGCAATGTCAACCACAAGAGCACGCTCCTCGAGCTGGCGCAGCGCGATGGATTCGGCGTGCCGCGCTACACCGTGCTGTCGACCAGCGGTCCCGAGCATGCCAAGCGGTTCACGGTCGGGGTTGAGGTCGCGGGTGTGATGCTCGGGGAAGGGCGGGGCTCGAATAAGAAGATCGCCCAGCAGAACGCCGCGCAGAGCGCCATTGTCAACTACAGCAAGAGCACAATCCTGTCTCATAGCGAAGGGGAAAGCGAGCATGAATTACTTCCTGACTGAAGAACAGCAGTTTATTGTCGATACCGCCCGCGAGATCGCCCTCAAGAAGATCCTCCCCGTGCGCGAAGAATACGACCTTCACGGCACGTTCCCGTGGGACGTGGTGAAAGCGCTGGGCCAGGCGGACATGTGCGGGCTTTATGTCCCCGAGGAATACGGCGGCCTGGGCGGCGGCATTTTCGAGTTGTGCCTCGCGGTCGAGGAATTGTCGAAAGTGTGCGGCGGCATCTCGCTTGCCATGGCCGCCACCGCGCTGGGAACGTTCCCGCTGCTTCTCTACGGCAGCGACGAACAGAAAAAGAAATATCTCCCGTCGATTGCCAGCGGCGAAAAGCTCGCGGCGTTCGGGTTGACCGAGGCGAATGCGGGATCCGATGCGCTCGGGATGAAGGCCACGGCGGTCAAGGACGGCGATACCTATGTACTCAACGGAACCAAGCAGTGGATCACCAACGGCGAAAACGCCGAGATATACACGGTGCTGGCAAAGACAAACCCGGCCAGGGGCGCCCGGGGCATCAGCGCGTTTATTCTCGAGAAAGGCATGGCTGGGTTCTCGTTCGGCAAGCACGAAGACAAGATGGGAATACGCGCATCGAGCACCACCGAGCTGATCTTCCAGGACCTCCGCGTGCCCGCCGAAAACCTGCTCGGCAAGGAAGGCATGGGATCAATCGTGGCAATCAACACCCTCAATTACTCGCGGCCGGGGGTCGGCGCCCAGGCCCTGGGCATTGCGGCGGGCGCGCTCGATGATGCTGTCAAGTATTCCCGCGAGCGCGTGCAGTTCGGCGAGGCTATTTCCTCGTTCCAGGCGGTCCAGCATATGCTGGCCGACATGGCGACCGAGGTCGAGGCCGCGCGGGCGCTCCTGTACGCCACTGCAAAAACCATCGATGCGGGCGAGAAACGGTTCGCGAAAGATTCGGCCATGAGCAAGCTGTTCTGTTCCGATGTTGCCATGCGCGTGACGGTCGATGCCCTGCAGGTCATGGGCGGGTACGGGTACATGCGCGAATACCCCATGGAGAAGCGCATGCGGGATGCCAAGATTACGCAGATCTACGAAGGCACGAACCAGATACAGCGTAACGAGATTGCGCTCCAGTTGATCAAGGATGCCGCCGCCGCATCATAGAGGGCGTATGCAATCAACCGGGAACAATGTGAATGATCGCGAAAGGTATCATGCCGTTCTCCTTCGCGCGCGTCCTTTCGCGGTGTTCGCTGTTTGGACGTGCTGCACCGCGGCGGACAAGTGATGAACAACCGCACCATACGAATTGCCCCGTCCATCCTTTCGGCCGACTTTGGCGCGCTCGAACGTGAAATCGCCGCCGTGCTGGACGGCGGCGCCGATCTCATTCACTGCGATGTCATGGACGGCCATTTCGTGCCCAACCTTACATTCGGGCCATTGGTGGTTGAGGCCGTGAAGAAGTGCTCGCGGGTTCCTCTCGACGTACATCTCATGATGACCAACCCGTCGAAGTACATCTCCCGGTTCGCCGAGGCCGGCGCCGACACGATTATCGTGCATGCCGAAATCGACGAGCCGCTCGACCAGCTTATTGCCCTCATACGCGACAGCGGCGCCCGTGCGGGCGTGACGGTGAACCCTGACAAACCGGTCGACCTGTTTCTTCCCTATCTGGATGCTATCGATCAGGTGCTTATCATGACGGTATATGCCGGGTTCGGCGGTCAGGAATTCATGGCCGATGCAGTACCCAAGGTCCGGGCCGTATACGATGCCGCGGTCGCCGCCGGGAAAACGCTCGATATCGAAGTTGACGGCGGTATCAACGGCGAGACCGCCGCGGTGTGTGCCGAAAACGGCGCCAACATCTTTGTGGCCGGCAATTTCGTATTCGGCAGCAGCGACTATGCCGGCAGGATACGAAGCGTTCGGGAAGGCGCACGGCGGGGCGCAGCGCATCTAGCGGGGCGTTAGCTCCCGTCGGCCGGACGCATACCCGTAATGGACAGTACCATGTACCATTCCTTGGCACGATGGTGCCTGCTGCTTCTGCCTGTTGGCACGGCGCTCTTTCTTGGCTGCGGTTACCCCGCCGATTCCGGTGACCGTGATCTTATCGAGATAGAGCGCGTGTGGCAGTACCTGAAAGTGTACAGCCTGTATTCTTCACAGGTCCCGGACCACGAAGAGGCCCTGACCTACAACGACCCGTCAAACCTTGTCGCTGCAATTCCCGACACGCTGTACAGTCACGTCGGCGACACGACGTTCACCGTTGCCTCGTATCTTCCGTACTGCCCGGATCTGGGGCCGACGGCGTGCGCGGGGTGTCTGAGAAAGAAGCGCGGCACTTCGGCAACCGTTTTCGCGCAACAGCTTACCGACAATACTGTCCTGGTGCGCATCGACAGTTTCAACACCGAAACGGATGCGGAGCTGCGGGAGCTGGGAGTGCTTGCCGAGCCGTTCCCCAATGTGATCCTCGATCTCAGCGAAAACCCGGGCGGAAGCCTGGAGTCCTGCACCGCGGCAGTGGAGCTGTTTCTTCCGGCGGGAATCCCCTTCGACTCGGTAGTGCGGCGGGACGACGTGCAGGAGACGGGCGACACGGGTTTTGTTCGCGAGATATGGTCGAGCACGAGGACCGGTGATGCCTGGGAGGGCAAAAAGATTGCCGTGCTGATTCATCAGGGAACGGCGAGCGCCGCCGAGATCCTCGCCGCCTCGCTCCGGTATGGACTCGGCGACACCGCGGTCATGCTGGTGGGCATGCCGAGCTACGGTAAGTCAATCGGCCAGTACCGGTTCTGCCTGTGGCGATCATCAGGGGCGGAGCTGGTCCTCACGGGCTTCAGGTTTTTCCCCTTGGGTGACGGCGCCCGGGACTACCACGAGCGAGGGATTGTCCCTGACGATTCGGTATCATCAAACACAAGGTGGGGCCTGGTGGCTGCCGCGGGAGCGTGGCTCGAACCGGGGTTCGAAGGGCTCGTACCTCAGGCGATACAGGACTCGCTTTCGGTGGATACCATCCTGGTGCCGCTTCGAAAGCCGCGCTGCTACACGCAACTCCCGGACTGGGAAACGCCCCCGTTCTGAGAACCGGACTCTTGACTTATCGTGAAGCAGCGGCGTGGCCGGCCCGCGCCAGGTCCTCTTCGGTGTCGACCACCCTGATAGCGCCGTCGAGATCGATGACCGTGAGCAGATGGCGTATGATGGGGTTTGGATCGATAATCGCGAGTTCGCCGCGGCGTTCTCTGATCATCTCGAAACAGGCGACAAGCACCGTCACGTTCCCGGAACAGAGGTAGGACTCGCGGGTGAACCGAAGCGCGATGTATGGCGCCTGGCCGGCGAGCTGCTCGCGCACCAGCACCCTCAGTTCTGAAATATCGGAAGTTACGGCAATATCCTGCTGGATGTCGATCACGCGGAAACGGCCCGCGTGTGCCAAACGATAGTCCATATGCCATGCACCTCTGGTTTATGGAGACAGCCTAAATACGTTAGCGGCAGACCCGGATGCAAGAGGTCTGTCGCTATTGCGCACCCTTTCTGAGGCGCACTGATATATAATTATGGTGGCGGAAATCCCGGGGGCGGTGCAAAGCATTTCCGCCCAGCATCCATCTCATCACATGCTGTTTCAGGTTTCAACGGGACACTCAAAGGCCTTGGCGCGCTATTTTAGCGCTTCAATGGTTCTGTTTTGCGGTGTACGGTTGGGGCTCAGGGGCATGCGGGGAAGGAAGCAATTTTGGTGAAAATGAAAGAGGACCGGATGGCTGAGTATCTTCGTCGGCAAAGCAGAAAGCTGGCGCTGGCTGGTGTGGCCGCGCTGGCGCTTGGGTGCGCCCCAACGAAGCCGCACATTGAGGCATTGTCGAGTGATGATCTGGATGCCCGCCGCACCGCGGCCCTCAGGCTGCAGAGCCTCGGCCCGCGTGGCCGGCGCGCGCTGCCGCCGCTGAAAGATGCTGCTCAGGATCCGGATCCGGAGCTGCGTCGCCTGGCAATCGAGGCCATTGGCAGCATGGGCAAGCACGCGTGGAAGGCGCATGTTGTGCTTATGAAGGCCACCCGCGATCCTGACGTACACGTGCGCCGCTCGGCGGTTGATGCCATGGGGAAGTTTGAAAAGTTTCCCTCGTCGGCCCTGCCGTACCTCGTGCGGGCCCTGGGTGACAGTGACAGTCTTGTCCGCGAGTTTGCCATGAACACGTTTGAGGACCTCGGCTCGAATGCGCTGGGCACACTGGTAGTGGCGCTTGACAACTCCAATGTCATGGTGCGGCGCTCGGCGGCACGGACTCTGGGCAGGCTTGGGCACGAGGCGTTGCGTGCGGAGCGCGCGCTGAGGGACGCGTGCGAGGACCGCGATCGCGAAGTGAGCCGCCTGGCGGGCGAGGCGCTCGAACGGTTGGAGATGTACAAGCCCGTGAATTGAGCGCTGCGGAAAGGCTCTCGTGCCGGTTTTCAGGGGCCGGGAGCCGGCCCTTGCGACAAACTCCGGAAAAGCGGAAGCGGGAACAGGGGCGTGGATTGAAATACCAGGCCCGCGCAGGCGGGCCTATGAGTCCTTGGACTTCTGAAAGTCCTCTTCCGACGAAAACATGTCGAACGCCTTGTCAAGGCCGACATTCTCCAGGCCTTCCTTGATTTTCGGGTCGATATTGACCAGTGAGAGTTCCTGGCCCAGCTCGTTGACCCGTTTCTTGAGCCGCACGACAAGGCCTATCCCGGAGCTGAACAGCGCCTTGGTGCGCGAGAAATCGAGAACAACGTCCTTGGGCGATTTCTCGAGCTCGGGAATGATAATCTCTTCTATCTTGAGATAGTTGTCCATGTCGATGGAGTCGGGAAGGACCGCCCACAGGCGTCCGTACTTGGTTGTAATCGATGTCGTATAGCTTTTGCGCATGCCGTGCCTCCGCTCGTGGCGTGCTGACCTTTGTAAACCGTCTATAATATATATGGATTGGCAATGACACGAAAGTCATTTCTTGCTATTGGCGCGCGGCCCGCGAATGCTAGAAACTGTAGGAGGCCGACAGCGATGCGCCCAGGCCGTGAAAGGTGCGCTCGCCAAACGGTGCGACGTAGCGCTTGTCGGCGAGCCGATCGTTGTAGAGGGAGAACTGCGTCCGCACCGAGAAGTTGTCTTCGATGAGGAAATCCACCGCGAGCCACGAGTGGTACGGCCAGTCCTTGGGCGCGACGATATGGGCGAGGACGTGCTCGGCGCCGGCCTGCACGAGCAGATGCGGGTTCATCCAGAACGAGGAGACCAGGGTCCAGTCCGCCTGTATCGCCCGCGCTGCGACGTCGCTCGTGTCGATGGAGAACTCGCGGTCGAGCGGCGTCTTGATGACGCGCTTTGCCCCCGCGATATCGAAAAACCATCTGGCGGTTATGGGTAACCCCCACGCGAGGCGCACGTCAAGGGCGGCATCGTAGGACGGCCACCAGTCGGCAATCGTGGTGTCGTCGTACAAATCGAAGAAGTCATTCGGGTACCGCCGCTCCTGTCGCTCGTAGTTGAGGCCGAAACGCTGCAGCAGGTCGAAGCTCACGCGCGGGCCGGCGAGAAACAGGGGATGCTTCCGTAGTACCAGGTTCCTGAGCTGGAATTGCGAGAAATACCTGATCCGGTCCTTTCTTACCGCGGCATCGCGGACGATGATGCTGTCGAGCGCCGATTTAAATTCCTTGAATCGCTCATGGTCGCGCAGACGGTATGAATCGTTGCGTGACACGAGCCGCGCCACCGCCCGAAGCGTTTCATCGGAGAGCTGAAACTGTATGGCCCCGGACTTCATGAGCTCGCGCTCCAGCGCGATCGCGTGATAGATATGGGTGGTATTGGTCTGTCTGCCCAATCCCAGTGAGGGCGTGACGGTGATGCGCCCGTGCGTCCGGTACCTGTTTTCATAGTACTTGTGATCGAGAATCGTGTCTGGAATGAGCGGCTCGGTATTCTGCTCGTATATGTAGCGGCCCCGCCAATCGGCCGTGCCGTGGAGCGCCAGGAACAGGGGATTGGTCCAGTCCAGCCTGAGAAATCTGGCCAAGGCCAGACTGTGAACGCCGCTGATTTCGATGACCGTGGCGACCGTGTCCGAATCCTGAACCGCGCCAAACGGTGTCATACACACGCCGTTCTGACAGTTCTGTGTGGGATCAACATAGAACCGTTTGGCAAAGCCGCCGGTACGATGTGTGCCGGTCAGCCAGACATCATGGGCCCTGTCCAAATCGATCCGTTCGTCGCGTTTCCGCCGGTGCAGATGGCCTGAGAATTCGGCGCCGATGGCTTTCTGGAAACGCCAGGAGGTGTCGAGCTGGATGCTGTCGACCGTGCGCTTGCCGGGATTGGTGAGCCGCGAGACATTCAGCCGTGCATAGCGGTCTTCGTTCACGAACTCGACATGGTTGTAGGCCCTCACCAGTCGCCTGAACCGCGACGGCTCGCGGCCGGGCCGGCCCGCGGCCAAGGGAATGCCGAGACAGCACAGGAGAGCGCAATATCTATATGCTGAATGTTTCAAGAGGGTCTTCCGGAATGATGGCTCGAGCGTTCCCGCGCGTACCAGGCGGGAACGGCGACGGGGGGTACTTTCATAGAGTCGGCGGATGGCAGAACAGGGTTCACGTTGACGGCGGGCGCGCTCATTCATCAAAAATAGGCTTTCCTTCCGGAAGGGCACAAGCAGGCCAGAATCGCCGTGGGCCGCTTGACACTATTGCTTCATGTAGTATTTTGTGAAACGTGCCCCAGGGTTCGTACATGTCAAACCATTTCCGGGGAGGCCGCTCATGAGTGAAACAGTCAAGGCCACCATTATCGGGACTATCATTGTCGGGGTGTTCATGCTGATCTCGACAAAGATGGTGACAACGACGGTCTGGGATCTTGCCCGCGCGACCAAGGCGTATGTCGAGGTCCAGAAGAACGAGTTCCGGCAGATCGCCAAGCGCGAGAAGCGCAAGGCAAAGGATGTCGCACTCGACGTTGCCGAGAAGATTGCGGAAGACTAGCCTGCGCGGGTATCTGGCTCACGGCCCGGCACGTCTCTTTGAGACGCCGGGCCTTTTGTTTCTTGGGAGATACCGGTCATGCGCATGATGCAGATGGCGGTGCTTTTGTCGGCATGTATGGCTGTGTACGGACAGGCTGGCGTGCTGGTGCCGCGGAAAGCCGGGGGAGGGGCGTCCCGGGAGAAGCCACACGACCTGATCTACACGGAATTCAGCGTGGGGTACGGCACGTTCTCCATGGGCAACATGAACGAGTATTACATTGACCGGCACTCGTCGATTTTCAACAATGCCATTACCGGCGGGCCGGTGCTCATTGCGGAGCTCGGAACGTTCATAGGCCCGCGAGTCAAGCTTGGTATATCGTATGTCCAGGCAAAAGGCGTCACCGAAAGCAGTGTCAGCGATACGTTTACCTATGTCGAGGGGCGTGACACCAATACGGTGGCGTGGAGCTCGTGGTTTCTCGATACCTATTTCCGGGGCATCGGCCTGAGCGGCCGATACTATCCGTATCGCGGAAACAAGGTGCGCGTGTTTATCGGCGGACGGAACATATGGGGAAGGGGGTTCACCCACCTGGGGTTCGGTGAACGACCGGAGAGCAGATTTGAAAACTATGGCTACGTGAATTTCGGGGGCACGGGGATCGGGGTATCGGCATTCTCGGGGATTGAGCTGTTTCCAGTGAACCACATATCGCTGGGGCTTGTCGCGGGCTACCGCATACTTCGTACCGAAGTAATGCAAAGCGCGACCGACGGCTGGCCGTGGCGCCGCCCCGACGACGATCCCCACAATATCAACCTCGATTTCAGCGGGTTCGCGGTGCGCGGGAAGGTGAGCGTGGAGATGTGAAGGCGGGCAAGACCGATGGCGAACATACCACAAAAAGGGCCTCCGGTAAGGAGGCCTTTTTTGTGTGGCACCCCCGCCAGGACTCGAACCTGGGACAACCGGATTAGAAATCCGATGCTCTATCCAACTGAGCTACGGGGGCGTTTTTTTTATCGAATGGTCGGGGTGACTGGATTTGAACCAGCGACACCTTGGTCCCAAACCAAGTGCGCTACCAGGCTGCGCTACACCCCGAATAGACCGCTTTTTGACCCAAGAATATACTTTCTGAGAGCTTTACCAAGGAACCATCGCGCCCCTGCTTCTGGTGAGAAGTGTACCGCTGGACAGGTCTGGTCCGGGCACCGGATTGTCATTGCTGCGAAATGGAGTTCGCAAAAACGCCATCCGGGCGCCTTACATAGCTTATCTTGAGCGCTTGGCGCAAGCAGCCTTCGCGCTCGATTGGCATGCTCATTGCATAAAAGTATACCCTGTGAGAGAAAAGGATGTTTCTTTACTGTCAGCATATCCGCATATCGCGCAAGTCCTCCGGAGATTTGCGCGGCGTCATGTTGCATAGAAAACGCAAAAGTGACGAACAATATTCACCAGAAGGAGGAGTGCATGTCGGTTTACATTTGTAATGCGTGCGGCCATATCGAGTTCGGTTCCGCGCCGGAAAAGTGCCCGGTCTGTGGAGCGACCAAGTTCACGCAGAACGACAACATATTCAAGGAGTCGGAGGAGAAAAGCAAGGAAGCATCGGCCAAGCACATCCCGGCCATAACGGTCAAGAAGGAGTGCGCGCTGATACCCAACGCCGGATGTGTCGATGTTCTCGTGGTAATCGGCGAGAAGATTCATCCCATGGAAGAAAAGCATTTCATCCAGTTCATCGACTGCTACGTCGATGATGCATACGTTTCGCGGCAGTACCTTACACCGGGAGTGAATCCCGGCTCGCTGTTTCATTTGAAAGCAAACGGATCCAAGGTACGGATAGTAGAGAACTGCAATGTCCACGGCTATTGGACCGCCGAGGCGGCCTTGTAAGCAATGCACTATTCCCGGCCCGATGCACGAATTGCATGGGGTCGGGACACCAGCCCTTTTTGCGTGAAGGAGACGGGAGGATTTTTTATGAGAATCCGAAGTGGGGCCAGCGCGGAAATATTCGGTCTGGCATTTCTGTTTCTGGCAGGCGGGGTATTCGCCCATTGTGAGATTCCATGCGGTATTTATGATGATACCGCGCGTGTATCCATGATTGAAGAGCATATCGGGACGATTGAGAAGTCGATGAAAAAAATCGAGGAGTTGGGCGCCGCAAAGGACAAGAACTACAATCAGCTCGTACGATGGATCGACAACAAGGAGCTGCATGCGAACAAGATCCAGGAGATTGTGTACCAGTACTTCATGAACCAGCGGATCAAGCCGACCTCGCCGGACAATGAGAAGGCGTATCAGAAGTACATCACGGAACTCAGCGCGCTTCACGAGATGCTGGTCTACGCGATGCAGTGCAAGCAGACCACCGACCTTGCGAACACAAAGAAACTAAGGGAATCGCTGGAGAAATTCAGGAAGTCGTATTTTGGGGCTACCAGCAAATAAACAAATGATGACTGCTTTGCGCGGCAAAATGCGTACTATGGGCATGCTCGTCCTCGCGACGGTAGCATTCGCAGTATGTGACGAGTCTCCCCATGTAGGGGACTCCCTGCCGGACTTTCACCTCCGCGACACCGAGGGGAAGACCCATTCCCTTACCGATTATCGAGGGACAAAGGTTCTACTTTTTGCTTTTGGTTCCGGGTGAAGCTACTGTCGCAAGAGCGCCTCCAGGTTGGAGGACGCATATCAGGAATACCGATTGGACAGCTTTGTGGTGTTGGGGCTGGATGCATGGGACGGCACCGGAAAACAAGTGCGGGAATTTATCCGTAGGACGGGCGTGACTCTTCCGGTGTTGCGCGATGCGTCGACCTATATCGATCGGCTCCAGACAATCGACAACCGTGGCTCTTATTTCCTGCTCAACGAGGATGGCGTAGTCATGGCATCGTGCGATGACGGGTACCGTTCTTTGGATTGTTTTGATCCGCAAAGACTTGATTCCACCATTACCGCCTTTCTTGCCCCCGGCGGCAATGACAAATGAGCCCGTCGCGGCGCCCGGATCAGGCCGCAATAAATGCGCCGAATAATCGAAAGCTTTAATGGCCTAATACATATGATTAGTGGCCTGAGGGCGATGTGCCCTCATTCCAATGCATGCCACCGCTGCACGCGGCGGAAAGGGGCTTTTTTTCCATGGCAGAATACCAACGCGAAAAAAGACGGCGGAAAGGGCCTAAGCCCGACAAGCGGCGCCGGCCAAAGCGCGCGCATGCGCGAAGCCGCCGCAAGAAGGATACGGTGAAGGTGCCCAAAGTCGAGACGGCAAAAGAGGCGACGATGCTGGATATGTATCTGCAGGATATCCAGCGCTATCGCCCGTTGAGTTCGGAACAGGAGGCCCACCTGGCGAGGCGGATACGCAAGGGTGATCGCGCGGCGCTTGAGAAGCTGATCCGGTCAAACCTTCGTTTCGTGGTGAGTGTGGCCAAGAACTACCAGGAGCAGGGGGTGCCGCTGGAAGACCTGGTGAGTGTGGGCAATATGGGGCTGGTGAAAGCGGCCCGGCGGTTTGACGAGAAAAAGAACTTCCGGTTCATTTCCTATGCGGTATGGTGGATCCGACAGGCTATTTTGCAGACATTGGCGGATCAGTCCCGTTTATTCAAGATTCCGCTGAATCGGGTCAGCGGCGTATACAAAGTCGGCAAGGCAAGCGACCGGCTGGTCCAGCGCCTGCACCGTGCCCCGAGCATCGATGAGCTGGCGGATGAAACCGAGCTGGGCCGGCGCGACGTGGAGTTGGCGCTCAAGATCAACCGTCCGCATGTCTCTCTGGACAAGCCGCTGGAGGGTGATGCCAAGAGCGTGTACGGCGACGTGGTCCTCGGTGATGAGGAAGGACATACACCGGACGAGGGGATTGCCCGCGAATCGACCATCCGGGCCTTGAAACGGATGCTGCGAACACTGAACGAGCGAGAGCAGGAAATCGTCAAGCGGTACTTCGGGATTGAGCGGGACGAACCTCAAACGCTCGACGACATCGGCAGGGGCCTGGGGCTGACCCGGGAACGCGTGCGACAGGTGAAGGATACCGCCATGAAAACGCTTCGCACCGAATACATGAGAAGCTTCCTCAAGGAGCACATGAATTGAGGGTCTCCCCGCAGGAGCGGAGCGGCCCTCACGCACGCACGGTTTCCCGCGCCCGGGCCTTTGCCGCGGTCCTGCTTTTTGTTTTTTTTCTCACCGCGCAGACAGATTCTTCAGACACGCCGGGTCGTGCGGCACAGGCGCCGCCGTATCCCGGCATGTCGCTTCAGCAGGAACAGCTCGCCGACAGCGTCGTGTATTTCATCCATGCGTTTTCGTGGAAGCAGGCGGAGCGTTTCGGGCGAAAGCTCAATCGGCTCGAGCGGCAGGAGGACCTGCCTCCCCTCAGCCGCCTGCTCCTGACCTCCGCGAGGATCCTGCGCATTCAGAACGGGGAATATGAATCGGAACGAGAGAAGGAACGGTTGATACGGGAAGCTGAAGGGCTTGCGAAGGAAGGGATCCGGCAGTGCGACGATCGCGCAAGAATTTCCGATTCTGTTCATGTCACGTATGATCTGATCAAGGGCGGCATTCTCGGGTATACCGCAACGCTCAAGATAGACCGCAGCCCGTTCGAGGCACTGGTTGACGGGTTGCGGGGGCTGCGCATACTCGAGGACGTTATCGCCGACCGTCCCGATATCCGCGATGCGTACATGGGACCGGGCCTGTTCCACTGCACGCTGGCAAAGGCGCCGGCGGTGCTGGGCAAGGCGCTTCGCCTCTTCAATCGCGGGGCCAGCCTCGATTCGGGACTGCAGTATCTTCGCCTGAGCGCGCACGAGGGCAAGTACACGCGGACAGTATCCAAGCTGTACCTGATCCAGTTTCTCTCGCCGTACTACGGGCATCTCGCAGAAGAGAAAGCCGGGATATTTGCTTCGCTGCAAGAGGAGTACCCTGTAAATGCGTATTATGCTTTTCTCGAACTGGACGAAGAGCTCTGCTTTCATCCGGACTCGTTCTATCACGGCGGCCGATCCGCGGCGCGCGGCGTGCGGCGGGCGGAATTCGCCACACACAATTTCAGCCTTCGAAGGTATGCGGAGCTGGTGGAATGGCAGCACTGGATGCTGAGCCAGTCGGGCGCCGGCTCGCTGGTATCGTCAGAGCGTGTGTTGCGGGAGTTCGCCTACTATCCCGCGTTCCTCGTTGCGGTCAAGCTGCTGCGCGCGGCATCCGCGCCGCTTGACGGGGAAGCGAAGCTGTTGGACGAGCTTGGCGAGTTGGGCGATCAGTTCGGCCGGCGGGCGGAGCGCGCGCTCAAGGCATCATCGATGAATCTGGCCAGGAGAGGGTACTACGAGTGGCATGTGCGGGATGGATTGAAAACTGCGCGCGGAACGCAGGAGTGACCGAATTCCGCTAGAAGCACTTCCCGGTCTTCTCCTTCATGCACTCGTTGTTGCCGCACTTGTAGCAGATTTCGTTCGGGAGAGAGTCTTCCTCGAAGAACAAGCGGATGTTCTCAAGGGTCGTGCGGGCGATACTGTTCATGGCTTCGCGCGTAAAGAATCCCTGATGAGAGGTGACAAGCACATTGGGGAAGGTGAGCAATCGCGCCAGAACGTCATCTGTAATAGTCGAAGAGGAGAAATCCTCGAAGAAATAGTCTGTTTCCTCCTCGTACACGTCCAGGCCGGCCGCGCCCACCTTTCTTTTCTTCAGCGCATCAATCAAATGCTGTGTATTGATGAGCCGTCCCCGGCCGGTGTTGATGATCATCACCCCGCTCTTCATGGTGGCGATGCTGTCCTCGTTAATCATATGGGCATTGTCCGGCGTGAGCGGACAGTGCAGCGTGATGATATCGGATTCCGCATAGAGCGTATCGAGCGGCACGTAACGGAATCCGTGTTGCGCGGCATAGTTGTCGTCGGGGTAGACATCGTATGCGAGCACGTTCATACCGAACCCTCGAAGAATGTCCGCGGCCGCCTTGCCGATTTTCCCGGTGTCAACCACGCCCGCGGTTTTGCCGTGCATGTCGAATCCCATGAGACCATGGATGGCGAAGTTGTTGTCACGGACCCGGTAGTAGGCGCGATGGGTCTTGCGGTTGAGCGCGAGCATGAGGGCCACGGCGTGCTCGGCGACCGCCCGGGGAGAATACGCCGGTACGCGCACCACGTGGATCTTCTTCCATACGGCTTTCAGGTCCACATTGTTGTAGCCGGCGGAGCGCAGTGCGATGAGCTCGATGCCGTTTTCGTGAAGCTGTTCGACCACCGGCCGGTCCAGCGTGTCATTTACAAACGCGCATACGGCGTTGCGGTCCCGCGTCACCGATACGGTGTTGCTCGAGAGGCGGTCCTGGAGAAACAAGATGTCAAACCCGTATTCGTGATTCACGGTTTCGAAGAAGTCGCGATCATACGACTTCGTGTCGAACATGGCAATACGGGGCTTCACGCTTTTGGTCCCGCTCATATCGGCAATCCTCCGCTCTCCCTCTCTTCGTCAGGCTGTAGGCGCGACTTCAGGTTCTTCCGGTTCTGGTGAGGGTTCGTCCGGCTCGGTTTCGGGTTCATCGGGAACGATCGGCGGCGGCGTGCCGGGGTCCTTTTTCGGCTCATCAGGGAACGGCTCCTGTTCCGGTGTTGACGGTACTCCGGCATCCCGCGGACATACGCGCCGTACCGGACCAGACCGCCGTATCGGGTTCTGTTTTCCCATACTTATGAATCCCTCCGGATAGATTTGCTCTGGTATTCGATATATGTCTGCCGCATCGCTGGGGGAGCCGTTGAATTCAGGCTTCTCCGGCCTGCTTCCGCGCGCGGTTCCCGATGATCCTGTCAACCTCATCGTTTTCCAGGGTCTCCTGCTCCAACAGGGCCTCGGCAATCTTGTCAAGCTTGTCCCGGTTTTCTTTCAGGAGGTTTTCAGCCCGCTGCTCCATTTCGCGCACGATACGCTGTATTTCATCGTCAATAATGCGCCCGGTGTGCTCGCTGAAATCCTTGGCCTGGGTCAGCTCTCGTCCCAGAAAAATATGCTCTTCTCCCTGGCTGAATGTTACGGGCCCGATTTTGTCACTCATTCCCCACTGGCAGACCATGCGCCGGGCCAGCTGGGTGATCATCTTGAAATCATTTGCCGCGCCGTTTGTCAACTCGCTGAATACGAGTTTCTCAGAGGCTCGCCCGCCCAGAGCCATGGTGATGCGTCCCAGGAGGTATTTGCGGGAATAGTTGTGGCGATCTGTCTCCGGCACCTGCTGGGTGACGCCCAGGGCGCGGCCGCGCGGAATGATGGTCACTTTCTGGAGCGGATCCGTTTCAGGGAGCAGCTTGGCAACCAACGCATGGCCGGCTTCGTGGTACGCGATAATGCGCTTTTCGTCGTCGTCAATTCGTTCTTCCCGCTCCGCGCCGAGAAGGATCTTGTCGGCGGCATTGTCGAAATCGCGGGCATCCACGGTCTTCTTGTCGCGCCTGCCCGCCAGGAGGGCGGCCTCGTTGACCAGGTTCCGCAGATCGGCGCCGGAGAACCCCACGCTGCGCGCCGCAATGTTATCCAAATCGACATCATTGGCGACCGGCACATTCCGGGTGTGTATCCGCAGTATCTCGCGCCGCGCGTTTTTCTGGGGAAGCTCCAGGACTATCTGGCGGTCGAACCGCCCCGGCCGGGTGAGCGCGGGATCGAGAACGTCCGGGCGGTTGGTCGCGGCAATGACCACGACCGATTCGTGCGGCTCGAACCCGTCCATCTCCTGAAGAATCTGATTCAGGGTCTGCTCGCGCTCGTCGTGTCCGCCGCCGAGCCCCGCGCCCCGCGTGCGGCCCACCGAGTCGATTTCATCCACGAATATTATCGTGGGGGCCGACTTTTTGGCATCCTCGAACATGTTGCGGACACGCGATGCTCCCACGCCCACGAACATCTCGATGAACTCCGAACCGCTTACGCTGAAAAACGGCACGCCGGCTTCGCCGGCGCTGGCGCGGGCCAGGAGGGTCTTGCCGGTGCCGGGCGGCCCCATGAGCAAGACGCCCTTGGGAATCGATGCGCCCAGGCCGGTGAATTTCTTGGGCTCCTTCAGGTACTCAACTATCTCCTGCAAATCGCGTTTCGCGTTCTCCAACCCCGCTACATCGTCGAAGCTGGTCGAGGTCGTGGTCTTCTCGAACCGCCGTGCCTTGGATTTGCCCACGCCGAACAGCCCGCGGCCCATCATGCCTTTCATCTGGCCGGCCATGCGTTTGTTGGCCCACAGTATCAGCGCGAAGAACAGGATCCACGGGGCGAGAAGAATGAGCACGCGCTGAAACACGGGCGCACTCGTGGTTTCGGCATTGACTTGCACGTCATTCTCCTCAAGCAACTCGATGAGACCGGGATCCTCAATGGCCGGCTTGGTCGTGGTGAATGCCGTGAATGTACGGCCTCCGCTTTCCTGTTCCCTGTCGGCCGGTGAGTATGGCGATGTGAAGCGCCCCGAGATATCGAGGCCCTTGATAGTCACCTCTTTGACGTTGCCTTGCCGGATCTGCTGCTTGAATGCCGAGTAGGAAACTGTTGTCTGCGCGTTATCGCCCAGCCGCGAAGTGAGCATAAGTCCCAGCATGACGATGAGCGCGACGAGCCACGGGAGGACGCGGACGAACGATGGCTGCTTGTCCGGCTTTTCTTTCTCGGTGCTCCCGGTTTGGCGCTTCGTGCTTTTTCTACCTGGAGACACGTGAGGTCCCTTCTGCAAGTCCGCTATTCCCGACGCATATCGTCTCGAAACAGCTCGAGAAAGCGCTTTTCATACAAATCGTATAGGTTCCATCTGACGAGCTCATTCTTGAGCTCCACGGCGCGGGACCTATCCCGCGCTACCTCTTCGAACAGGCGTTCGATTTTGTCCATGATATACTTCGGAACATCATCGTGATCCATGCCCGCCAGTGTTTCGTCCTTGGGTTCTTCACTGCTCTCCACCGCGGACGGGAACAATTGTCGGATGCGATCTTCGATTTCGCCAAGCTGCCGGTCAATCGCCCCGGCTTGCTCCTCGAGATCTGATAGGTCTATCGAAACGCCCAGAACAGACGTGAGTCTGGTCAGTATTTCAAGGGCTGCTTTCGGGTATGCAAGGCTTCCCGAATAGGAAGGTATCGTTCCGAGGAAACAGCCGGCCTCAATACCGCTCGTACCGGCAAGTCCGAGAAGAAGCCCGTTGAGGCCGGAAATCATTCCGTCCGGCATGGGTGAGAGGCCATATTTCTCGAGATCGACTTTGACCGTATCGTTGCTGCCCACGAACAGTACCTCCGACCGTTCGTTGTGGCTCATGGGCTTGGCGAACGCGGCAGCCGTGTATATCCGCGAGACATGGAACTGCGCCGCAATTTTGAGCAGGCCCTGCGCGATTGTCATCGCTTCCTTGCCGGCGAGCTGGGCATTGCTCTCGAATACAATAATGTCCGGGTCTTCGTGATAATGGAACACGCTTTCCGGGGTATCCGGCAAATGCGCTATGCCATCCTTCACGACAATTGATTCTGGGACAAAGACGCTGGTCATGTCCATGCCCGCGAAGACTTTGGCGTTCAGCTTGCGCCGCAGGTAGTCCACGGTCATGAGGCCGACCTGTCCCATCCCGGGCCATGCCGCAACCAGTATCGGGCGTGTCTTGAAGTGGATCGTATTCTTTTCCTGCATCCAGTACCCCTCGCCCTAGTGAGGCAAGATTCATGCCGGAAGGCAGGGCAGATTACATGTGCGTCCTTGGGGTTCGAGCCGGGGAGAACACCATCTTTTTCGCATAACTGAGAATGGCTCTTCTCAGAATCGCCAACTACTATATGCGCAGCAGATGCGGCGGGCAAGGATTCCGGCGCTGGCTGCGATAGTCCTGTGGCACGTCATTTGCGCAGGTATACCTCCGATTGTCTGCAGGAGAAAATGCATTCACCGGGGAAAAACGGGACGATGAGCACATCATTTCAGGAAATTGGGGAGGTTGTATGGAAGTGAGAAGCATTCGGCGGCATGCACCGGTCCTGCTGGTGCTCCTGGGAAGCCTGCTTGTGGCGGACACGGTGTGTTCGGATGCAGGTTCGGAAAAACCCAAGGAAGCTTCCATTACGTTCGGGGCGGAGAAGAAGCCCTCGGTCCGCACCGGTAAAGAAGTCGCGCGTTTCGCCACGGTATTTGCCGATGTCGCCGAAAAAGTGGTGCCGTCAGTGGTTTCGGTTATTCCTACGAAAGTTGATACGCTGGTATTCAGGAATAATCCGTTCTATCATTTTTTCGGCGATCCATTTTCGCAGGACAGTCCGTTCGATTTCTTCTTCAACCCTCCGAGGCGCCGGAACAGGCCCCGTCAGAAGGAACCGCAGATTGAGAAGCGGGAATATCGTCAGAAGGGGCTCGGGTCAGGCGTCATTGTCTCGCATCAGGGACACATCCTGACCAACTTTCACGTGGTCAAAGGAGCGGATGAAATCGAGGTGAAGCTCAATGATGAACGGGTGTTTGAAGCGGAGATAGTGGGAAGCGATTCCCTTTCCGATGTCGCTGTTATCAAGATCGCGGGCGACATCGACGGCCTGCCGGTAGCCTATCTCGGGAATTCTGACAAGCTGCGGCCCGGCGACTGGGTCATCGCAGTAGGTAATCCATTCAGCCTTGCATCGACGGTGACGGCGGGCATTGTATCCGCTCTCGGACGCGCTGTCGGGGGCGCAAACAGATACCAGAACTTCATCCAGACCGATGCGGCCATCAATCCCGGTAACTCGGGAGGAGCGCTGGTCAACATCCGCGGCGAGCTGGTCGGGATAAATACCATGATCTATTCGCGCAGCGGGGGGTACATGGGGATTGGGTTTGCCATTCCGGTTAACATGGCCAAGCGGATCATGGAAGACCTTGTTTATCGCGGCGAGGTGGTGCGCGGATGGCTGGGCGTGGGGATCCAGGACATCGATCCGGCGACCCGGGACGTGCTCGGTCTCGACAACGCCAAGGGAGTGCTTATTTCCGATGTGTATAAGGGTGATCCGGCGGATAAGGCCGGCGTGAAGACCGGGGACGTGGTTGTCTCGGTAGATGGGCGCAGGGTTGACAACGCCAACGAGCTGCGCAACATGGTTGCACTCATCAGGCCGGGAGAAATGGTCACCGTCGGCGTGCTGCGCGACGGAAAGAAGAAGACGCTGAAGGTGAAAATGGGCCGGCGTGATGAAGGCAGGATCGAGAAGCTTGCGAAGAAGGGTGATGAGGCAGGCGGCGATGCAGGCGCGGAAGACAAGAAGACGGTGGAGGAGAAGATAGGCATCAAAGTCGCCAACATCACGCCAGAGCTGCGCGAGAAATATGGAATCGATCGCGGAGTCGAAGGCGTGGTGGTGCTCCACGTCGACCGTGCGCTGGTGGATGCACGGGGAGGCCTGAAGGAAGGTGATGTCATCAAGGCTGTCAAGATGCAAGGGAGCGGCTTTACAGCCGTACGAGGCGTGAAGGACTTCCGGAACGCGACCGCGAAGCTCAAGGAAGGCGATGCAATAATGCTCCGTGTTGAACGGGACGGCCATTCGTTCTTCACGGCATTCAAAGTGAGAAAGTAGCCGAAGAAGGATACCGCAGCGATCGCACCATGATAGCGTCGCGCAAATCGCAGGGGAGGTAGTAATGTTTTTCTGGATCGGAGTAGTGTTCTTTTCGTTGGGGTGGATCCCGCTGGTCCTGACGGTAGGCCGGGGCAAGGGGCTGACTCCCGAGCAGATGCGCGCCCGGGTGAAAGGCGGGCTGCTGGTCGTCCTTATCGATATCGTCATTCTCATTGCGTTCAACACGTTTCTGCATTTCTATACCGAGTTGCTCTGGTTTCGAAACCTCGGCTATCTCAGGCGATTCTGGACAATACTCACTTCCGAGCTCACGCTTTTCGGCATAGGTGCTGGTGTCGCATTCGTTTTTCTTGAAGTGAACCGGCGGCTTGCCGGGGAAAAGCATGGCGGCGTCGTGGGCGGCGGGATGCTGGTCGTAATCGGCCTGGTGCTGGCGGCATTCCTGGGGCTGCGCGCCGGGGCGCTGTGGCATCCGGCGCTTCTCTATATCAACCAGGCCGCATCGCCGGTCACCGAACCTATCTTCAACAAACCCGTCAATTTCTATCTCTTTTCTCTGCCGTTTTTTGCTCTGCTGCAGCAATGGGTTGCGCTTCTGATATTCATCGGCGGCATCTTCACGGTCGGTTGCTACGCGGCATCAGTTCAGATGCCGCGCGGCTCGTTCGAACCGGGCAGGATTCCGCTGAAGCGGGCGGGAGCTCTTGCTAGACACCTTCTCGTCCTCGCCGGCCTTCTGTGCGCCGCGTTTGCCTGGAAATTCTATCTCGATCTCTTCAAGCTCCTGTATTCCACTGAGGGGGCGGTCACCGGCGCCGGGTATGTGGATGCGAAGTTTCGCACGCTGGGCCTGTACAGTACCGTCATTGTGCTCGCGGCAGCCGCGGTATCGGCGATCATCGCGGCGTTCTCTGGCAGATTCCGGCAGCTCGTCCTGGGAATCCGACTCGGCGATGATTTCGGCGTACGGGCTTCCGCGCGCACCGCAGTCGTGCCCGGCATCGCGGTGGCGCTTGTGGGCATTCTCAACTGGGTCCTGCCAGGACTTATCACGGCCGCTGTCGTGAATCCGAACGAAATCACCGTTGAACGTCCCTACATCAAGCACAACATAGAGTTTACGCAGCGCGCATACGGCATTGATGAAGACAAGATCACGGACAAGAAATACGACGTTGGAAGAAATATCAATCGGGATGTAGTACACCAGAACCGTCCTATCCTGGACAATATCCGTCTGTGGGACTGGCGCGCCTTGATGGACAATCTCAGGGAGCAGCAGGAGATCAGACTGTACTATGAATTCAACGACGTGGACATTGACCGGTATCATCTCGGTGATGACTATCGGCAGATAATGCTGTCCGTGCGCGAGCTGGAGAAGCGGGATCTCGATCCACGATCGAAGACCTGGGTCAGCACGCATCTCAAATACACGCACGGATACGGGATGGTGTTTCTGCCGGCGCACGAGTTTCTTCCTCAGGGTGGTCCGAATTTTCTCATACAGAATATTCCACCAGAAATTAGAGATCCCTCGCTGTCACTCAAGCGTCCCGCCGTGTACTACGGTGAGCGGACCGACGATCACGTGTATGTCAATACTTCGGAAAAGGAATTTGACTATCCCTCGGGAGAAGAAAACGTCTATTCAGACTATGCGGGCGACGGCGGGGTGAGTATAGGGCCGCTGGTACGAAGAATCGCGTATGCGTGGAAATTCGACGGCCACCGCATACTGTTTTCCACCTATTTCACCAAGCGCTCTCGCGTGATGTTTCATCGCCATATTGTTGACAGGGCAAAGACGATCGCCCCCTTTCTGGTATATGACAATGACCCGTACGCGGTACTCGGGGATGACGGGGGGATATACTACATCATTGATGCCTATACTGTTTCCAGTGGCTATCCCTATTCGGAACGATATCGTGGCGGCATCAGAGAACTCAACGGTATCAATTATATCCGGAACTCGGTCAAAGTGGTTGTCGATGCATATAACGGGAATACAACCTTCTATACGGTTGACGAAGACGATATCGTTCTCTCAACGTATCGCCGCGTATTTCCCGATGTATTCAAGCCGCTCGATGCAATGCCCGCATCACTGCGGAGGCATATCAGGTATCCTTCTGACCTGCTGACTGTCCAGGCGGGCATGTATTCAACGTACCATATGCAGGAGCCAGATGTATTCTACCAGCGCGAGGACGTGTGGCAGTTCGCCACCGAGCGATACCGGGAGGATTTCCAGACAGTGCGGCCCTACTATGTGCTGACCCAGTTTCCGGGAAGTGACAAGCTGGAATTCGTGCTCATGATGCCGTTTACGCCACGCAACAAAAATGTCATGAATGCTTGGATGGCCGGACGGTGTGATATGCCCAACTACGGGGAGCTGGTGGTCTTTCCATTTCCCAAGGGGGTCGAAGTACTCGGGACGCGGCAGATCGAAGCACGTATTGATCAGGACACGGAGATGTCACAGGCGATGACACTGTGGGGCCAGCGGGGATCCGAGGTCTTGCGGGGCAATATGCTCGCCATTCCGTTGTTTAATCAGAACACGTTATACATGCTGTATGCCGAGCCCATTTTCCTGCAGGCGGAGAATGCGAAGCTGCCCGAGTTCAAGCGTGTGGCGCTTGCCGATCAGGAGGGCATTGTATGGGCGGAGGATTTCGACAATGCGCTGCTTCGGCTCCTGGGAGAGCATCCTCGGGAACCGTCCGAAGGCAGGCCGGGTGTGCGGGATACCACGGAACCACGGGCGCTGCAGGCGAGAATCACAGCACAAATCCGTGAGTATCTCAGAAGCTATAGGGCAAAAGCGGGGCGAGGCGAGTTCGCGGCGGCGGGCCGCGAGCTTGAAGCCATTGACTCGGTGCTTCACGGAATAGACGACGAGCCGTAGCGTGCCGGACACCCGGAGCATTCCATGAACGAAATGTCGGAACACTCACGGAGCGCCTATATCCATGGACTTCTGGCGCCTTTCTTCAAGGAAATGCAGTACTGGCAGCATGTGCCGGAGCGCGAGGGGGGGCAGATGCGCGAGCGGCCGGCCGTGTCCCGCGAGTACGATGAAATGAACACCCGGGAGCCTGACCCGTCACAGGCCCCGCGGGAGGACAAGAGCGTAACCGAGTATGTCCCGCGAGAACGGGTGCGCGGGCACGCGTACCCGCGCCGCGAAGCGAGCGCCTACGCGCACACGCTGGAGAAGGCGGCCGAGTTCTCGAATGCAGTACTTGCCCGTCACAAAAGCGCCTACCGGTTTCGCGTGTATGAAGAAAACGCGGAGCTTTACGTCGATCTCATAGCGCTGAATAGAAAGGGCGAAGCCGCCTATGAGCTTGTGCGCAAGATTACCCACGATGATTTCCTGCGCTGGATAAACGACCTGCGTGATGCCGAGGGGCTCGTGGTAGATGAAGAAGTGTAACGGGCGGGGCTTGCCTGCCGCCAAGGGAAGGAAATATGCGCATGGGAAGATTGATCATTCTTACGGGCCCGTCGTGCGCGGGCAAATCACCGCTCAAGCGGTGTGTTGCACGGCTGCATCCCGAAATCTATCACCGCCTGTCACATGTCGTGCTGTATAACAGCCGCACCCCGCGGCCGGGCGAAGTGGACGGCAAGGACTATCATTTCCGGGAGCGCGCCGAAATCGAAGGCTGTCGCGGCCGGCAGGGATTCATTGTCATGGACGTGCGCGGGGATTTGCAGGCGCTGGACGTGAACGGATTGCTGCCGCAGCTTGAAGCCGGAGATGTGCTGTATGAGGGTAATCCTGTTGTGGCGCACGAGATGCTGACTAATGAAACGCTGAAAGAGATGCCGTCGGTCGGGATCTACCTGTCGCCGCTGAGCGGCGAGGAGATGCGGTTTGTTCACCAGACCGAAGGGGTTGATCCCAGGCGTTTCGTGACGGATGTCTCGCGCCGCAAGCTCCTGCGCAGGACCAGACGGCAGAAAGGCGAACTGTCATTGAAAGATCTCGAAGAAGTCGAGCGCCGCGCCGGGGCCGCATACGATGAGCTGAAGCTGGCGGTGCATTTCGAGCACGTGCTGGTGAACCATGACGGCGAAGACAGTGACAACTGGAATGCGTTCTATTTCCCGGTAGGCGAGGCGCGAAGAGCATTGCTGGATTTTGTGGCAATCCTTGTAGGCGATGGCGAAGGCTGCGGAGAGCAATGGCGTACCGGAGACTGGTCATGACCGTGCAAATGGGTCCGGACATGCGTGCCGACATTGAACGATACCGGGTGGCCCCGGGATCGGGGGTGGCCCTCGATGGTTTTCAGACGCGCGAGGGTGACCCGGCCGCGAAAGCCGATATCAAAGCCGCAACCAGCGTCTTGCAGAAGAAAGCGGCCGGTCTGCTCGATATGCTCTATGCCCGGCGGAAGCATGCGATACTTGTAGTGCTTCAGGCCATGGATGCCGCGGGGAAGGACAGTACCATACGCCGGTGTTTCGGACCGCTTAATCCGCAGCGTGTTAAAACCACCGCGTTTCGGCAGCCGAACCGTCATGAGCGTCGGCATGATTTTTTGTGGCGTATCCACCAGCACGCTCCCGCGCGAGGCACTATTGGGGTATTCAACCGGTCGCACTATGAGGCGGTGCTGATTGAGAAGGTGAAGGATCTTGCGCCCGGCGATGTTCTTGAGAAGAGATATGAGCATATCAACGACTTCGAACAAATGCTTGTTGATGAAGGCACGCTCGTGCTGAAATTCTACCTGCACGTGAGCAAAGCGTACCAGAAGAAACGCCTTGAACGGCGTCTTCGCCGGCCGGACAAACAATGGAAATTCAGCAGGAATGACATTCCCGAACGGGAGCACTGGCGGGAATATATGGATGCATATGAAGTGGCGCTCGGCCGGTGCTCGACCAAGAACGCGCCGTGGTATATCGTGCCGTCAGAGCGGCGGTGGTACCGCGATTTCGTGATCGTTGAGGCGCTCGTGCAGTGCCTGGAATCTCTTGACCTGAGCTATCCTCAACCGGAGCTCGATGTGGGGTCAATCACAATCCCCGACTGACACAACCGTGCCGCGGGATTGCACATGCCCAATGGCGTGGCGGTTCTGGACAGCGACCTGTATGTGGCAGAGGTAAGCCGCGTACTGCGCTTCGATAACATCGGTGAGCGGCTGGCACATCCGCCCGAACCAGTGGTGATACGGGACGATTTCCCCCGGGACAAGTGGCACGGCTGGAAATTCATCGCGTTGGGCCCTGACGGGTATCTGTATGTCCCGGTGGGAGCGCCGTGCAATGTGTGCAAACGGGATGACGGGAGATATGCAAGCATCACGAGAATGCGTCCTGACGGTACCGCGTTGGAGGTCTTCGCTCACGGCATACGCAACACCGTAGGTTTTGACTGGCATCCGGAGACCGGCGTGCTGTGGTTCACCGACAACGGCCGCGACTGGATGGGGGACAACCGGCCCCCGGACGAGCTCAACCGCGCGCCACACAAGGGCATGCATTTCGGGTTTCCGTTCTGCCACGGACGCGGGATACGCGACGACGAGTACGGCATCGGGGCCGACTGCAATGCCTTTGTAGAACCGGTCCAGGACCTCGGGCCCCACGTGGCCGCCCTGGGCATGCGGTTCTATACGGGCGGGATGTTTCCGGCCGGATACCGCAATCAGATATTCATTGCCGAGCACGGCTCGTGGAACCGGAGCGAAAAGATCGGGTATCGGGTGACACTCGTGACTCTGGAAGGTGACAGCGCCGTGTCGTATGAAACGTTTGCCCGGGGATGGCTCCAGGGAGAGGATGCCTGGGGAAGGCCGGTCGACGTGGTGGTGATGCCCGACGGCGCGCTTCTGGTCTCCGATGACCGCGCCGGCGCCGTGTACCGTATCTCCTACGCTCAACCGTAGTGGTTCGGCACGCCCTTTGCTGCCACTTTGATGAAAAGGGGATCACTATGGAGCGGGGATACACGAATTCCTCATCGGAGACCGGGGAGCGCATAGAAGGAGGCAGAGAGCGCGTATGGCTACCGAGCCGCAGGTGAGGAAAATCCACGCGCTGAAGAGCAATCTGCATCTTGGCGACAGCGACTATCGTGTCATGCTGTCGGCCTACCGTGATGAAGCCGGAAGAAGGGCGGCATCGAGCCGCGACCTGAGCGTGGAGCAGGCTTCGTCGCTCATAGACTCTCTCGAACGGATTGTCGATCGCACGCCCGGGATACGGGATCGCGTGTATGCCTCGCCGAAGCAGCTACGGTTTATCAATGCCCTGTGGAACCGGGTATCAAAGGCGCGGGATGCTCAGGGAAGGCGCCGGACGCTGGACTCGTTCCTGCGGCGCAGGTTCCATGTGCGACGCAGTGACCACCTTCCCCGGAAAGTCGCTCCCAAGGTCATCAAGTCCCTGCGGATGATGGACGCGCGCCGGGAACAGGGAGAAGGGGAGAAGGAGACGGGGAAAGAGGCATAATTGCCGACTTCAGGCGGTTCTCAGGGCTCAATTGGCACCGTGTTTGCGCGTTATGAGAGTCGCGACTGCGGACGCGTACGGGGAGAAAGAGACCTTGTCCCATGAAACATGAAAAAGCAATCCACAATACGGGGTCTGCCGCTGCTGTTATCGGGATGGCAGTAGCATGCGCGCTGATTACGGCAGGATGCATGAGGTACCTCACGCATGACCGCGCGGAGGTGCTCCTTGACGGAGTGGACATCGACCAGACGCTCGAGATAGCGGAAATGGTCATGGAAGAAGGCGAGCGTGGCATGTCCTTAAGCCTGTGGGCCATTCGGGACCAGCGGCTTACACCCGGGCAGGCCGGAAGAGTGAGCGAACTTTATTTCGAGTATGTCGACAGCTTGCTGGGCAAGTTCGACACGTGGCACATGACCTGGGCAATCTCGAATATGTATCGCCACGGCAACACTGGGGTCAAAGACTCATTGCGCCTGGCATATCTCGATGCCACGGTGCGCGCGGCGGATACCCATGCGCTTGCCGACAAGCATGTCAACGGCGAGAAGCTGTGGATGGGCGATGCGCATATCGGCGGAAGGCGCTATTCCCAGAAACACGTGGTGGTGCCTGGAAACCCCGACTACGTGCAATCGGCGAAAGAATACCGGCGGCGGGAGATGGATGAGTGATAACCGATCGGCATCGCGCGTCCACCCACGGGCTCATGGAAAGCGAGGTGATGAAATATGCATGCGAAATCAGCACTCCTGGTAGTTGACATGCAAAACGATTTCTGCCCGGGCGGAGCCTTGCCGGTCCCGGATGGTGATGCCATAGTTGCGTCTGTAAACGAGTATCTCGAGTTGTTTGCGCGCGAACAACTCCCGGTATTTGCATCGCGAGACTGGCATCCCGAGGAAACGAGTCATTTCGCTTCATCAGGCGGCCAATGGCCGCGCCACTGTGTACGACATACGCCGGGCGCTGCGTTTCATCCGGCAGTCCAGTTCCCCTCAGGGACCGTCGTTCTTACCAAAGGGGCGGAACCGGATCAGGACGGGTATTCGGCTTTCGAGGGCGCGGATGAGAGCGGCGGCACGTTCGAGGAACTGCTGCGCGCGCAATCCGTGACCCGGTTGTATGTCTGCGGACTGGCCACGGACCAGTGCGTCAAGCATTCCGTGCTCGATGCGCTGAAGCGCACGTTCCGGGTCAGTGTGCTCAAAGATGCGGTGAGGGGCGTTGAGCGCGAGGAAGGCGACTCGCGCCGGGCGCTCGAGCTCATGCAAGAAAACGGCGCCGAAATGATAACGCACGCCCACGTGGTTAAAAGATTCCTCGAGCAGGCATGGCTGTTCGAGGCGGCCCGCGGCGGCGGATAAAGGGAAAGGAGAACAGGATGGAGCCCAAAGGCCCGTTGATGAAAGAGCACCGGTTGATCGAGCGGATGATCGGACGTATCGAAAAAGAAATCGGGCGCATTCGCCGGAACCGGGGTGTAGATCCGTTGTTTGTCGATGCGGCCGTGGATTTCATTCGTACCTATGCCGACCAGACGCATCACGGTAAAGAGGAGGACATCCTTTTTGCCGAGCTTGACAATAAGGGGTTGTCGGCGGAGGACCGGACCGTCATGGACGAGCTCGTGCAAGAGCATGTCTTCGGGAGGAAAACGACTGCTGAGCTCGAGAAAGCCAAACAACGATACGTGGACGGAGATGATTCCGCCGCGAACGATGTTGCGGAAAGGCTCAAGACGCTGGCGGAGTTCTATCCCGCTCACATCGAAAAGGAAGACAAGAGGTTTTTTCCGGCTGCCATGACCTACCTTTCGCCGGATGAGCGGACCGCCATGCTTGACAAGTTCTCTCGGTTCGATGAGGGCATGATTCACCGTAAGTATCGAAACGTGGTTGAGACCCTCGGCGCCTAGCGGCGACGGTTGGTGAACGCAGTCATTGCCGGCCGGAATCGTAAATGACGGGGTAGGGGGACGGCGATTTGATTCGTTTGCAGGCGGCGGCGAGGCCGGCGAGATTCCGGTTGAGACGGGTATGCACCGTATCAATGCGCTCACCGCCAGCGAAAGGGACGAGCAAGTCGGCCGGATGCCCGAGGGAGACAACGTGGTCTTCCACAAAGATGCCCTCATGCTGTATCCGCTCAATCGATTTTCTTCCGGATACCGTTTCCTTTCCCGGTGAAGTTTTGCGTGTCGGGCGCCCGTCATATTCGACCGGCTTGTAGGTAATATCAAGGGCGGGCGCATGAGACGACACGGCAAAGGATGTTCCCACGCCAAAACCATCAATCGGCGCCCCCTGCTCCACCAGGTCGGCAACGAGGTACTCATCGAGGCCGCCGCTGGCAAACACCTTGAGAAACCCAAGCCCCTCGGTGTCGAAGTGTTCGCGCGCCATACCGGCAAGCCCGGCCAGGTTGCCGCTGTCAAGGCGGATGCCCTTGATGTGCACTTTTTCCCGGTCGAGCAGTCGCTTGGCCACTTGCGCGGCGGTGCGAATACCTTCCCGGGAATCATAGGTGTCTACGAGAAAGACTGATTGGTCGCGAAATACCCGGGCGAAGGCCTCGAAGGCCTGTTCTTCGGTTTCATGGGCCTGAACAAAGGAATGCGCCATGGTTCCCGAGGGCTTGAAATCGAGGAGCTGGGACGCTTTCACGTTGCTGGTTCCGGCGAAACCCGCTATCTGGGCGCCGCGGGCCGATCGAATGGATGCCACGGGGCCCTGGGCCTTGCGCAGGCCGAAGTCGAGCACCGGCTTTCCGCGGGACGCGAGCTCGAAGCGTGCGGCAAGAGTGGCCTGAAGAATGGAGAATCCCAGGATGTTCAGCACGTAGGTTTCGAGTATCTGCATGTCTATCACCGGCCCGTGAAATTCGGCAATGGGCTCGCCGGGAAAGAACACGGAGCCTTCGGGCATGCATCGAACGGATATGCGGGGCTTTCCCTGGTAGAGAAATGTCAGGAACCGATCATCGAAAAGCCCGGTCTCGCGAAGCGATGCGATATCATCGGTGCTGAACGAGAAACCCGACAGGTAGCTCTCGAGCTCTGTCAGCCCGGCCATGACAAAAAACCCCCAGTGAGGCGGCAGGGAACGAACCAGGATCTCGAAAGAGGCTGTCCCGTTTTTCTGTTCGAGGAAATACGCCTGGGCCATGGTAAGCTCATACAAGTCCACTACCATGGACATCCCGGAACCGCTTCCGGGCCACACGTCCTGGCCCGGTCTTGACCGCAGGCGTCTATTCGTCAATGCTGATTGCATCCACGGGGCACTCCGCCGCCGCCTGACGGCAGTTTTCGGCTTCCGTGGCCGGGACTTCGTCCATCTTGGCGCGCGCCAGGTCGTCGTCCATTTCGAATACGGCGGGACAGGTCTGTGCGCACAGCTCGCATCCGGTGCAGGCGTCCCTGTCGACGGTTGCTTTCATGATATGTTCCTTTCGTTACTTGCTCTCGTTGATCGATGTCAGAAGATCGCGCTTGTGTTCCTCTTCCTGAATGAGAATGTCTTCGAGTACACGTCGCAGCCCGTATTCCTGCATGCCCTCCGCCTGAGCTATGCGCGCCTTGTATCGCGCGATTGCATTCTCCTCGCCCTCGAGGTCCTGATTGAGCATTTCAAGAGTCTTGTCTGACACAGCCCGGTCCTCGACTTCGACAGTCGGCGTACCTCCCAGGAAGTCTATCTGCTCCGACAACATGACCGCGTGGTTCATCTCTTCCTGGGAGTGGATAAGAAGCTCCTTGCGGATCGATTCGAATTGTCCTCCGGTCATGACCGCCTGGTGCTGCACGTATTGAATGGCCGCGGCATACTCGAGCTCCAGGTCCTTGTTCAGATCACCTATCAGGGCGTTCCTGTCTTCAGACATCCGTCCCTCCTTGCATGGTTTGATGCGTGTTCGCTCGCGAATGGTACTGCTCGTGGAAATAGTCAGGCTGGTTCACCTGTTTCTTTCACCATATTGTCAAGCTTCGATGCAAGTATGAAATCATTTTCCGACAACCCGCCCACCGCGTGCGTGGACAGTTCGATGGTGACGTTGCGATACGATATGTGGATATCGGGATGGTGCTTCTCTTGTTCGGCCAGTTCGGCGACCCTGTTTACAAATCCCATGGCCTCCTTGAAATCGCCGAGGGTGAACTGCTTGCGAATCTTGTGCGTGCCGTTTCTGTCGATTTCCCAGGGAACCTGTTTGAGAAGGTTATTCTCCCCGTCTTCATCCAACGGGGGCGAACCCTTCTCACATGGTGTGCATCGTTTACTTTCGAGTCCCATGGCATGTCTCCTTGTGGTGGACGTTCGGCTGTTGTGCGGCGCGGCCGGCTCAGTATTCGTCGAAATGATGCCATTCGGCGTTTTCGAGCCACTCGTGCGGATGCCGCTGGAATTCCATGAGCGACTGCACCAGGCGCATGTGGCTCTCTTCCTGCCCGATAATGAAATGAAGCTGCTTCTCCTGTTCCGGGCTTTGTGTCTTCGCCAGCATCTCGGTATAGACCGATACGCTGTTCTTCTCGAGCGTGAGGGCCTTGTAATACGCATCATCCTGATCGATGGCCGCTACGCCGAGACTGTCGATGTCTTTCGTGAGACGCTCGAATACCTTCTTGGCCCGTTGGGCGATATCGGTCCGCTCGATTTCCGGGGCCTTATGCTTCTTCTGCCAAGCATCGAATATGTCATAGTGCCGTTGTTCCTCGCGGGCAAGATACTCGAATATGCCCGCCATTTCCCTGTACGGTGTTTCCTCGGCGAGCCTGTGGTAATGTTGGATACCTTCCTGCTCGATCTGCTTGGCCATATCGATAAATCCCATACCCTGTCCTCCGGTTCGTCCTCAGAACGATGGATACTGTTGGGCTTCGTCCTGCAGTGTTCGGTTCTGCAAAAAGAATGCCACCGGCGGAACGGACCGGGACATGCCCGGCCGCGGCCGGAATTCAGCCGCAGGTGATTGATTTTCGCAGAATTGGCAACCGTGGTTCTCAGGAATGGGAATGTTCCGGGCGGCCCAAGGGAAAGGGGGCTCGATGCAGAAGCTGCTTTGCCTCGCGGATGCGGTTGCCGGACGGCACGGACTTTGCGCACCATTAGACGTCATGTGTGGATAGGATACAGGTATTGGAGTAATCGATGGCGGAGAACGTGAAGCGGGATCCTGTCTGCGGGATGAGCGTTGCCGGTGGTTCGGACCGAAGAGCACGCTACAACGGGACGGAGTATTGGTTTTGCAGTGACAAGTGCCTGACGAAGTTCCGGGGGGATCCTTCCGCATACGCGGAGAACAATGACCGGTCCGGAGGTCCGTCCCGAGAAACAGCCGGACGGGAATCCGAAGCGACCGGCTATACCTGTCCCATGCATCCCGAGGTGGAGCGCGACGGTCCGGGGAGTTGCCCGAAGTGCGGAATGGCGCTGGAACCCAGGAGCGGCACTTCAGCAGAGGAAGAAACCCGGGACCCGGAGCTGGACAACATGAGCAGGCGATTCTGGGCGAGTTGCGCAATGCTTGTCCCGCTTGTCGGCATCGCCATGGGAAGTATGCTGCCGGGTAATCCCGTGGGCGGAATCATTCCGGATGCCTGGCATTCGTGGATAGAGCTGGCACTGGCAACGCCCATTGTAGTGTGGGGAGGATGGCCGCTTCTTGTTCGCGCCTGGCGTTCGCTTCCGGGATTCAACCTTAATATGTTCTCGCTTATCGGGCTGGGGATAAGCGTTTCCTACGTGTACAGCGTGATCGCCACGGTTTTCCCGCACGTGTTTCCTTCATCGTTTCGCGGTGAAGGGGGATCGGTGGCGGTGTATTTCGAGGCGGCGGCGAGCATCACCACGCTGGTGCTTCTCGGCCAAGTGCTGGAACTGCGCGCCCGTCGCAAGACCGGCAATGCCCTGCGCGCGCTTCTGGGGCTGGCGCCCAAGACGGCCCGCCGAATCGGCAAAGACGGAACTGAGGAAGATGTGCCGCTGGATGAGGTGCAAAAGGGTGACCGGCTTCGGGTCCGGCCGGGTGAGAAGATACCTACGGATGCCACGGTCCTTGAAGGGCAAAGCTCGGTAGATGAGTCGATGGTGACCGGCGAGCCCATGCCGGTCACGAGAAAACCGGGTGATGCGGTGGCGGGGGCCACGGTGAATCGCAACGGCTCGCTGATCATCCGGGCCCGGCGGGTCGGCTCGGAAACGCTTCTGTCGCAGATTATCCATATGGTGGCGCAGGCCCAGCGCAGCAGGGCCCCCATCCAGAAGCTCGCCGACAAGGTGTCATCGGTTTTTGTGCCGGCGGTTATTGGCGTTTCTGGAGTGACGTTTGCGGTATGGGCGCTTCTGGGGCCCCGGCCCGCGATGGTGCATGCGATAGTCAACGCCGTTGCCGTGGTCATCATCGCCTGCCCGTGCGCGCTGGGGCTTGCCACGCCTATTTCGATTATGGTGGCCACGGGCAAGGCGGCCACGCTCGGCGTGCTGTTCCGCAACGCGGAGGCAATCGAAGTACTGCTGAAAATAGATACGCTCGTTGTCGACAAGACCGGGACTTTGACCGAAGGAAAGCCGCGGGTAACCGATATCATCCCGGTATCGGGAGAGTCCGAAGAGGGCGTGCTGGCCGTCGCCGCGGGGATCGAACAGGGAAGCGAGCATCCGCTTGCCGAAGCGGTGCTCGCCGAAGCACGCGAGCGGGGAGTGACGGCGCGATCCGTTGAGAATTTCGAGGCGGTATCGGGAAAGGGAGCGCGCGGGGTAAGCGACGGCAAACATGTGGGCATAGGAAATCGAGCCCTGCTCGCGGATGCGGGCGTGGATTCTTCCGCTTTGAACGATCGGGCCGATGCCTTGGCATCCGAAGGGCGGACCGTCATGTTCGTATTCGAGGAAACCGGCGCGCGCGGCATTATCGGGGTGAGCGATCCCATTAAGAAGACCACCCCTGATGCGATACGCGCGCTCCACGATGAGGGCATGTCGATAGCGATGATTACCGGTGATACGCAGCAGACCGCGCATGCCGTTGCAGAGAAACTGGGTATCGACGATGTGAAGGCCGGCGTTTCACCCGATCACAAGGCCGCAGCGGTCAAGGATCTGCAGGATGCCGGCCGCATGGTGGCGATGGCCGGAGACGGCATAAATGATGCGCCCGCGCTCGCCCGTGCGCACGTGGGCATTGCCATGGGAACGGGGACCGATGTTGCCATGGAGAGCGCGAATGTCACCCTCGTGAAAGGCGATCTGCAGGGCATCGTGCGCGCCCGGCGGCTCAGCAGCCTGACCATGCGGAATATCCGCCAGAACCTGTTCTTTGCGTTTGCGTATAATTCGATCGGCGTGCCGGTAGCGGCGGGCGTGTTGTTCCCGTTCTTCGGGATTCTGCTCAGCCCGATTATCGCGGCCGCTGCGATGAGCTTCAGTTCCGTATCTGTTATCGGCAATGCGTTGAGACTTCGCGCGGCACGCGTATAAGATTCAGCCAGTAATCTGGTCGAGAGGAGGCCGGCGTGAAAAGAAGAATGAACATGGGCATGATTGATCGCACGATCCGTCTACTCGCGGCTCTGGCGATCCTAGTATTTTTCGCCATGGGTACAATCAGCGGCGTTGCCGTGGTGGTTCTGGGCCTGTTGGCCGCGGTCCTGCTGGTGACATCGCTGGCCGGCGTTTGCCCGGCATACGTGCCGTTCGGGTTTTCGACCAGGCGCGGAAGGGACCGCATGGCGCCGCGCCGGCGGCCCTAATCCGTCCGCCTGCAGTCAAACGGGAGCGCCTTTTGCCGTTGCTCACGCGATGTTCGTGCGGGGGCAGGGGAGGCGGTGACCAGGAGTGAATCAGTGAACGCAGAACCACTGGGCACAATATCCGTCGATGAGGCCGTAATTGTGGACATCACGGATGATCGTATCACGGTGGTGGCCAATCAGCAATGCGAGACTCCGGAATCGTGCGCGACCTGCGGCGGCCGGACGCAATGCATGCAGTCGAAAAAGGCATCGCGGCTGACTGTCAGGGGCACTGAAACACGTCCGCTTGAAATCGGACAGCATGTCTATGTGGAGCACTTCTCGGTGAACGAGGCTGTTGCGGCGGCCGCACTGTTCGTGCTTCCCCTGCTGGGCGCGTTTGCGGGCTACTGGTTCTGGAACGCGGTTACGGGCGCGAAAGGTGAAACCGCGGGGGCCATCGGCGCCGCGATTGTCGGATTCACGGCAGGTTTCATTCCGGGCGCGCTGCTCGAACAGGCCCTGGTGAGAACAATGCGCCGCCCGAGGATTGTCGGTCCCGTACGGGCATTCAGCAACGGGCCGGCGGCGGCTCAGGACAAAACGAAAGGGGAAAATGATGATTGAATACGGCGTGCTCAAGGAACTCGACCGGCCGGTTGACGACGTGCTTGCGGAGCTGCCCGGCACGCTGAAAGAGGAAGGCTTCGGCGTGCTCACCACGATCCAGCTTCACGAGAAGCTGAAAGAGAAGCTGGGAGTTGACTTTCCGCGCTATGTGATACTGGGTGTCTGCAATCCGCCCTTTGCGCACAAGGCCCTTAAAAAAGAGAAGAACCTCGGGCTCATGCTCCCGTGCAACATGATCGTATACGAAAACAACGGCGGCAGCATTGTGGCCGCGGTCAAACCAACGGTCACCATGCAGGCGGTGGGAAATGATTCGTTGCAGGATATCGCGGTGGAGATAGAGTCCCGTCTCGCGCGCGTGGTGGAAGCACTGTGAAGGGGATATAATGGACAAAAACGAAGGAACAGTCACGAAACGGCTCGATCGATATGTCTCCCGCCGGCAGGGACGGCATGTGCCGCTGCTCCGTGTCGCGCTGTGTGCGCTGTATGCGGCGGTCGTCGTGCTTCCTCTGCTAATTGCCGGCCGGTTCGGGTGGCTATTCTCGGGAAACATATGGGGAAACATCGGTCGAAGTCTCGGTCTTGCCGGATATGCCGCGCTTGCACTGCAGGTCGTGCTCACCGCGCGACTGAAATGGGTGTCGATGCACTTCGGGCTCGATCGCGCCATTCGGTTTCACAGGACGGCGGGCATGGTTTCCGCCGCGCTTATTCTCTCTCATCCCGTCTTGCTGGCGGCGGGTTCCGGGCGATGGGCCCTGCTGTATGGTCTCGACTGGCCATGGGCCGTTCTGGCGGGAAAGGCTGCGTTGGTGGTTCTTCTGGTACACGGAGCTATTGCTCTTTGGCGCAGGGCAATGAATATCGAGTTTCAGCGCTGGCTTTTTCTTCATCGGCTGGGCGCGCCCCTGGTCCTCGCCGCCGGTCTGGTGCACAGCTGGTTCATTGGCAGCGACCTGCGTGTTCCCGGCATGCGCATTCTGTGGCTCGCGCTGGGTGCCGTGGCGGGGGGCCTTTTCCTCAACCAGATAGCGTTGCGGTTGTGGCGGCTGAAACGGCAGGCGTACAGGGTCCGCAAAGTATCCGCTGAAACGCGGGGCGTATACACGCTCGAGCTGGTGCCGCCCGAAGGTCACGACCGGTTCGATTTCGCGCCCGGGCAATTCCATTTCCTGCGGTTCGTGGAGGGAAGAGACCAGCCGGTCGAAGAGCATCCGTTTACGATTGCGGGCTCGCCGGCCAGCGAGGGGGTCCTTGTATCATCGATAAAGCGGTCGGGAGATTTCACATCGCTCATTGACAGGACACGCCAGGGGGATCGGATTGCGGTGCATGGCGCGTTCGGCCGGTTCTCCTTACTTCTGCATCCCGAAGAAACCACGGTAACATTCATCGCGGGCGGCATAGGCATTACGCCGATAATGAGCATGCTCCGCTACATGCGGGATACCGGCATGGATATCAATGCGGCGCTCCTCTATGCCAACAAGACACGCGAAGATATCGCGTTCGCGGACGAACTGCGCGGGATGTCTTCGGGAGAGCATCCCGTGGTGAAGCTCACGCATTTCCTCGAGGAGCCGCCCGCCGGGTGGGAGGGCCAGCAGGGCCGCATTACGGCGGACCATGCCGGCCGCTTCGGCGCGCAGCCGTTTGCCAAGTCCGCGTTCTATATATGCGGGCCGCCGCCCATGATGCAGGGATTGCTGAAAGGACTCAAACAGAAAGGCATTTCTTCCCGTAAGATCCACTACGAGCTGTTCTCCTTTTGATCGCGCCCCCGCGGTCAAAAAATTCCGACAGAAAGGAGCGTATGGTGAGCACAACAACGGGCAGACGACGGTTCATGACACGGAGCGTGAAGGCGGCGATTGCCGCATGGATGGCGGTGCTGGCGCGCGGGGCAGCGGATCCCGCTTCTGGGTTCTTTGGCCTGTTTGGTAAGAAAAAGGAGGGGCTCCAGCCCGGCCCGGACGGCTCGCTAAAGCTGAATTTGAAAGATGAACCGTATCGCGATATCCTGGAGCCCGGCGGGGCCATCAAGCTTTCCGTACAGGGGCACAAGAGACCGCTGATAATCATCCGTACCGCAGAGCAGGGCGTGGTCGCGTTGTCATCAATGTGCACGCACATGGGATGCGAAGTTGACCTGCCCGCCGAGGGATACATCGACTGTCCGTGCCACGATTCGCATTTCGATTTGTCGGGCAAAGCCCAAAGCGGGCCGGCAAAAGAGCCGCTGCAGCGTTTCCCGTCCACCGTGGATATCAAAGAGAATGTGGTAACGATCTCCGGGCTGATCGGGGACTGATGGTGAACGCGCAATCATGGTTTCACGACCCATAGTGGGGATAGAGGCTTTTTCTCAAACAAAGGGAGGTGCATATGCGCACGGCAATGAAGGTCCTGGCAGCGGTAAGCATAATGGCAATCGTGGCGGCTGCTCAAGGACCGCATCACGGAAGGCACATGATGGGCGGGCCGGGGGCTGGCACGGGCAAGGGCGCGGCCATGCACAAAGGGTGCGGCATGATGGGCGGCGGCATGATGATGGGCTTTGTGATGCCCCGCAAGGTCGTGCCGACCGATGACGGCGGAGTTATCGTGGTGGTGGGCAACCGGCTGATCAAGTACGACAAGAACCTGAAACTGAAGAACGAAGCGGAGATCACGGTCGATTGGGACAAAGTGAAGAAACAGATGGAGAAAATGCACGAAAACTGCCCGTGGTATACTGCAGAAGATAAAGAGGACGAATAGGACGGCAGCCGGGGCATTACATGAGAATGCCGGGCGTCCTGTCCTGAAGGTATCTTCTGGGTGCACACGGGTTGCCGAACCATGGGCCGATGGCTGCATGCAGCCCTATCGGCTCATACTGTTTTGTGCCGGTGTATCACCGGCGGATGCCGGACCTCGTATGATACTTCTTCTTATTTATCTCGGACTGGCCCTCTCGGTCTCGTTCTTCTGTTCCATCATGGAGGCCGTGCTCCTGAGCGTCAATCCGCCGTTCGTGGCATTGCTGAAAAAGAAAAAGCCGTCGACCGGCAAAGCGCTCGAAAAGCTGAAGCGCGACATTGACCGGCCTCTGGCCGCCATCCTCAGCCTGAACACGATTGCCCATACGCTCGGGGCTGCCGGGGTGGGGGCACAGGCGCACGCACTTTACGGCGACCAACATGTGGCGTTGATATCCGCGGTGCTCACGTTTCTCATTCTGGTATTCTCGGAGATTATTCCCAAGACCATCGGCGCAAGCTACTGGCGCGGCATGGCCGGCTTTGCCACGCGCTCGCTTCAGGTGATGGTGGTTTTAATGTATCCCTTTGTCGTACTTTCCCGTGTCCTTACCCGGCTCCTGTCAAAGAACCGCGGCGCCGAAGGACTCCGGCGCGAGGAATTCAACGCACAGGTCGAGCTGGGGGTGGAACAGGGACTGTTCGAACAGCAGGAATCGAGGATCCTCAAGAACCTGATCCGTTTCAACTCGCTTCAGGCGCAAGACATCATGACGCCCCGCACCGTGATAGTTGCCTTTGAGGAAACTACGCGCCTTGAAGAAATAGGCGACAGGGTGGAGCACCTTTCGGTCTCGCGCATTCCGCTCTACGGCGAGTCGCACGATGTGGTGACCGGCTATGTGCTGAAAGAAGATCTCCTCGGCGCGCTGGCCCGGAACAACACCGCGGTTGCACTGCGGGACTTCAGACGTGACATACCCATACTGCCCGACGTGCTTTCGCTCAGCAGCCTGTTCGAACGCCTTCTCGAAAAACAGGAACATATCGCCGTTCTTATCGACGAGTACGGCGGCGTGTCCGGGCTGGTCACCATGGAAGACGTGGTAGAGACGCTTCTGGGGCTGGAGATCGTGGACGAGCAGGATGCGGCAATCGATATGCAGGCCTATGCGCGAAAACGATGGCAGGAGCGGGCCCAGCGGCTGGGGCTGATTGGGTAGGAATGCGGCTTCGGGCCTGCCGGGATGCCTGTTTCCGCAACCGGTCCCGCGCTAGACCCGCACCGCCGAGCCCCAATCCTGTTCGAGGGCGTAGTCGATGCATCTTCGAAATACGGCCTCGCTGAATTCCGGGCATCCGATGCCGGCGGCCTCGAGTATGGGGGCCGCGCGGGAATCGTCGAACTCCCGGGGATCGCTGAAGTAGGGCAGGTACGGCCCGACCTGTTTTTCCACCAGTGAATCAAGCGCCGTGGGCTGGCGCGGTCCTTCTCCCGAAAACGTGCGGATGCCGGATACGCCATACGAGCGCTGGAAGAAGTTGACCAGACGCCGCACTGTCACGCGTTCATGGCTCACGATGTGAAAGATGCCTCTCGCGTCCGCATCAGCGATCGCCATCACCGAACGGACAAGGTGGTCGACCGGGACCAGATTGATCGCTCCCCCGTTGTCCGCCAATGACAGGGGCATGAGAATGCCGCCGTTTCGGTTGGGGCGAACGCCGAGCTCGGCCGCGCGCCGCCCGCCGCGTTCCTCCAGGTCGCGTTTCAGCGTGTCCCGGAGAAACAGCAGCACCCGGACCGGGAAGTACAGCGCATTGAACCGCAAGCTCCTGCCCGTGCCGGACTCGCCGAAGACAATTGACGGACGGTAAATCGTGAGCGGCATGCACAGCCGCGCGCAGGCGTCGGTGATTTCGCGCTCCGCATGATACTTGGAGCGTTCGTATGCATTGTTGAACACCGCGGCGTCTTCAAGCGCTTCCCGGCAGACGCCGTTCCGTACTCCTGCGGCATACGCGGTGCTCATATAGTGGATCCGCTTTCCGCCCCCCACGACATCGAGCAGGTTGCGGGCGCCCCCGAGGTTCACGCGCTCCACACGCTCGCTGTGGCGCGCCGCGAAGGAGGTATCCGCGGCGCAGTGAAGAACGCACTCGACGCGCTGTTTGAGCATACAGCGGATCTCGGGCGGCAATCCCAGGAGCGGACGGTCGAGGTGCGCCTCGATTACCTCCAGGCGGCCGTCGGGATGCAACCCGAAGTAAT
>WJMI01000146.1 GCA_014728015.1 Chitinivibrionales bacterium | reverse complement strand
TTCCGGCGGTATCGGTCACCCACAGGGCGGCGTAGTATTTGGTTTCTGGTGTCAGGCCCGAGGGAATCACCGAACGGATGCCGTTCTCGGTCTCGACCGGCCATTTCCCGGCAGATATCTTGTCGGTCGATGTAGGCGTGGGTATGCTTCCCGCGCTGTAGTATGCCCAGATGGTATCTGCATCGGGAGAATCTGATTCGGGCGTGGTCCAGAAGATTTCGATGGCTGTGGCGCCGGCGGCGAAAAAAGTCAGCTCGGTAACAATGTCCGGCGGATCGCTGTCCGCGGGATTGGTAATCTGAATATTGATGGTATCGGTGGTGCTTCCGCCCGCGTTGCTCGCCGTGACCACGTAGTCGTTTGCCGGTGAGGACGACGACGGAGTTCCTGAAATCTCGCCCGTGCCGGCATCGATCGAAAGACCGTCGGGAAGCGGGGGATCGACAGCATAGCCGGTGACCGTCCCGGTGACCGTGGGAGTATTCGGCGTAATCGACTGCCCGGCCGGATACGAAGCCGGGTTTTGCGAATAAGACAGACCCGATGGCGGCGCAATGGAGACCACCGCGATGTTCACATCGACCGTGGTGTTTCCCGATGCATTGCTCGCGGTGACGATGTAGTCCGCGGCTGCAGTCAATGCGGTCGGGGTGCCCGAGATCGTGCCGTTCGTGGTGTTGAGCGAAAGGCCGTCAGGGAGATCCGGATCGACCGAGTAGCTTGTCACCGTTCCGGCCACGGTAGCGGTATTGGGAGTGATGGCGCTGTTGACAACATACGCCGCAGGGTTTTCATCGTATTGAAGGTTCGTGGGGGCAAGCGGGGTCACGGTCAATGTCGCTGTCTGGCTGGTGTCGGGGGTCTCGCCGCATCCCGACGACACCACGCACCGGAACTCATTCTGGTCCCAGGTTGCTGGCGGGGTGAATGCATAGGTGCTTGATGTCGCGCCTGATACGTCACTCCACCCGCCGCCGTCGTTGCGCTGCCACTGGTAGCTTAGACCGGTGCCGGTCGCGGTAACCGAAAACGATGCCTGTTCCCCCTCGGTGATGCTCTCATCGCCCGGCTCTGTCTGTATGTTGGGCGCATTGCAGGCCTGGCTTACCGTTATCTCGCCGGCGTTGGAATACGCCGGGGCGCCGCAGTTCCCCGCGTTGCCGACCACGCAGCGGAACCTGGCGCCGTCATCGGAGCTCTGCGCGGTGAAACTGTAACTCGAGGAGTTTGCCCCGGAAATGTCGTTCCAGTCGTTCCACCCGCCGCCGCTGTTGATGCGCTGCCATTGATATATCGGGCTGGTCCCGCTCGCTACCACCGAGACGATTACGTTTTCATCGATATCGACCGCCTGATCGCCCGGGTTGGTGGTGATGCCCGGCAGCGTGCACGAGCCGGGATAGCAGCCGCTGAACGTATCGGGTGCCGCCGAGAAATCCTCGTCGATGCCCGCGTAGTCTCCCTCGCCCAGCGCCTGGTAGTCGGTAAAACTCCACAGCCACGCCCAATCGGTCCAGCCGGGCTCGGCATACGCGAAATACTCGTAGTTTTCGTCGGGCACATGGTACGTATTGTGGTCGAAGTGGTTATTCGCGTTGGTCCAGAAATTCGGGCGCTCGCTCAACCAGTCGGTGTCGACACCCATAATGCCGCGCGTGGCCCGGAACGTGACGTCGTTGTGGTGTACGTAGTTGTCGCGCGCGTACCAGTTGGAATTGCCGCGGTTCTGGCACGTGATGGTTATTGCATTGCCGTACTCTTCGTGCACCTCGATGATATTGCCGTAAACCTCGACGTTCTTCGAGTTTGCCAACTGTATCTGTCCGCCCCACAGCCACACGCGGACCGCATCGGCCCAGCCGTTGTCGCGGATGATATTGCACCGGATGGTCGCATCGAAACTGATCTCGTGGAATATCCCCTGATGACTGTTGGAATCGACAACGTTACCCTCGTAGAGGATATTGCTGTTGTTGATATCGGTCCACAGGCCGGGGCCCCAGTTGTGATGGGAGTAGTTGTTGCGGACAGTCAGGTTTGTCGCGAGTGCAAACTTTGTCGCCCCGCCTTCCCAGTACCCGTCAAAATGAACCTGGGGCATCGTATTGTATGACATCTCATTGTTCTCGACCAATCCTCCGTTGCCGCTGGCGGTCAGCCCAATCTGGCCGTTGTGGTGGATATAGTTGTTGCGGACTATCCAGCCGTCGTTAAGCCCGATACCACCGGCATGGTTCCATCGCACTTCGCAATCTTCCACCAGCCAACTCGTTCCGTGGTGGCCGATTGCCTTGCCCTGGTACTGAGGGGCATACTTCTCGACAATCAGATTGCGAATGGTGACATTACTGGCAGTGCCGCCGAACGCGTTCTGACGGGCGCTGGCCTCCATCTTGTGGCCGATGGGATTGTCAACGATGTAAATACGGTCCGCGCCGTAGTCGAAATAGAACTTGCCGCTGCTCAGCTCGTTGATGTTGAGTACCTGCTCCATGAAATCATCGTCCATGTACAGGTCTTCGGGGTATTTACATACCGTGTAGGGTTCGATGCACTCGCCGTGGCTGTGCCCGAACTGCTGGGTCTGGCCCCCGCAGTACCACCGGCCGCCGCTCTGTTGCCACTCCCCGTCAGAGATAAGCTTTGCGCCGGACATGATTGCGCCGTTCTCGCCCTCGAATGTATTCCCCGACTTGGGGCTTACCTGCTGCAGGCGATGCGTACCGGCCTTGATGATAAACTTGGTGCTGCCTGGATTGGCGTTTATTGCCGACTGCCAATCATCACCAACATTGATGGTAACGTCGGCCCGGGCAATGAACAGTATGAGGAACAGAGGCGTTATCGCCCTACGCAGCATATTCTCCCCCCCCGCTACGGAATAGAGTGCCAGCATGTGTATGAAATATACGGAATTACGTGAGGTCATGCATGGTCGGGATGTCTTGAAAAGCAGAAAGCGTTCACGTTCATGTGTATTGTCGTTTCTGGCTCGGATATCGTTCACTACTGATGCCACAGGACCGTTATTCCGGCGAATGTGCCCCGCCGGCCCTGTTTGGCTGACATTTCCCTTTAAACAGTTGTATTATCGGGCCCAATAAATTCATCGACACGCAAGGCGGGATGCCATATACTTTGAACAGATACCAGAAAAAAGGGGGGCGAATGTTTTTGCATATCCGTGCAACACTGTGGCGTGTTGTCTCATTTGCCGTGTTTGCATCTTTATCCTGCTTCGCTGCTGAGTACTATGTTGCCACCGGCGGTGACGACGCTGACAATGGGTCGGCCAATAGTCCGTTTGCCACTATCCGCAATGCCGCATCGGTTGCGGGACAGGGTGACGTTGTGTATATCCGCCCGGGAGTATACAACGAGCACAACGACTCCCTGGTGAACCCGGGAATAACGTTCGAATCCGTCGAGCGCCATGGCGCTGTTATCGACGGCCAGGGCCAGGAAGGGCCGTGCCTGAAGGTGATGGTGGACGGCATCACGTTTCGCGGAATGGTAATTCGCAACGCGCAGGCGCAGAACTACAGCGCCGTGCTTATCATGACCGGGAACGGTTGCACCATCGAAGACTGCATTATCGAGCAATCAGGCCAGGAAGCCAACGGGGTGAGCTTCTCCGCTCACGATGTCACCGCCACCGATGTAACTGTTTTGAGAACGATTATCCAGGACAATATAGCCGGCGGGCTGTGGTCGTGGATGGACGGAACGGACTATGTCATCAAGGACTGCATCCTCAGGCGTAACAACCTTGGCGGCTTCGCGCTGTCCGACCATGGCGCGCCTTTCAAGATCCTCGGTTCCGACAACGTGCTCATCGACGGGGTGATCAGTTACGACAATACCGGCACAGGCATATGGATGGATGCCCACAACTCCAATTTCACCATCCAGAATTGCACCTCGTTCGGCAACCACTGTCAATCATCAACGTGCGGCGATGAAACCGGCAAGAACTGCAGCCCCTCGTGCTGCGGCATGATGAGCGAGCACAATCCCGGGCCGGGCCTGTTCAAGAACAATGTCGTGTACCGCAACTGTCATACCGGCATCCACGTGGCGGAGTCGCAGAACATCACGGTCGAAGACAATGTCTTTTTCGAAAACGGGTTCTGGGACATCAATATCCGCTGCTGCTGTGCCGAACAGGGGCGCGAGGCGATTCATGACTGCATATTCCGCAACAACCTGGTCAGCGAGACCGCGGACGTTGAAACCGAATGCCCGCCATGGGCGGATAATCCCTCGTACAATCTTACCTGGGAAAACACGCAGACAATCACAAGCATTCCCGCCCCGCTGGTAACGGTCACCTGCCAGGACAACTCGTCGGGGCAGATCACCGGCGTTGTCGAAGAGGAGACTACGATCGACGATGCCATCGCCGGCGCTGCTGTCGGCGACGAGGTTACTATTCCCGTGTTCGGGAGGAAGGCCATTGTAGAGAGCGGCGATCAGTGGATCACCGAAGCATACGACCTGAATTGCCGATACGTAAAGATTTTCATGAATGCAGACGGCAAGACGGCCCTCGAATCTGTCCAGCCCTTCGCCGCTATCGAGCCCGCCGACGTGACCGTTACGCTCGAGAAAAAAGAAGAGTATGCAGTATGGGCAACGGCCGGTGAGGGCGCGGTAGCCATGCGCGAGGCATGTCGGGGTGGGAGGCGCCGCGGCCTGACAGCGCGCTTGACAGCGGGCCGCATAGTGGTCAACACCGACGGAACCGGTTTTCACGCAGTCGAGCTTCTCACCGTGCAGGGCAGAATGCTGCGGCGTTCAAAGCTCCGAAAACCCGGAGCGCGAGTAATCGATGTCCGCGGACTTCCCTCGGGGCTGTATGTGCTGCGCATGACGGGACGCTTTGGCACGCTGGCCCGGCAGGTGTCGATTCTATAGCGCCGGGCCTTTAGCCTGAATTAGGCAGGGCCATTATTCCACTCATTTTGCTTCGTGCCCTTCGTGGCAATCCTCATGAATAGGTCAGGTCAAAGCCGCGGTTGTTTCGTTAGTACAGGAGACAGCGACGGGAAATTGTCCGGCCCCCCGCATAGGCCCGGATCAGATACACACCCGCAGAGAGCGTTTCCCGCGAATACCGGTACTCGTGACTCCCTGCGCCGCGCGCCTGCATCACGCGGCGCCCGTTCGGAAGCGTCACTTCGATATGATGCGCGCCGGCGTGCGGCATGGCCACTGTCAGTACTCCCCTGCCGCCGGTGATCCGCGGCGCCACACGCTTCGACAAGCGGGCCCCCGACGGCCTCTTTATTGGGTTAATGCGCGTGCCGAAATAGTAGGAAAGGTTGTCGATGTCGTTTCCGTCGGCATCGGCAAGCCGCATGCCAAAGGTATTTTCGCCGCCGACCTCAACAAGCTTTATGAGAAACGCGTTGTCCCCCTCCTGAAGCGCTATTGCCGATGATTGCTTTTCCTGGTGCTGGTCCCAGCCCGACACCTGCAGCACGACCTTGCCGTTTTGCCAGATCTTGAGGTCTTCATCGTGGCGATACCGCAGATAAGCCGTTTGGGATGTCGGGCTCACGACTGTAATCGCCCAGTATGCCACAAACCCGTCCCGCCCATGGTCATCACCCCATATCCCGTCGCCATCAGTGCGTTCCGCCCATGTGCACGACACGCCGTTGACCGTTTCCTCGAGTCCGGGTTCAGGCACATTGGCGCCCTCATCACCGAGAAAGTCCGAATCGATGAATCCATCGCCGAGCGGAAGGTACGGTGACCCGGATTCGTCTTCAAGACACATGAGATGCTTCAGATAACCCGGCGCAAGCGATGCGGCCGAGAAGATATCAATGGAAGCGACAGCTTCGATGCCCTCCGAACGCGCGGTGACCGTAAACGATCCTTCCTGATCGTTGGAAGTGAACGATCCGGCGCCGTCAATTGCTCCGCCTCCCGAGACTTCCCAGGTGAATGACGGCTGGGTGTCCAGCGGGCGGCCGTATTGATCGAGCGCCTCGGCGAGAAACCGGATGCTCTCCCCGGGTTGCACGGCGACCGCACCGGGTGTAATTACTGCTGATGTGAACACCGGCGGTGCGGAAATGGTCAGGCTCACCGGCACTTCGATTTCCTGGGGCGCGGCATTGGGGCACGCTACAATGACCGTTGCTTCATAGGTCCCGCCGGGCATCTGCGCTGCATTGTTGACGGCCACTTGCACGGTCTGGGTATTGCCGGCCACCGCGGGATCGCTGAGCGCCAGCCACCCGTCGCTGTCATGGTACACCGCCCAGGATTCCGCCTTCTGAAGATCACCCGAGCCGCCGTTGGTCACCGTGATTTCCTGGACTTCCGACGTACCGGTCCCTTTATCGAGGATGAAGGTCAAGGTCGAAGGGTCGAGCGCCATAAACGTCTCGAATTCCATAAGCCCGGCGCAGTCAGGATAATACGCGGCGCCGTCAAGATTGAAGTCGACGATTCCGTTACGCTCCTGTCCGGCCCCCCGCATGTCTTCCCAGTCGACCGGCATACCGTTCCATTCCCAGTGGTTCTTGAGGGTGTCCAGGCAGTGGTAGGTATTGTGGTCGAAACTGTTGTTGCCGTTGGCGAAGAATGCATCGCGGTCATAATCGCTGGCCGCGCCGCTGATGCCGACATCGCCGAGATAGGTAATGTCGTTGTCATACACGTTGACGTTGCGGCTGTACCAGTCGGAGCCGCGGCGCTGGTTGACAACCGTTATGCCATTTCCCCCCTCGGCGGAGACTATGACAACATTGTTGTATATCTCGACATTCTGGGAGGTGGAAATAAATATTTGGCCTCCGTACAGCCAGTCCCGTTCCTTGGTGTAATTCTCGGCATTGAAACGCGAGATATTGCACCTGATGATGGCATCGTAGCTGATTTCGTGGAAGATGCCCATCTGCTGATTGTATTCCACGAGATTGCCTTCATAGGTGATATCCTGGTTCCGGTAGTCTGACCACAGGCCAGGGCCATGATTGTGATGGGAGTGGTTGTTGCGAACAGTCAGTCCCTGCGTCTCCCAGAATTTCGTGCCTCCCGCCTCCCAGCCGGGATCGTAGGCATCCTGGTAGTTGTTGTACGATATTTCGTTCCCTTCAACCAGAGAATTATGCCCCCCATGGATCAGCCCAATCTGACCGTTGTGGTGGACATAGTTGTTGAGGATGCGGCAATTGCTGCCGATGTCGATTCCGCCCCCGGCATTGTGGTGGACCTCACAGTCTTCGATGGTCTGATTATCGCCCCCGCCGATTGCCCCGGTCTGTGCACGGTTGTTGTGACCGGTGATCTCAATGCCGCTCACCGTGATGCCGTTGACCTTGCCCAAAAATGGATGCGGCACCACTCCGTCACCGTCAAACACGGTCCCTTCTTCGCCGACAAACATGTTGCCCGGTTTGGGCGTGATCTGTACACGAAGGTAACGTCCCTTTTTCAGGACGAACCGTGTATTGGCCGGGCTGGCATCGATTGCCGACTGAAGATTACTCTGGGCGTTGAGCGCGACTGTCTTTCTGGCGAGAGCAGATGTGAAAAGAAGACATACGACAATGCATGACAATACCCAAACGCGCATGAGGCCCCCTTCCTTGTCGAGAGCATGCATGGCTCGTGGCGGCCAAAAGTTAAGCGGTTAACCCACGCCGGCAACCCCCTAAGCCTAGCGGCATCTCTCCCCCCTACATACAATAAAATAGCCTATATCGTAAGATATTGCGCGATAAATTCAAGATCTGTCTATCCTATTGAGGCTATACGACTGAGGCCATACGACCAGGCACAGTTCAACAATGCCCTCGGAAACCATCGAGAGAACGTACGAGCCCGCGCCAACTGACCTCATGAGGATGGTGGCAATACTGTAAGGCGGTAGATGGACCTCATGCCCGGCACAATCACCGCAAAGGGCAGCATATGGTGGGGGCCGGTTCCCGGCCTGAAATGCAGGAGGGACCGAAGAACGATAGAACAGGGAATTCAGAACCGCAGAAGTGCGCCTTCGACATTCAATATTCCTTGTTCTATTGCTCTGCGGTTTGGTTCCAAACCAGGCACGTAAAGCGTTCCCGAATCCTGAGTTTATGGGCCCTGACCAGCCTTCTCGACGACCACAGCCGCAACTATTTGACGGGCGAACCGTCGACATCGCCTTTGGCCTTGACGATGTACATTCCGCGGGCCACACGGGACATTCGCGGGGGCCGCCGGTTACCCGCGAGAATCGCCTTGTGCGTGATACGCCGCCCCGCGACATCGAATAGCACCGCACGTTGGTCAAGACCGCCGAATGAAGGGAGCTGCAGGAATCCTTAGCGAATCGATTCCGGCAACGTGTCATCAACGTGACTGACAACGCACAAGACACGCTCAAGCTCGGCGCCGCCATCGGCAATCGCAATCCATTCCGGGGACAAGTCATCCGTAAAAATGCCGCTCCAACCTCGTGTCGCCACCTTGTCGGGCTCGGCTGTGTCCACGTACATGAAATAGTCCTGCGTATAGTCGAAACGCCCGCCCGGTGACCCCGAATACCTGATTGAATACTGGGATTCCCCCGCGGATTCCACGAGCATTTCTGCTTGGGTTTCGTCGAAGCGCCAGCGGGTCTGCCAATCACCCATAGAGCTTCGCTCATCACCGCGCCGTCTTCACCTGCGAAAACGTTGCCTTCTTTGGACAAAACAGACTGGTGGCGATGGATACCCGCTCTCACCATGGAAACCGTGCTGCCGGCATTCGCATCGACCGCATCTTGAAAGTTGTCGCCCACGTTCAGGTAGACTGTGTCCTGGGCGAGTTTGCGAGACAAATCGCCCGCCGGGAAAACTAAAGCTTAAACGCCACGCCGATTGCGACCCGCGGAAGCACCGTACCTTCGTCGAGCGTATACGTGCGGTCAAGCACTTCATTTTCCGCGTTCTTGAGCGCCATTGCGATGCCCACTCCCGCGCTCAGGCCCACACGGTACTCGCTGCCGAAATACCATCGGGTGGCAAAGGAAAGCGAGGGCATCACCAGGTGCTCGAACCCGGGCAAATATATGGCAAGTGCCGAGAAGAACATGTCCTTTTTCATGTCGGATGCCACATGAAAATTCGCGCCCGCATTGATGCCGCTTGCGCCCAGTCCTATCTGCATGCCCAGCAGGTATGAAAGGCCGTATTCGAAATCCAACCCGATGAGCGATCCGTGCATCAGGCCGGCGAAAGGATCTTGGACTGTTGCTCGAAACCTACATCCAGGCGATTGCCCGGGTGTTCCTCGCCTTTCACGCCGCCGGCCCCGTAGGCTCCTCCGCACCACAGGCATGCCACCAAGGAAGCAAGAATGAAATGTCTCATGGTACACACTCCGTTCCAGGAATTCAGCCGCCGAATACGCCCCCGTTCGTGCCCCAGCTACTTGCGGGAACATCAACGAAATTCATATACACGCGCTCAGGCAGTATTCCGAGTTCTTCGCCGAGCAGCAGACACACATGGCCGCACATCGTAGCATTCACATCCGCGTTGAGCCCGCCAATGCTGCGGACATCGACAAATGCAGCCGGCGATGCATCGCGTGCATGAACAATGTCCGCCTGCTCGATTGTCACCATAACATACTGGACCGGCTTACCGAGATCATCGGCCACAATCTTCGAGAGCTGGCCCAGGAGCTTGGTCTTCTGGCCATCCTCAATAGCGGCCGACGTTTTAAGTGAAAGCAGGGGCATGGGACCTCCGGGGGAACCGATTTCGGGCCTATTTCGTGTTAGGAGTTTCGTGTCGATTCTTCATATCAGTCCAGAACAAGCTTTCGGATTTCTTCGGCCTCTGTCTTGATGTCGCTCAGCATTTCCCGTGTGATGCTCTGCTCGCCGTCGCACAGGGCGTTGGCCGGATCGTGATGCGTCTCAATCAGAAGGCCATCGGCGCCGGCGGCAACCGCGGCCAGACTCACACCCTTGACACTGTTCCGATAGCCGGTCGAGTGTGAGGGATCGAATAGCACCGGAAGGTTCGACTCGCGCTTAAGGACGGTTATCGCGCCTATGTCCGGCGTACTCCTCTGGAATTCGTCTTCTTCGAAAGTGCGAATTCCCCGCAGGCACAGAATCACGTTGGGGTTGCCGTTTGACACGATATACTCCGCGGCCAGCAGGAAGTCCTTGAGCGTCGACGAGTCACCGCGCTTCAGCATTACGGGACGCTTGGTCTTGCTGGTAACCAAGGCCAGTTCCTGCAAAAAGCCATACGACTTCATATTGCGCTGGCCGACCTGTATGATATCAGCATAGCTGATGACATTCTCCAGTACGTTGTTTTTCTCAAGCGAGCCGTCGGCATTGACATGCCGGTGCAACCCCGTGGCCTCGGTAATAATCTTCATGCCGAAGCGCTCTCTGGCTTT
>WJMI01000145.1 GCA_014728015.1 Chitinivibrionales bacterium | reverse complement strand
GGGTACCGTGATGACAGCGCTGCTGTCGCTGATCGGGGAGGGCCGCTGGCAGCTTGCGCTTGCCGTGTTCGTGGCCGCAAACATAGGCTGGACCTGCGCCAACCTGTTTTACGACTCACTGCTCACCTGTGTTGCGCCGCGAAACAAACTGGATTTCGTGTCATCGCTGGGTTTCTCCATCGGCTATCTCGGGTGCGGACTGCTTTTTCTTCTCAATATCGCCATGGTGCAGTTCCCGTCCTTTTTCGGACTGAGCGGCAGGACCCAGGCGGTGAAAGCATCCTTTCTTACCGTTGCCGCGTGGTGGCTTGTATTCGCGATACCACTGCTTTTTTTCGTGCGGGAATATGGCGAAAAGACGGCCCGTGGTCCGATGGAGGTGGTATTCGACGGGTTCCGGAGGCTTCGGCAAACATTCGGCGAAATCCGGCGATATCGCCACATCTGGCTGTTTCTTCTGGCATACTGGCTCTACATCGATGGTGTCGACACGGTAATCAGAATGGCCGCCGATCTGGGCATGGCCATCGGGCTGGACTCGGGAAGCCTGATGATCTCGCTTCTCATCGTGCAATTCGTTGCATTTCCCGCGGCTCTGCTGTTCGGATTTGCAGCCGAGCGAATTGGTGTCATGCCAAGTCTGATGATCGGCATCGGTATCTATATAGTGGTGACGGTGGTCGGGCCGCTGTGGGTACACACCGAGATGCAGTTCCGGATCATGGCCGCGCTGAACGCCGTGCCTCTAGGCTGCCTGCAGGCGCTCAGCCGCTCCTACTATGCGCGGTTGATACCTGAAGATCGTTCTGCTGAGTTTTTCGGGTTCTACAACCTGATGGGCAAATTCGCGGCGATATTCGGTCCGGCCATGGTGGGCTCGGTTGCATTTCTTTTCGAACGCAAGGGCGCATCCACGGAGCTTGCGGCCCGTTTCGGGTTTTTCTCGATAACCGTGCTGTTTATCGCGGGCGGGGCGCTGCTTTTTGTGGCCGGCAAGGCGGCCGCGCGAGGCGGCATCTCGGGAGGTTCGGGCTAGATTCCCGCCATTTTCACATGGACTAGAATGCGCAGCAGATCCACGGGTACCATGAGCGCGCAGCCGGGGGTGAGCTTGGATCCGCTTTTGTCGCTCCATTCGTAAAGCGGTACTTCATGGATCATTCTTCCGGCGCGCGCATGTCCGTAGTACTGCAGAACACGGGCAAGAATCTCCACATCGAACAACCACCGGCACCGGAACGGTTCGGCGAACACGCGTTTCGCGAGGCGTGCGGTGAACAGCTTGGCCCCGCACTGCGTGTCGTACACCGGAAGTTTGAGCATGATGCTTACTGTGGTCGCGAATATCCTGCCCAGATAATGACGATGCGGGGTTCTCTGGACGCGGGAGCCCAGAAGGCGCACCCGTGAGCCCATGACCATTTCGCAACCACCGGTACTGTTGAGAGTATCCAGTAGAGAAAGAATGCCCGGAAGCGGCGTTGCCAGATCGGCATCGAGATATCCGACAACATCGGGAGACTGTTCCTCGAGCGCGGCGAGGATGCCCCGCCGGACCGCGCCGCCCTTGCCAACGTTGCGCGCCAGATCGATAGCAGTTGCCCGCGGGCCGCATGCGTCGGCGAGTTCCGCGAGCGAGTGGTGCGTGGCGTCGGTACTTCCATCGTTGACAAAAATGAATGAAATCCCGGGATGCCCGATGCAGAATGAGCTGAATTCCTCGACAGGAAGCCGCCGGGATTCGTTGTGGCAGGGAACGACTATGACTGTTTTTTGCATACCGCGTATACCGATAGACCGGGAATGTGCAGGTTCAGCAAACCCAGGGCCGCGCCAAACATGAAGTCTGCCATAAGCATCGCCGACATGAGTTCGTCAACCAGGGGCTTGCGCCGATACCCGCCGATTCCTTTCTGCATTTCAGGTTTCAGGGCTGGCGCTGTTTTCCCGATGATTACCTGGGCCATGCGGATCGGCAGAAGCGAAGTAAAAAAATAGCCGTGGGCGCGGGAATGCAGCCCTGCATCGCGAAGCCGTCCCAGCAGTCTGCCGGCACTGTAGCGGCGATGGTGCCCGAGAAATGAGTCATGTGCAGAGAACAGGCATTGAAACGCAGGCGCCGTGGCCAGCACGACGGTATCCGGCCCAATGCTCCGGTGAGAGAGAAGGGAAGCAAGAAACTGATTTTCGTCGGCGATATGCTCGAGCACGTCCAGCAGCAGGAGACAGTCAACGCTGCCTCTCACCGTGTTCAGCGCTTCGACCGCATCAACGTGAAGCGTCATGCGGTTGACGACATCCCCCGGCCCTCCCGCGGGCAATTGCAGGTCATCCAGGGCGGAATCGACCCCGACAAGACTGGCGTGCGGCATGCACCCGGCAAGCTTCCGGAGCACGTATAAGTCGCCGCACCCGATGTCGGCGACAACACATGGAGTCTGGAACAGGCGCCGCGCATAGCGCTTGAGAAGGTTTTTGACGACAAAGAACCTGGCCCTTTCCCAGGGGTGGCGCGCGGCATCCGAGGAAGACAACAATGATTCCTGTACGTCCATTACGTCTAAGATAATAGCGGCTGGCCGCCTTTTCAAGACAATGACGTGTTTGACAAGCATGGAGGGCGACCGTATAATGAAGATACCATGAGAGTGACTATCCCCCGGAAGTTCGCCATTGAGGCAGCGGTTATCTGCGCCTACACCGTGATCACGTTTGTATTCTTCCTTCCGGCCGTGATGCATCTGACAGACCGCATATTCGGCGCCGACACCCATTGCCTGGACTGGTCGTGGAATTTCTGGTATTTCAAGCGGGCCCTGTTTGAGACCGGGATTCGTTTGTACCGCACGGATTTGCTGTTCTGGCCCCAGGGCGCCGACCTGTATTTCCACACGTTTTCTCTCGTCAATTGCGTCCTGTATGTGGCTCTGTCGCCGGTGATGAGTCCGGCCACGGCCTACAATGTGCTGATGCTGGCAACGTTTGTTGTTGCGGCATACGGGACCTACCGTCTGTGCGTATATGTCATCGGCGATCGCCGGGCGGCATTCGTTTCGGGCATGCTGTATTCCTTCTCGGCGTATCATCTCATTCACGCCTACTATCACATGAACACATCGTCAATACAGTGGCTGCCGTTTCTGGTGCTGTTTTTTCTGCGGACGCTCCGCGAGCGCGGCGCCGGAAACCCCATGCTGGCCGCGGTGTTCTTTGTGCTGAATGCGCTTTCGTGCTGGTACTATCTGGTGTTCTCCCTGTTTCTGCTTCCGCTTCTCTGGATATTCGCCCGCTGGAAGTCTCCTTCGTGGTTCACGACGGGCCACCCGAAACGGACGGCAACCTTCTTTGCGCTGTCACTTGTTCCCATGCTTGTTCTTGCATTGCCAGTGCTTCTGCAGTACCGTGGCGACGGGTACATGGTGGAGAACGACGTGAGCCTGTGGTACTCGGCCGATATTTTCAGCTACGTGCTTCCTTCGCCATGGGCCAGACTGCTGCCGCGCTGGCTCCGCCGCCTGCCATCCTCCTGCGGGATGCTTGGCGAACAGATACTCACACCGGGGTATGTGGCCTGGGGACTCGTCATTTTTCTTTTCTGGAAGGGACGCCGCACGCATCAGGCCGTATGGATCTGGCCGGCCGTTTTCTTCGGGGTGCTCTCGCTGGGGCCGTTCCTCCGCGTATGCGGGAAATGGTACATAACCTGGACCGATTGGGAACCGATTCGCATTGCAAGCGATTTCCTGCGTGATGCTACCGGCGGTCTGTTCGGTTTTGATTTCCGGCGGTACGCCCTGCCGCTTCCGGGCCTGCTTGTCGGGCGTATGCCCGTGCTCGATGTCATTCGCGTTCCGGGCCGGTACGGGTTGGTCGTGATCCTTTGCATGTCGGTGATGGCGGGCATGGGCCTTGTGAGACTGAACGGCTTCTTGAGGATGCGATTCGCCGGCCGGCGTTGGCTTCCATCGACTGTAGCGGCGCTCTGCTGCATGTTCATCTTTGTGGAGCAATGGACCTATCCGTTTCCTTCGCAGGATACGAATGTTCCTGCCGTGTATCAGAAGATCGCCGCGGACCCGAACGACGTCGCCGTGTTCGAAGTGCCGTCGGAACACTGGGAAACCCAGGCCCGCTATATCCATTTTCAGACCGCGCACGGCAAGAAGATCGCCAAGGGGATTGTCAGCCGGCAAAGCCCGTCACAGCAGCGGTTTCTCGAGACCGATACGCTGGCACTGCTTCTGAGAGGGGAGCGGCCCCTGCCGGACACGTGTCTCAATCGGCGTACGGTTTCCCGCTTTGCCAACACCGGCTACCGGTATATCGTGGTCCATTGGGACTGGCTCGATCAGCACCAGCCAAGGAACGATCCTGACAGGTTGAGGGAATTCCTGGACAGGCAGTTTGGCTCTCCCGAAAACCATGATGGCGCGAGCCTGTACCGTGTAGAGGTGCCGCTACCCCGGGACCCCTGAACATGCGCCCGCGTTCCTCACACGCTCATCGTTGCAGCTCCGAAACACGCGAGCTCGTAGTCAAGAAGACTGGGGTAGATGCGGATTTTCTCGTCTATTTTCAGCGCGCGCAGAGCATTGCGGGCCCTTTCTGATGCATGGATGATAACCAGGGTCGATCTCATTCGCATTGCGACCTTGTAAACATGCATGATAAGCGCCAGGGTCGCACTGTATATGTCTTCGACGCCTTCCATGTTGAGCGCATATTCGCCGCCCATTTCAGATATGACACGATCGCACTGTTCCTTCAGGGCCTCGAGCTGGTCTGGGGCTATCCGGGCGGGTATTTCGATAATCGGGCGCGATTCACCAAAGCAGGCATCCATAGGTTTCCTCCCTGAAAACTACCGGGGGTCCTCCTGACCCTCTATTGATTGTATCGCCAGTTTGTGCGCGAAACTTGAGCAATATTCCTCTCGGCCGTTGACGCTGTAACTCCTATAAATCATAGTACCTTAGCGTCGGCATGTCTACCACCGCTTGAGGCCAGGACCTCAATTCTCCGCCCGCGTGTCCTGGTATGGTTTCATTCTATCCCTGCGTATTGGCCTCCTTTTGGCCTGTGTGCTTGCGCCACCCCTTTATTCCCGCGCTGTAGTGCTTGATATTGCCGTACCCGCGTTTTTTCAACCAGTCGGCGGCATCGCACCACGCCGCGCATTTTGGCCCTCCGCAGTACGCGATGATCAGCCTGTCTTTGTCCTTCGGAAGTGCCTTTGCAAGGGCCTTCTTGTCCCGGAAGCTTACAGCGCCTGTTACGTGGCCGTTCTCGTACGACTTGCTGCTGTTTGCATCGATAATCAGGACACTGCCTGACCCGATTGCCTCTAGAAGCTCCTCGTATGAGATGTCCGGATAGATCTTCTTGTACGCTTCGAGCTTATCTTCCTTGCTCTCGAATTCTCCCACCTTGATCTTCTTCATTGAATTCTTGGGATGCTTGTTCTCGCATCCAGCGTTTTCGCCGGAAAATGCTGGCATTCCGGCCAGGAAAACCAGTGTACTCGCTATAACCATGACTTTCATCGTGCACCTCCTCTTGTGCGGTATCGAACCGGGCTCTCATCCCGTAATTGAGTCGTCTGTGGCCCTCGTGTCCTTTCAGACCATTACGGATTTGTGCGCAGGAGAGTATTCGGCGATTTGGTCGAGCGGGGGGCACGCGCTGATGCGGGCATTCAGTCGCCGGGCCCGAATACCAGGAAACTGCCGGAAACCGAGGAAATCGATGGCTGAAAGTAGTCGCTTATTCTCAGTATCACTTCACAGGTATCTGTCCGGCACGAGGTATTGAACCGCGCGCACGATATTTCCAGGGACCGCAATGATGCGGAAAATGCCGATCCGTCGTTCAGGTTCTCCCAGGAGAGGCCGGCATCGGTTGAAAAATCCACAAGCCAACCGCTTGCAAGATCAGCGTCGCCGATGGTCCACCTGAGTTCCACGGTGTCGGTGGCTGCGAAAGATGCGCCGGATGCCGGACCGAGTACGCACACTTCGGTTTCGGGGAGAGAGCCCGGCGGGTATGCCGGTATGCTGTCAATACCGATATCAACTACGGCCTCGTTTTCATCGGTACCTATCCATGCATCGGGGGAATAGTCGCCGATGCTGTCGCGGGTTATCTGCACCCATTCATGCATGTCCAGCATGTCATTTCGCATTCGCCCGAACACAATTTCGGCGCTGTCGCTTCCGGCGCTGGCATTTTCCTGGAAACCGACCGTTGCCACGACAAACCGGCTGCTGTTTGCGCTGAACTTCGGATGTAAATGCTCTTCGAGGGTGTCGCGCGCGCGGAGATTTACGCGTCCCGCATATATGGTGTCGCGATACATCGCCAGTGAGGTATGCCCATTGAACGCATCGTCCCATTCGAGGAAAAACCAGTAGTACGAGTTGTCAGGCGCCATGGAGTACCAGCATCCCTCATGAGCAGTGGTCCAGATCTTGCCGTTTGCGCTGAGCCCGCCGTTGAACACCACCCCGCTGGCATCTTCACCCCAGGGGAAACAGCCCGCCGCCCGGTGTCCATCCGCGGAAACCTGGTACCAGACCCGGCTGTGTACGCTTCCCACGGCTGTCTTGTCCCACAGAAGCACGGGATCCCTGTCCCCATCGATCGGACATCGATACATGGGATTGGCCGTGTCGGCCCCGCCACGGCGAATTATGGCCCATTCCTCGCCTGTTTGCGGGTGTATCCAGACATCCGAGCAGGCGCCATCGGCAACATGGCGCAGTCCGGAGCCGTCCCAGTTGACCACGTATGAAGCATATTGCGACTTTGTGTGGGTGTCAGTGAAAACGACACGCGTTCCTCGGCCGAGCAGGTGCGGGCGGTTGATCCACATGTTTCCCGTTGATCCAAGGATCGCGTGCAGGGAATCCGATTTGGAATCGTACCCCACGAGTGTCCCGCCGCCTTCCTCGGAGTAGCCGCCCCGGAGCCAGACCATTCTGACACGGCGTCCGGCGGTCAGTTTCAGAATACCTGCCGCAGTCGATTCCATGTTAGTTGAATCGCTCGCGAGCACGGCATGGTCCGGGGTAATTGCATGGGCGCGGCTTGAGTCCACGCCGCTCTCCCCGTAAGCAACACAGTAATACGTGCCGGTGTCTGTTATTGAGAAGGACGGGAACACCACAGAATCGGCATCTCTGGCAACGATTGTTCCGGAACGGAGCCACACCACGGTTGCTTCGGAAGGCGCCGGTTGGGCAAGAGCAATACCCCAGGGCTGTCCCACGATCAAGGGCGATGGAAACGAGAAGATCGAATCAGGGCCTGACAGGCCGTCGCCTGACGGGCCGGCATCGGTAGGGGGCCATTGCGAGCACGAAAACATCACGGCGCTTGCCAGCGCGGATACAATGGCTTGTCGAAATATGCTATGAAGCTTTTGCATCGGCAAAACAGTTGCTGATATTATCGAACGGCGCCCCGTTGATTGATTATATATATACGTTTTGGCGGGTGTTTTGTGATGGTGAACGCGGAAGGTAGATTCGTATAGGGATGAGTGAACCGTTTGGGGCCGTGCCCGGAATCATGTCACTTTCTAACTTCCCGTGAAAGGCCCGGATGGCCCGGCAGAAAAAAGGTGATATAGAGACGAACTACGAAGTCCGCAGTTTCGATGCCGGTATGCCTCTGGAGGAATACCGGAAACTGCCCAAGACGCCTTTGTACGTGGTCCTCGACAATTTGCGCAGTGCATTCAATGTCGGATCCATATTCCGGTTGTGCGATGCACTCAGGGTGAGAGAACTCATCCTGTGCGGCTACACGGCCCACCCGCCCCATGTCAAACTTGAGAAAACCTCACTGGGTACAACCGGCTACGTTCCTTGGAGACATGTCGATTCCACGGCCGATGCTGTGAGCGGCTTGCGGGAGCGGGGCATACCGGTATGGGCTGCGGAAACCACGAGTCGATCCCTGACCTATGATACGGTCGTGTATCCGCTGCCTGTTGCGCTGGTATTCGGGAACGAAATAACGGGGGTGGGCAGGGAGATCCTGGATGTGTGCGATGAGCTGGTCGAGATTCCCATGCAGGGATTTAAGAACTCGATAAACGTGGCGGCTGCCGCGGCGGTCATGGGCTACAGGGTACTCTCCCAGATACAAAAAGAGCCGCCGGACAAGGCGGCGGCTCCAGGCGAATCATCGTCTGGTACGAAATAGCCTTATTTCCTCCGACGGGATTCTT
>WJMI01000144.1 GCA_014728015.1 Chitinivibrionales bacterium | reverse complement strand
GGTGCGGATTACTGCATCGGCGGATCGCGTACGGCTGAATGAATTCTTCGCGGACTCGGTATCCATGGTCATGCGGGCCGGCCGCCGGGGACTTGCAGTCGACACGCTTTCCGCACGGGATTCAACAAGAACCGCTGCGTCGGCAACCGCGTTTGTTCCATGGTCGTTTCTCGGCGAGAACGAGAATGAGAGCGATACGCTGCGGGGGGCGGTGCGTGTTGACGGTGATCTGCTGGCAACGGTTGCCAGGCAGCTCGATTCGCCTATCGGGGGGAGGGGGAAAGGCCAGATCCGCGTGGCGTTTTCAGTCACCTCCGACGAATGGAGTTTCTCAGAGGCCTATGCATCGATTTCCGACGGGGTCCTGACGCTGGTCCCGTTTGTGCTGGATGATATCAAGCCGTTCGCGCTCACAATACGCATGGATGACAAGGCCCGGCTTCACACGCACATATCCGGGAAAATCCGCCGCCGGCCGGTCAGTTTCTCTTCGACCCATGCTATCCCGGAAGGGTACGAACCGTTCATGCTCGGCGCGGTGAACGCCGGCATCATCCTTATGCACACACCCAAGGGAGGCATTGACATTCACTTGCCCGGGTTCCAGCAAATCGGCGCGCGGGCGGACGTTGAGTTTGCGGCAAAGGCCCCCTTTGATGCCTTTGCCCTGAGCGGTCCGGTCGATCGTCTCAAGATCACGGGCACCTGGTACATTCGAAGCACGGAGTTCACGTTTCCGTTCCTGGACACCGATGAACTTCCCTGGGACTTCGAGCCGTTTCCCTACGTGACCTGGGAACTTGATGTTCGCGCGGGGAACCGTAACGTCGAGTATTTCTACGATGTCACCAAGTTCCTCCGGTTCGTGGAGCTGATCATCGAGCCGGACCGCGCGGTCAAGATTCGGGGGCGTGATCTTGACGGAACGTTCCGTCTCCTGGGCGGCCTGCGCTCGCATCGCGGCGCCGCCTACTACGGGAAGGTATTCGACAGGAATTTCGATGCCGGGATAGATTTCGTTCCCCAGCGCCTGGCGGAGAGTGCCGGCTATGACAACATGCCGATTATCTGGGGAAGCGCGGAAGCGTTCTCGGATACCAGCCGGTTCGAGCGGATCAAACTGACGCTTCTGGTGCGGGATCCCGAGACCGGCGCCCTGCAGGAAAAGGGAAGGTTTAAGGAAATATCATTCCGTCTTTCCTCGGATTTCGAGGAGATTCCGGGAGAGAGCGAGCGGGAATTCTACCGGGCCGCGGGCCTGAATTTCGTGAGCTTCAAGGGTGCGGGCGAGATGGTGTCGGACTTCGGATCCCAGTACATTCGCCGCTACCTGATACGGCGCCTGGAGAAACGGCTCGCGCGCCGTCTCGGCCTCGATGTCATCACTTTTGAATCATCAATTGCGGCAAATTATTTTAACTACTTTTATGACAATAAGTTCCGGGGATTGCGCGATCAATGGGACTATCTGGCTTTTGCCAATGTCGGGGTGACACTGGGGCGCTATTTCGCCCATGATAAGCTTTTTCTGAGATGGCGGAGCGAGTTGGTGCCTGTTGACACGCTTCTTCAGCCTGAACATAGTATCGGGCTCGAATATCAGCCCATGCAGTACCTGTTGCTCGACGTAAGCACCGGGTTTCATGGGTACGACCGGTCCTACCAGTATGATCCCGTTCGCGCGTACCTGCAGCTTCAGTTGCCGATAACGCGTCTTCGGAACCGGCTGGATTTCTGAACACCCACGCGATAACGCGGGGATGCACATGAGAATGCGACACCGCCTGCTGAGTATTGTGGCACTGGCCGCCTGGGCCTGCCAGCCCGCCGCGAAGGTACTTGATACCTTGGTGATCGAGGGGCTGTCGATCCACCAGCCGGCGGTCGTGCGCAACAATGTTCCGCTGACGGCCGGCCGGGAATTCACCACGCTCGATGTGCAGGAGGCGATCAAGGGGCTGAGCCATCTGGGCCTGTTCAGCGCGATTGATTTCTACGTGCTGGAGGAGACCGATACCAGCGCGTCGCTCTTGCTGGAAGTCAAGGAGCATCCGGTATGTGAGGCCGTCGAGTTTCACGGCAACAAGAAGCTGAAGGACCGCGACCTGGAAGAAAAGGTCACTATCAGCGAGGGCCGTACGGTCAGCGATGCGGAGATATACGAAAACGTGCGCATCATCAAAGAGGCCTATGCGGACAAGGGCTATCTGCTGGCGGACGTGACGTGCGAGCTGATCGAGACCAAGGTCCCGGGGAATGTTATCGCGAAGTTCGAGATTGACGAAGGGCGCCGGGTCAAGATCAAGGAAATCACATTTGAAGGGAACGAGGCATATCGCGAGCGTAAGCTCAAGCGGAAATTCAAGACCAAGGAAAACAAGTGGTACACCAGCGGTGAGTTTCACCGTGACGAGTACGAGAAGCATCTCGATACGCTCATGATGTTCTACCACGATCAGGGTTATCTCGATGCGCATGTGGTGCGCGACAGCGTCTGGTATCACGAGAATAACCGGCACATTTTCATAAACATTGTGCTCGATGAGGGTCCACAGTACTATGTCGGCGAGTTCTTTTTCACGGGCAACAAGGTGCTCGAGTCGGATGCGCTGGCATCCGCGGTCCAGATGAAGCAGGGCAAGCCGTTTAACAAGAGCAAGTTCGAGATCGCGAAAATGATGATTTCGAACGCGTACCGCGAGGAAGGCTACCTGTGGGTGCAGCTCAAGGAGCAGTTCAGGCGCCAGGACGATACGATCGATGTCGTATTCGACATCGTCGAGGGGCGGCCGGCGATCGTGCGCAAAATTCAAATTCGCGGCAACGAGAAGACGTTCGAAAAGGTCGTCCGCCGCGAGCTGGTGATGTATCCCGGCCAGAAATACAAGCAGTCGCGCATGGAGCGCAGCGTTCGCGAGGTCATGCAGCTCAACTATTTCGATAATGTCACGCCTGACCTGAAGCCCAACGAGGACGGCACCATAGATCTGGTGCTGGACGTGCAGGAAAAGGAAAACATCGGCCAGTTCTCGGCGGGGGTGATGTACAGCCAGGTGGAAGGGTTCGGCGGCAACTTCAGCGTTTCGGTCCCCAATTTCAGGGGGGCCGGGCAGGAGGTGTCTCTCACCGCCGAGTTTTCACGGCGGTACCAGCGCTATGCCGCGGGGTTCGTGGAGCCCTGGATTTTCGACACGCCCACCCGTTTTTCCACGAACATCTATTATCGCCGGCAGTTGTACCGTGGTGATGAATATAAAAGCTACGGCGTGGAGTTCGGCCTGGGCAGGCGGCTGAAATGGCCCGACGACTATTTCAGGATATTCGCCAACTACGGCATCAGCCAGGAGGATGCCACCTACGCGCTCGACACGGTCGACAATATCATCATGCTGGACGAGGGTATTTTGAGCCGCGTGTGGCTGAAGCTGCTGCGCGACGATACCGACCTGCCCAATTTCCCCACGCGGGGGTCGGTGTTCTCGATGACCGGCGAGCTTGCCGGCGTGGGAGGGGACTATCACTACGTAAAGGGGACCATCGGGTACGACTGGTACTTCCCCCTGTTCTGGAAATTCGTGCTGGGCGCCAATTCCGAGTTCGGGCTTCTGGGGAGCGTCCTTGACACCATACGTATTCTCAAGACCGACCTGCTTTCGGCCGGCGGCGTGTACTATGGCGGCCAGTTGCGCGGCTACCCCGAGGAGAGCTTCGGCGGCCGCTTCCAGGAAGACCGCGGGAAGGCCATGCTGACGCTTTCCTCGCAAATTCGTTTTCCGATCCTCGATCGCCAGTTGTACTTCGCGGTGTTCGGCGATATGGGCAATACGTGGGGCGGCATCGAACAGGTGGATCCGACCGATCTGTACACCGGAGTGGGATTCGGCCTGCGGCTCCTGTTCCCCATGATCGGACTGATGGGATTCGATTTCGCATGGGGGCTCGACGATCCGCGGCGCACCCATTTTGAAAACGATGCGCACGGGTTCGAGTTCCATTTTCTCATGAATCGAGGATTCTAGCTTTCGCCTATCATGCATTGATAACGGCAATTCAATACCCCGTCTACGGACAGGTAAGGAGGCACGGCATGCGGACTTCTGTTGCGACAAAATGCGGGCTCGCGGTATCGTTCATTCTTCTCTCGATCGCCTGCGCTGAGTTGAAGATCGGCTATATCAACTCCGAGAAGATTTTCGAGGAGTATGAGGGCACCAAGCAGGCGCAGGAGAAATTCAACAAGGAAGTGGCGAAATGGGAGCAGGAGGCGACCGAGCGCCAGAAGGAGATGCGCGAGCTGCGCGAGCAGCTCGAGAAACAGAGCCTGTTGCTGTCCAGCGAGCGCAAGCAGGAAATCGAGAACCAGCTGCAGCAGAAGATGGTGGAATACCAGAAGTTCTTGCAGGAGAAATTCGGTCAGGAAGGCGAGGCGCTGAACAAGAACGAGCAGCTCACGAAGCCGATTGTAGAGAAGATCAACAAGATCCTGGAGCAGATAGCCAAGACCGAGAATTACGATTTCATTTTTGATGCGCGCGTCGGCGGGCTGGTATATGCCAAAGACGGTTACGACCTGACCGAGCGCGTGCTGGCCGCATTGAACAAGGAACAATAGGCCCCGTGAAGCTCTCGCGCATAGCCGAGGCGCTGGGCTGCGGCATTCCCGATGCCGCGGCCGACATGGAAATCTCCCGCATGGCATCCCTTGCCTCGTGCGATGAGAACAGTGTCGTGTTTCTTGCCGATGAACGCCTGGCCGGGAAGGCAGCGTCCTGCAGCGCGCCCGTTTTGATCGTGAAGAAGGGACGGGCGGTTCCGGACAAGATTAACCTCGAAGTGGACGACCCGTACCTGGGCTATGCCCGGGCGGCATCCCTGTTCGAAGACCGCACCCCGCCGTTCGGCAGCGGCATCCACGAAACAGCTCTCATCGATGCTTCGGCCCGCATTGACGATGCGGTCTGTATCGGGCCGGGCACGATAATCGGCGAAGCGGTGACCGTCGGCCCGCGCACGTCGATAGGCGCCCGGTGCGTGATAGAAAAAGGCAGCCTCATCGGGCCGGATTGCCGGATCGATTCCGGCGCGATAATCAGGTATGGTTCACGCATTGGCGCGCGGGTCATTATCCAGTCGGGGACCGTTATCGGCAGCGACGGCTTTGCCAATGCCATGGACCGGGGACGGTTCGTGCGTATTCCCTGTTTCGGCAACGTGATTATCGAAGATGACGTTGAGGTGGGCGCTCTGGCCGCGATCGATCGCGGGAACTTTGAGCCGACCATCATCCGGCAGGGCGTGCGGCTCGATAATCTCGTCCATATCGCGCACAATGTTATCGTGGGAGAGCATTCAGCGGCCGCGGCCCAGACCGGCGTTTCCGGGAGCACGCGCATCGGCAGGCATGTCATGATTGGCGGGCAGGCCGGGTTTGTCGGGCATATCACGGTGGGAGACCAGTCATTCATCGGGGCGCAGGCCGGCGTGACACGCAGCGTCCGGCCGGGGGAGAAGGTCACCGGATCGCCTGCGCGTGACGTCAGTCGAATCAGGCGAATCGGCGCGGCCGAAGTGGAGCTGCCCGCGCTGGTGCGGGAATTCAAGCAGATAAAAAAACGGATCGATTCACTGGAGAGCACGATCGAAAAAGGAGACACCTAGACCATGCCTATGCAGCAGACACTCAAGGAAACGGTGAGTCTCGAGGGCATCGGGCTTCATACCGGCGCCGAGACCGTGGTGACGATAAAGCCGGCGCCGGCGGGCAGCGGTATCACGTTCGTGCGGTCGGATCTGGCCGACCGGGTCGAAATCAAGGCCGATATCGATAATGTCGTGGACCTGGCACGCGGAACCGCCATCGGCAAGGGCGATGCAAAGATTCACACGCTCGAGCATATCATGGGCGCGTTCGCCGGCCTGGGCGTGGACAACGCCGTGGTCGAGGTCAACGCGCCGGAGGTCCCGCAGATGGACGGCAGCGCGCTGCCGTTCGTCGAGGCCATCACCAGTGCTGGTCTGGTGGAGCAATCGGAGCACAGGGAGTATATCACCATTGATGAGCCCATGGACTATGTGGAGGGCGATCTCGCGCTCGGCGTATACCCGTCGGATCATTT
>WJMI01000143.1 GCA_014728015.1 Chitinivibrionales bacterium | reverse complement strand
TGTGAGTTCATATGTTATGCCTTAACGCGTTAGGTTTGCCCGCAATCTCCTTTGAACTTCAAGAAGATACGATCCATCTCTTCCTTCCCGCAATCCCCATGCCGTATTTGCAGCTTGGACCATGGCATGAAAGCCATTTTTCGCTGCGGAATCAAGACGGAAGTGTATTGGAATCAATGTTTCACATACACGTGGCTGATTCCTCGTGGGCCGGTCAGGGTGTGGTATCAGCGACCGGCATGGATTCCGGCACGTTCAGACCCTTACGGCGCAGCTGGCACGAATGTTGATATAACCTACGGATAACCGGAACATGATCGATTGCATATTCGATCGGTTAAGAATGGAGGTAATCATGGCAAGGAGGCCTATACCCATTGATAAAACTATGATTGCGAAGGCTGCTCGGTCGCCCGAGAAGCATTTCGTGAAAACGTACTACGTACGATCGGACCGCGGGACAATCAACGGAAACAGACGACGGGATCTCGGAAGTCACGTTCCGGTTGTCGAGCGTGACGGCACGACCACCCGGGTTACGGTTGGTGCGGTTCCGCATCCCATGGGCAGGGATCACCGTATTGACTGGATAGAGCTTCTGGCGGGCGGAAAGGTGTACCGTCACGATTTCGATGAGCAGGAGAAAAAGGCCGAGGCAGTCTTTGATATCGACGACCATGAGGTCATCGCGACGGCATACTGCAACCGTCAGGGCTCATGGTCATGCCGGAAGTGGTTCTCCGAGCCATAGTCGCGATCGAAATACGGGCCGCAAAAGGTCTGATTCTCAGTGTCGGCAGACTGAAGCACTCATTATTTTACACCTCGTCCCCTGGCGGTGTCACTATGGTGGTGACACCGCAAGGAAAGGAAAGGAACACTTATGCCAAGCCTCAAAGGAACCGACACGGAGAAGAACCTGCTCAAATCGTTTGCCGGCGAATCACAGGCGAGAAACCGGTACACGTTTTTCGCCAAAAAGGCCGCCAAGGAGGGGTATTTGCAGATTGCCGATATATTTGCCGAAACCGCTGAGAACGAGCGCCAGCATGCGAAAACCATGTTCGGGCATCTCGAAGGCGGCATGGTGGAGATTACGGCATCATTTCCCGCGGGTGTGATCGGCACTACGCTGGAGAACCTCACGGCGGCCGCGGCAGGGGAAAATGAAGAATGGACCGACCTGTACCCGTCGTTCGCGGACACAGCCGAAAAGGAAGGTTTCAAAGACATCGCGACCATGTATCGAATGATCGCCAGGGTGGAGGCCGAGCACGAGAAACGGTACTTGGCGCTCGCCAAAAAGGTCAAGAGTGCCACCGTGCTCAAGAGCGACGGAAAGGTACGCTGGAAGTGCCGCAAGTGCGGATACATTCACGAAGGTACTGAGCCGCCGGCCAAATGCCCGGCGTGCAGCCACCCGCCGAACTACTTCGAAACGCAGACAGAGAACTACCTGCTGGCCTGAGTGAATGGAGTATTGGAGTGATGCATGTCCGCTGGCATCGATATCCGTCCATCGGTTGAATGCCCATCACTCCATGTTCAATGAAGGAGGACGATGTGGGAGAGAGTCGTTTCAAGGATTTTGTACAGCTCGCGATTGAGAAAGAGACCGAGGCGGCCGCGCTCTACGATAAATATGCATCGCTGGTGGAATCGGGCACTGCCAAGCAGCTGCTCGCCGACATGGCGGTCATGGAGCGCGGGCACGAGGCAAAGCTCAGAGAGTTTCTGCAGACGGGCTCCGCATATTTCTCAAAGATAGGCGTGATTGAAGATATGCATGTTTCCGATTTCATGACACAGCCGGAGCTTACGGATACGAGTTCTATCGAAGATGCCTTTGTGTTTGCCATGAAAGAGGAGCAGAAGGCGCACGACTTGTATGTCAAGCTCGGCGCGCTGGAGACCGATGCGCAGGTCACAGCCCTGTTCAAGGCGCTCGCCGATGAAGAGAGCAGGCACAAACACGATCTCGAGGCGGAATACGAGAAGGAATTTATGCGGGAAGGATAGCAGGACAATACCAAGGAGGCTTGTTATATGAAGAAGTACGTCTGCAATGCATGCGGCTATGTGTACGATCCCGAAGCCGGCGATCCTGATAATGGTGTCCAGCCGGGCACTGCTTTCGAAGATCTCCCAGACGACTGGACCTGTCCTGAGTGCGGGGTGGGCAAAGACGAGTTCTCGCCGGAGGAATAGCACCCGTTGTTGGTGGTATCCAAGCTGGCGTCGCAACGCGTTCACCCCGAGAGGCTTCTTTGAAGAAGCATTCCTGTCCTGACTGTTTCTTCTGCCAGTGGTGCGCCGACACTCGGTGCTGTTCCTGCAGGGGGTGGGTTGGCAAGGGAAGAGCCAGGAGCGCGAAACGTCGGCCTGCAAAAACGGCCGCGAGAAAGGGCTGAATCATGCCGTTTGGCAATACCGCGATCGTTATCCTCGGTGCATCGGGTGATCTGGCCCAGCGCAAACTTATCCCCGCGCTGAACCTGATCCATGGTCGCCTTGACGGTGAAGGCTCATTCGTGGTAATCGGGTCCGGAAGGACCGCATTTACCGATACGGCATTCCGCCGGCGATTCGACATATCTCCCGAATTCAGCAAACGTCTTTTCTACCATCGCGGCATTCCCGGGCTCAAGGACTTTATCGCTGAGAAAGGATCCTTCGATCGGGTCGTGTTTTTTATGGCCCTGCCGCCGAAGGTCTATGGCTCCACGGCCGGCGAGCTGGCGGCCGTGGGGTTCGGGAGCGAGGCAACGCTTATCATCGAGAAGCCGTTCGGCTCTGATCTCGAATCGGCGATGAAACTCGATCGCGAATTGAGCGGCCATTTCAATGAGTCACAGATATTCAGAATCGATCACTACCTGGCCAAGGAGGCCGTGCAGAACATCTTGGTATTCAGGTTTGCCAACGCGCTGTTCTATCCGGTATGGAACAGCCGCTATATCGAATCGATACAGATAAACGCGTTCGAAACCGAGGGGATTGGGGAGCGCGCGGGATATTTCGATCAGGCGGGGATTGTTCGCGACATGGTCCAGAACCACCTGATGCAGCTTCTGTGCCTGATCACCATGGAAGCGCCGGTGTCGCTTGATGCTGAAGAAATCCGCGCACAGAAGATCAGCGTGCTCAAGGCCGTGGAAATTCACGACTGCGCCCGGTGGCAATATGAAGGGTACCGCGAAGAGAAAGGGGTCGCGCCCGGATCCACCACCGAAACCTATGCCATGTTGAAACTCTCAATAAACAATTTCCGGTGGGCGGGCATGCCCGTCTACATACGGACGGGCAAGGCGCTTGACCGGCGGGGCACCGAGATAGGGGCCCGATTCAAGAGACTCCCGAAACTTCTTTTCAACCGGGACGGAACTATTCCGCCTAACCGGGCCATATTCAAAATCCAGCCGGCCGAAGGAATAATCATCGATCTGGCCACCAAGATCCCCGGCGCCGGCATAGATATCGCCACCACGAACATGGCATTCTGCTACCGGGATTCATTTGCACAGGAAATCCCTGAAGCCTACCAGCGCCTGCTGCTCGATGCAATCAAGGGAGACAGGACCCTGTTCGTGAGCGCCGAGGAAACAGAGATGTCTTGGCGGAAACTGGAACCCTTTCTTGATGCCGGAGAGGTGAGAACCTACCGGCGGGGAAAACCGCCTGCGCCGGAATGGGAGGTAGACTGGATCGATTTCGATATGTACAAGGATATCTGCGGATAGGCAGTCCACACGACTGAAAGGAACAAATCATGCCGGTGATGTATAACGCGGAGGAAATCTATCAGATTGGTGTTGAAATTGAGAAGAACGGCGAGTCATTCTACCGGGCAGCGGTCGAGAGCACGGACAGCCCCGATGCAAAGGACCTGTTCGAGGGGCTCGCCGATTGGGAGAGGGGACATATCGCGTTGTTTGAAGAGCTCAAGGCCGGGCTTCCGCCGGACGTAAAAACCGATGACATGCCTGATCCCGACGAGGAAAAGGCCCGATATCTCAAGGCGGCGGCGGACAGTCACGTATTCGTGCAGAACAAGGATATCAATGAGCTGGTGGCGGACTGTGAAGATGCTGTCGCCATACTCAAACTCGCCATGGGCTTTGAGAAGGACTCGGTCGTTGTGTATACGAGCATGAAAGACATGGTCCCCAAAAACTACGGCAGGGACACGATAGACCGCCTGATTGCCGAAGAAATCCAGCATGTCGCCATGCTGCAGCAGAAAATTGAGGCGCTGTCAGGCGAATAAGAACTCAGGAGAGCGGGTCCTCATATTTGCGAAGATCCAGCGGTTGTCTCAACTCCGGAGACAGCGTGCGCCATAGCTCGACTTGCTCGCGGCTGTGGATGTCCGGCTCAAATCCGAACTGCCGATACAAATTGACCGCTTCCACTCGGGACGGCTGTGTCTCCAGCATGGCTTTCGTATGTCCCAGCTCTTTGAGGCGTGTCAGAAGAAGCGACAGAAGCGATTTTGCCAGGCCTTTTTTTCGATAATGGGAAACGACTGCAAGATAGTGGATCTTGCCATATCGCTCACCCCGATAGCTGTCATCGTACCATGAAGCGCCGGTCGCCACGCCGGTCCCTCGGGCATCGAAAAGAAAGCACACCCGTTGGGAGAGAATGGCCTGCGAGGTGCCGAATTCGCGGTCAAACCAGTTCTCATCAAATAAATCAGCCGGGCTTGCGGCCCGCCATATCTCAGCCCACAACTGCCTGTCCCCCAATTGGTACCAGCGCGCGTGGAAGCCGGCCGGAAGCACGTGTGACTGCACCTGCTCGAGGTCCCTTCTGACCATATAAATGCATTCTTCGCTCATACGCTCTCCAAATGGCGGCAAACATAAAATACGCTATCCAGGACCTGCAGCACAGGAAATCAGGCGGATATATAGACAGTGAATCCAGCATCCGGGCATGTTCTTGGACATCCGCGATTCCGCTCTATCCCATAAATGGCCCGCGAGCAGACGCTGAAAGCCAATGAGAGCCCGGTTCTGCTGTTGGCACGAATTGTGCTTTATTAATTCTGTCTATGCAACCGTGGTAGAACGACGAAAGTGGTAGAAGGGGGGGAAGCCATGAAATGGTGGCCAACACTCAGGAAGAAACCGGTTCGACACCGTACCAGGCATGTGGAATTCTGTCCGGTGGTTTTCAAGCATGGAGACAATACCTATTCGGCGTTCCTTATCGATCTCTCAGCGGAAGGGGCCAAACTGCGAGCGCCGGTTTCCGAAGGAGGGAGCCATATCACAGCCAATGAAGAAATCACCATGGATATCAAGACGCCATATGGGACATCTTCGTGCAAAGGCAAGGTGCTGTGGGGAGAGGAGCATAAAGACGGATACCGGTGGGGCGTGCAGCTCACCGAGGTGCCCAAAGATGAATCTGATCCAATTCAGCTCCTGATAAATTCGCCCCTGGGCTAGGGAGCGAATCTGAAGGGAGGATGAGAATGATACACAACGAAAGCAGGACCGACAGGATTGTTCGGGTTATTCTGGGAGCAGGCATAATCGGGGCCGGAGCGGTATTTCAAAGCTGGTGGGGGCTTGTCGGCCTGGTGCCTCTGATTACCGGGTTCACCGGAACATGCCTTCTGTACAAGCCGTTCGGAATATCAACGCGCAGACGAGAATAGGAATGTCTTGTCATACGAGAAAAGATCCTTCTTAGATCCCGCCAGTACTCCCCCGGGCCGCCTGCATCGCCTTGATTGCAGGCGGCTCATATAGCATTTTTCTGTCTCTCCGCTGGATATACCGTAAACCTCTGCATCCGCACGCTGGGGAGGATCAATGGCCAAGGTCGCGGACCGTTATCTCACGGTCAATCCCTGGGTAATCGAAGAAAAAGGCTTTCACAAGAAACGCAGCCTCGCTTCTGAATCAATCTTCTCTGTTGGCAACGAGTACATGGGGGTCCGGGGGTATTTCGAGGAAGGCTACTGCGGTGATACCATGCTCGGCAGCTATTTCAACGGCGTGTTCGAGCGTTTCCCCCAGCCGCGTCAGTTTTTCAGGGGTATTTCGGTCGACGATCATGCCATGGTCAACGCGGTCGACTGGCTTCACACCCGGATTGTCCTTGATGGCGAGCGGCTGGATTGCGCGCAAAGCACGATCCGCGGGTTCTCCCGCCGTCTGGATCTGCGCACCGGCGTGCTCACCCGCGAATTCGTGTGGACCACCGCGAAGGGGAGAAATGTGCGTGTCTCGTTTCGGCGGTTTACCAACATGCTCGTTCCCGAGATGGGCTGGCAGCTTATCTCTTTTTGTCCGCTCGATTTTTCAGGAACGGTACGCCTGGAGTTGGGTCTCGATTTCGATACGGAGTACCGCGGGAAGCATCTCTGGGAATGTGCAAAAAAGCACAACAGCGCAATGTCATGTGCCATCATAGGACGGCTCCCGCTGAGCGGGCACATGGTCTTTTCAAGCATGCGAATCATGACCGATGCGCCGCTTCGCACGACAACCGCGAAAACCGGCCCCAAGTATGTCGGCAGATCATTCAGCCTTCGGCTGCAGGAAGGCAAGACCGCGACAGTCCGGAGAATGGCAATCAACACAACCGACCGCAGCGGCACAACCGCGCCCGCGGCATTCTGGAAGAAGAGCATGAGACGGGCGCGATCATTCGCGAGCGCCACCTATGCGCAGTCGCTTGCCGAGCATGTGTCCTACTGGGCCCGCGTGTGGCATGATTTCGACATAACAATCCAGGGCGACAAGCTCAACCAGCAGGGCATTCGTTTCTGCATATTCCAGCTTCACCAGACCTATCACGGTGTCGATGCGTCCCTGAACGTGGCCGCCAAGGGGCTGACCGGCGAGGTATACGACGGCAAAGCATGGTGGGACACGGAAACCTACTGCCTTCCGTTCTTCCTGTTCAACAACCAGAAGGCGGCGCGGAATCTCATCGAGTTCAGGCATCGCACGCTCAAGGAGGCGGTGGACTATGCGCCGTATGTCGACGGCGCGCGGGGCGCGCGGTATCCTATGTGCACTATCGACGGCACCGAGACATGCGGAACCTGGTATCATGGCGCTCTTGAGATTCACGTGTCGGCGGCGGTCGCATACGGCGTGTGGCACTATGTCACGATGAGCGGCGACACGGACTTTCTTTACAGCAAAGGCATCGAAATCCTTCTTCAGGTGTGCCGTTACCATGCGACGCGCGGGGAGTGGAGCCAGTCCACCGGCGAGTACGGGTTCTGGAAAGTAATGGGGCCCGACGAGTTTCACATGCAGGAAAACAACAACGCGTATACCAATGTCATGGCCAAGAAGATGTTCGAGTATACGCTGTCTGTTATCGACCAGATGGCGCGCACGGCGCCCGCGAAGCTTGCCCGCGCGCGCAGGAAGGTCGGCCTGAAACCGTCGGAGCCGCGCGCATGGCGGACAATGGCCCGCAAGATGCGCACTAATTTCGACAAAAAAAGGCAGCTCTACGAACAGCACGACGGTTTTTTCGATTTGCCGCATATCGACTGTGACAAAATACCGCCGTCGGATTTCCCCCTCTATCGACACTGGCCCTATCTGAAGATTTTCAGGTACGACATGATCAAGCAGCCCGATGTACTCCTGCTTATGCTGTTTTTCAGCAACGACTATTCCCGTCGTGCCAAGAAAGCGAATTTCGAGTATTACGAGCCGCGCTGTATTCACGAGTCGTCCCTTTCGCCCGCGATCCACTCGATTCTCGCCGCCGAGCTGGGCAAGCACGCGCTCGCGTACAAGTACTTCCAGCACGCGACCCGGATCGATCTTGACGATTACAATCGCAATGCGTGCGAGGGCCTGCACATAACATCGGCCGCGGCCGCCTGGATGAATATCGTGCAGGGGTTCGGGGGAATGCGCACCGATGCGTCGGTGTTGAGCTTCACGCCCTCGATCCCCAGGAAATGGCGCTCGTTTACATTCAGGATTACCTACCGGGATTCGATACTCACGGTGCGCGTGGACAAAAAGAAAGCGCTGTTTGTCGTAGCTGCGGGTCCCCCGATTACGGTCCGCGTGTTTGGCACCCGGTATCGGGTGGGAAAAACACCCGTGGAAGTCGCCATGCCCGCAGCGCGGGTCGCCTGACCCTATCCCGCCAGCAGTCTGACCAGCCACTCGGCGCCGAACCGGAAGCTGTAGCGCCGCCAGAACCTGCATAGAAGCGCCAGGAC
>WJMI01000142.1 GCA_014728015.1 Chitinivibrionales bacterium | reverse complement strand
CGATGTATCGGTGGGCTCCATATTCGATAAACGGGCCACTGCCGAGATATTAGCGGCATCACCCTTGTATGCCGACATTGCCCGGCACTCGAAAAAAGACCTGAAATGCCGCGACTGCAGGTTCTGCAACTACTGCCTTCCCTGCTACGGCGCGATACTCGCCGAGCACGGAGAATTCACAAGGCCCAATGCCGCCACCTGCAATATGGCCGAAGCTACATACGAGGTTCTTCGCGAAAAGCGGCTACTGTGATTCAATGATTGGCATGCCTATCATGACAACAAGCAACGGCCTTCGCAGAACAACAGGCATGGCAGAAGCAGCCAGAGAATTTACTTTTGAAAACGGGCCCGTGGAAATACCGATAACCGGGCGCTCCATGCACCCCGCCTTTCCCGAAGGCTCCCGTGTGCGCATGGAGCCGGTGTCATTCCCCTTCAGGCCCGGCCGTGTGTATGCGTTTATGAAGAACAATCACCTGTGCGCGCACCGGTTTGTGAGTATGCGCGGCGAAAAGGCCGAATTTATCGGCGATGCCAATCGGGATCCGGAATTTGTGCACGAATCCCGTGTTATTGGATATATTCCCGGTAGCGGCTCGCACGTGCGCACCCGGCTTGCGGCCCTGATAAACGCCATTCTGGTGCGGACGCATGCACCGCTCATGAAAAGGCTGAGAATAGCGCTTCTGTCCAGGCTCTACGGCAAGTCCATTTTTCGGAGCAGAATATGAAAAACTATGTGAAACCCGAAGTTTACACCGAGCAAATCAAGCTCGATGCCCTGTGCGCTGAATGCTGCACCGTGATAAATGATGAAGACCCTGACTATCTCGGGACAAACCCGCCCTGCCTATGTGACTGCACCCAGTTGCAGCCTTCGTGAGACAGCGCTCCTTTCGAGAAGCTGGCAGATTACTCCAGCGGAAGTTCTCACCAGCCAGAAGCATTGCAGGGCCGGTCCTACCTCCGGGTTCTGTGCAGGCTTGACAAGAGTTTCCCGGCCATTCGCGGAAAAACATATGCCACCATCCCTGCCCGGCTGCGCATCACCGGCGCCTCCAGCACAAGCCTGCGAACCATGCGCGGCATGGCCAGGTAGGTCTCATACGACAGAATCCGGGCCAGGGCCCTGCCGTACCACGGCCTTTTTGTGAAAGGAACACGGTTCCCGGTACGGATTTCATACAAACACAGCACCCAGTAGACAAACGGCATGATGCCGGTCTTTGCGGCATCGTCAAAAAACCTCTCCCATGAAAAATCCGGCTGCCCGGCTATCACGCCGATTTCATCGAACACGCTTTCCGGAAGCTCAAACGCTATGTGCACAAAACAGTGGCATGTCAGAATGAGCAGCGCATGCTCGGCGCGCGGGACCAGCATGTGCGATGTAATCTGTTTCCCGTTCGCAAACAGCATATCCGTGGGAAGCAGAAATCGCCAGGCGAAATTCAGCCTGCCGTGAATTTCCAGCGGAACATCAGCGTCCGAATACCGGTACCAGAGCTCGGTCTCAAACGGCCACTCGCTCTGCGCATACGATTTCCGGACAGTCACGCCCGGAATCGGGGCAAAGTACTTTGCCACGGCATCCAGATCAGCCTCGCGCACCAGGATGTCAACATCCCAGATCCTTCGGCACGGTATCCTGTCGGCAAGTCCGGCCGCGATCAGATACGCGCCCTTGATCGGCATGTAGAGCACCTGCATCTTCGCGAAATGACCCTGCAGCTCGTCAAGCACGCCCGAGAACAAGACCTGTTTCAGGGCCCAGTGCCGTTGTTCACTCACGGCCGCTCCCCCGGGAGCGGCCCTGTTTCCGGCTTCTAAACTTTGCCTGTTGGTAGTCATACACAGAATGCCCCCGGCCCACAACGCCATAAAAATACTGCAGCCGGCGGCATTTCCGATACGGGTGGATCAAGATATCAATATTGCAGGGGCCATCTGGGGCAGCGAATGCGGACCCCCGTTGAGGGGGGCGTGGCCCGAGATCGCCTGAGCGAAGCGAAGGAAGCTCGGGTCCAGGGCATGGCCGCGCCAGTCTTCGACCCGCCAGCCTGGGACGCCATAGCTCCTGGAGCGACAGCGCCCTGAGGATAAGTCGCAAAAAGGCCCTGCTTCCCTCTGCCAAATGTTAGATACTACATGGATCCGAAATTCGCTATTCCCCTTGCAGCCGCGCGCGTGCGATCATATAATATGAGCCAGACCAGTAGGCCCGCCTTCAGGAACATGGTACTGCCGACCGGGAAAAGGTGCACCCGGAGCAAGAGAGGCCGGAGGTCAGCCTGCCGGGTGGTGGCTTGTCGGCGAATATTTGGTCAGCCTGTGCGACGACTGCGAGATGCTAGTCACTAGTCACGGGTCACTAGTCACTGCTCCTCGATCCCGATACGGACCCCGATTACCAGGCACTAACCCGGCAAAGCCGGAAAGTGCTCAATGACGAACTCAAGGTTTTTAACAATGATTCTCTGGTGGGGGAACCGCAAAGCGTTTCCCCCTGGTCTGAGCCACGCAGGCGTCAATCCGCACGTGTCAATCGCCGGCTTCGCCTCTTGCGTTCCCACGGCCTTATTACGCGCCACGGAAGATCCAGACGATACCGAGTAACCGATACGGGCATACGTCATATGAATGCAGCCATCACGCTGTATCATGATACCGTGCCCGAGCTCTTGAAAAAGGCGGCATAGAAGTGTTCGTATTTTCATAGACAGATATACGCTTCACGCGTATATGTGACAGATACAGCGTCTAACAGAATTCCGCAGAAGTCATGAGTGCGATAGTGAAGAGCAGGAACACCTGGCACGACCCGCGATACAATGAAAACTGGTTGTGGCGCAAGCCGCTATTTATATTGATATACTTTAATAATTATTAGAGTATGGCTCAAGCAGGTTTCCCCCACTCATGGTCCGCAGTTCTTGCAGCGCTACGCGCGCGGCTGGCCGCGCCTGCTCCCGGCCGCATACAGGTGCTTGTCGGCCCGCGCCAGGTGGGCAAGACAACGCTCCTGCTGCGCCTGGAGCACGAGCTTGGCGAACACTGTATCTATGTTGCCGCTGACTCTCCCGAGGCCTCGCTGCCCGGATGGTGGGAGCAGGTGTGGCGCGGGGCCGAAGACGCCGCGCAGGGCAAGGGCAGCGCCGTACTTCTTGTCGACGAAATCCACTACCTTGCGCACTGGTCACGCCTGCTCAAGGCCCGGTACGACCGTATTGCCCGCAAGCGTATCCCGCTCCACGTGGTTGTCAGCGGCTCATCGGCGCTTCAGTTGGGCAGTGGAGGGCGTGAGAGCCTTGCCGGCCGGTTCGAGCGCCTCGAGCTTCGCCATTGGTCCGCATCCGAGCTTGCGGCCCAGCTCAAGCTCAAGCCCGTGAAAGCGGTGCAACAGAGCATTACCTACGGAACCTATCCAGGCGCGCAGCAACTGCTGAGCCACACGCAGCGATGGCGCGCCTACGTGCGCGACAGCATAATCGATCCTGCCATTGGCCGCGACCTTCTTATGACAGAAACCATCCGCAAGCCGGCCCTTCTCCGGCAGGTTTTTGCGGTGTGCATTGGCCATCCGGCCGAAATTGTCTCTCTGCAGAAGCTGTGCGGCCAGCTGGCCGAGAAGGGGGCGCTTCAGACAGTAGCGCATTACCTGGAGCTTCTTGAGAAAGCCGGCCTGGTGGCAGCGCTGCGCAAGTACTCACCCAGGGCGCTGCGCCTGCGTGCAAGCCCACCCAAGCTCGTGGCGCTGAATCAGGCCATGCTCAGCGTGATGGAAAGCGTCGACATTCCGCTTCGGGAGAAAGAGCCCGCGCGTTTCGGACGCTGGGTCGAAAACGCCTGTATCGCCTGCGCGCACAATGCCGGCCACGATGTCTACTACTGGCGTGCCGAGCCCCTGGAGGTGGACCTGGTGATGCAGGGCGCGTGGGGGAAATGGGCTGTGGAAATCAAGACAGGCCCATACACCAGCAGGGATCTGGCGGGTCTGCTGGAGTTCTCGAAGAACAATCCTGCGTTCGCGCCACTTGTTCTCTGCGACCCGGAGCATACTCGCATAGCGGAGAACGCCGGCGTCAGGGCTCTGGCATGGGAGAAATTCCTGCTGGAAGGAGCCGGATAGAACAAGGATAGGATTGCATGCCTGCGTGAAACGCCTGCCGGGGCGTTGCTACGCCGAAGCCCTCTACGGGCGAAGGCGCAACCGCGGCGCAACCAAACAACAAAGAAATAACTTCGAGCCCATAGCCAGAGGCATCGGTATTCACCGGGAAGACCTCGACGAGGACTTGAGCGTCGAGGGCATCCTTAACGGCGGAAAAGACATGACCTCAAGGTAGAAGCCGCCGATATCGGAGACGAGCTATCAAAGCTGGATGAGCATCAGCACGGCCTTTTCCTTACTAAGGATAACAACATGGAAGGGGCCGGGTCCTGCGACTTTTCCGCCCCTCAGACAAAATCCAATCCGCACCACTCGGCCAATCCGCACCGCGAAACACGGGATCCGAAATTCACTATTCCCCTTGCAGCCGCGCGCGTGCGATCATATAATATGAGCCAGACCAGTAGGCGTGCCTTCAGGAACAAGGTACCGCCGACGGGGAAAAGGTGCGCCTGGAATACAGTAACTACGAAACAGCCGCCTTCGCTACGAGAGCTACGTCGGGCGAGGCGCGAAAGGCGCGAAAAGAAGAAAGGCCGAAGCACGGAGCTGCAAATGCTTTCGCGTGACTTCGCACATTTCGTGGTTACATGATGCACAAGACAGCGCTTCCCTGTGACCAAACTATTCTGATACAGTCCAATAGTTATTCAATATGCATGCATCTGCCTTCCCTCTTTGCGAAACACGACACTCGGTCCAGGCACCCATCACACGTATAGGCTCGATGTATTTTAGGAGAAACTGAACCCGCCAGGCAGCAGATACATGGTACAAGTCAATCGCCGCGAGATCGTTGACACGCTCGGTTCATTGCGACAGGAGCTTGCCGCTCGTTTCAAAGTTACATCAATCGGCATGTTTGGTTCTGTTGCGCGCAATGAGCAGAGCTCTACGAGCGACGTTGACTTGCTGGTGGAATTCGAAGAGAGCGCGGACCTATTCGATTTCGTTGGAGCCGCGCAGTACATAGAGGAAGCTCTTGGCTTCAAGGTGGATCTGGTGCCCGCGCGCGCCCTGCGTGCGGAACTCAAAGCTCCCGTGGAGCAAGAACTAATACGGATATGAGAGAGCAGAACCTTTACCTCAGTGACATACTGCACGCCATCGACAGCATTGATAGATTCGTGGCCGATATGACGTATGAACAGTTCGCTGCCGACGACAAGACTTCGAGCGCGGTGGTGCAGAAACTCGAGGTGATCGGGGAAGCAGCCAAAGGGCTGTCCGACGATATCCGGACGAAGTCCCCCGACATCAGTTGGAAAGAAATGGCCGGCATGCGAGACAGGCTCATCCACGCATATTTCGGTATTGACTACTCACTCGTATGGAGAACCATCAAACAGCGACTACCCCTGGTACGTGAACGCATCAGCGTTCTCCTGCAAAACACGTAGACACAAACAAGACCCAAATCCCAATCCCAGAAGTGATGGAGAAATGGCCCCGCCAGCGGCGGGATGAGGCAATGCCGCAGCGTCAAGTCTGATTTCAGGTTCCCGGTTTCCCGTCTCCGTCCCGCCTGTGGCGGGACTTGGGCCGTCGCCTCTCGGCTATGGCCTCACCCGCCTTCGCTTGCCAGCTTCGGCCTGGCAGGCAAGTCGCCGCGGCAGGCCACTTTCAAGTGCCAACTTCCCTCTTTGAAAATGTGCGTGCTCCGAACCGCATATAGCCCGCGTACGAGTAGAAGGCACCCCTCCCCGACCCTCCCCTAATGTAGGAGTCATGCACGCGCCAGTGGCGCATGAGTGCCAGAAGTCGCGAGGGCGGGGTCAGGCGGCGCGAATACTATCGCGGCACCGCCGCGTCTCTACCCACCGAAGCGCGTGTCGTGGGAGAGAATTCGAGATTCTGCCTCGTTCTAACCTACTGAAATATAGACAGTTGCGTCGCGTGCGTCCAAATTTGCAATTCAATTGCACATTTGGCCGGCACCAACTATGTTTCTACCATGATCCCAAGACACCTTGCCACACAGTTGCAGAGATTGGCCCCGCTCTTTCCGGTGGTTACACTAACGGGCCCTCGACAGTCGGGGAAATCGACATTGGTCCGGGCGGCCTTCCCCGACTACCAATACGCCAACCTTGAGAGTCCCGAAACACAGGATTTCGCACGAAAGGATCCACAATCATTTCTGAAATCGTTGGGCACCCATGCCATCGTGGATGAAATCCAGCGCGCCCCGCAGATTCTCTCGTTTGTGCAGGTCCTGGTGGATGAGCCAGGAAATCCACGCAGCTACATTCTCACAGGGTCACAGAATCTGGCCATTGCCGACAGCGTGTCTCAGACACTGGCCGGCCGCACAGCTGTCTGCGTGCTTCTGCCATTGTCGCAAGCTGAGCTTCAGACGCGCCCCGAGAAGCCAACCGATCTGCTGGACTGGATCATACACGGAGGTTATCCCAGGATATTCGACAAGAAGATGACACCAGCCGACTTCCATCTCTCGTACATACAGACCTACGTCGAACGGGATGTACGAAACGTGCTCAGCATTGGCGATCTCGGACGTTTCCAGGAATTCCTCCAGCTCTGCGCAGGACGGGCAGGGCAACTCCTCAACTATTCGTCCTTTGCCAGTGACCTGGGGGTAGCGGTAAACACGGTGAAATCCTGGCTGTCGGTCCTTCAGGCCACATGGGTCGTGCACCTCTTGCGCCCGCACCATGCCAACTACTCCAAGCGAATAGTCAAGTCGCCCAAGCTCTACTTTGTCGACACCGGCCTGGCCTGTTCTCTGCTGGGCATCCGCAATCCCGCCACGCTCAGCACTCACCCGCTGAAGGGCGCCTTGTTCGAAAACGCAGTCATCAGCGAAATCTTGAAGCATTACCACAACTCATACCTTCGCCCTCCCCTCTACTTCTGGCGTGATAAGACAGGGCATGAAGTCGACTGCATTATCGACGACGAAGGCACCATCACGCCCATGGAAATCAAAGCGGCCCGCACTGTTTCGGGTGACGCCTTCGCAGGCCTCGAGTTCTACGGCCGTCTCAGCGGCAGCAGGAGGGGAATCTTGGTGTACGGGGGAGACGATACCGTGGCAAGAGACCCGGCGGATGTCATCTCCTGGCAACACGTAGCCACCTACCTTGAGAAGCATGCGGGATAGCGCCGTCGTTCAGTTTGCAGTTTCCTGTTTGCTGTTTGCTGTTTGCTGTTTGGAGTCTCCTCTTTGAAATCTGGAAAAGCTGCTAACCGATAGCCGACAACCGATCAGCCCTACCCGTCACTCGTCACACTTCACCCGTGACGTGCTACCTGTCACTTGTCACTAGCCCGATCTATTCATGAGTTCTGTTGATATCTTTACAGTGTGCAAGTTTTGTCGTTTTCGTGACTGGTTCAGTGGCCCAAATGCAATCTCATGCGGGGTGACGGCTAAATTTGTTTCACTATGCACCTATTTGCGCCT
>WJMI01000141.1 GCA_014728015.1 Chitinivibrionales bacterium | reverse complement strand
GTCCTGGCATGGCCGTACCCCGGCAGGTCTACCCACACCATTTTGTGATCGATTCTGTAGAAATTCGCGCTGTTCGTCTTCCCGGGCTTCTTTGACACGCGGGCCAGCCCGCGCATATTGAGCGCGTGACTGATAAAAGACGATTTACCCGAGTTGGAACGCCCCATAATGCCGAACTCCGTGCCGGCGGGCCGCGGCGCATCCGCGAACGTATCTATCGCCCTGACAAATTGAGGCGCAACATCGTGTTTCATATGCTCAGCCGCGCAGCATGACCCCCGCGCAATTCCTCTGATTATATCATTCATGGCCATGCGGGGGAACCGAATTCTGGGCAAGACGCGAACCAGGTCGTGTCCCGGCGGGTTTGGGTGAATCCCACCGGCAGATTATTTTCCCCTGGGCAGCCGATTGACATCGAAGGAGGAATCCGCATGGCGATACAGGAAGCGCTCCGGAAAGTGGTTGACGGAAACAGTTTGAGTCTCGATGAGACCCGGGCAGCGTTCGAGGAAATCATGAGCGGCGGCGCCACCGAAGCGCAGATTGCTGGCCTGCTCGTGGCGCTGCGCATGAAAGGCGAGAGCATTGATGAAATCACGGGAGCCGCGCAGGTGATGCGCGAGAAAGCCACCCCTGTCATGCCCGCACGGGCCGGGCACGTTATCGACACGTGCGGCACGGGCGGCGACCGGTCCGGCACGTTCAACGTGTCCACTGCCACCGCGTTCGTGGCGGCCGGCGCGGGCGCGGTGGTCGCCAAGCACGGCAACCGGTCGGTGTCGAGCAAATGCGGGAGTGCCGACGTACTCGAAGCGCTCGGCGTGAATATCGGCATCACGCCCGAAGCCATGAAAGCATGTCTTGACGAGATAGGCATATGCTTCCTGTTCGCGCCCTCCCTGCACAAGGCCATGAAATACGCTATCGGCCCGCGCAAGGAACTCGCCCTGCGCACGGTATTCAACGTGCTGGGCCCCCTGACCAATCCCTCCATGACAAAACGGCAGCTTCTCGGCGTCTTCGCCCGGGACCTCACCGCACCGCTGGCGGGAGCGCTGGCAAACATGGGAAGCGAGAAGGCGTATGTGGTCCACGGGCTTGACGGGCTTGATGAAGTCTCCATCTCGGGCGAAACGCAAATATCCGAGCTCGCCGGAGGCGCGGTGAAAACCTACACGGTCGACCCCGATGCCTTCGGTATTCCCCGCGCATCAGTAGAAGCAATCGCCGGCGGGACAAAAGAGCGCAATGCCGGGATCATTCAAAAGGTTCTTTCGGGAAGAAAGGATGCGTACCGCGATACCGTTGTTCTCAACGCGGCGTTCGCGATAGCCGCAAGCGGGATATGCGAGCAGCCCGAAGACGGGATCGCGCTGGCAAGGGATTCAATCGATTCCGGTGCGGCGAAAGAGAAGCTGGCCAGGCTGGCGGAGAAAACAAGGCGCTAGCAGGCTGTCGAACCAATCGCCGCGTGCCGGCGCCAAAAAGTCCTTGGCGACCTGCCGGATTTCAGGCATACCGGTTGAATTTCTCATCAAACGAGGGATAGAACAGCCGCATCTCCTCCACGAGAGCTTCGAGGGAAAGCTGGCCGGGCGCGACCGCCTTGGTGGTATAGGCATACGTAAAGAGCGACCCGAACAGCGGGGCGACCACCCGCGAAATGGTGCCCGCCGCGCCCATGGAAATCGTCACCAGGTTCTCGCTGCGCGAGCGGGTGAACTGCATAAGCGATGCCACATCGGCGGTCTTCCGGGCGACAACCGCGATTTTCACAATGTCCGCGCCGCAATCGATCGCCTGATCGACAAGGGCCCCCATCTCGGCCGCGCGAGGCGTCTTCCTGAAATCGTGATAGGATACCACGATAGTCCTGCCGGAAGCCATGCGGACAACCTCATCCCGAATGCCGGCATGAATGTCGATGTCGACCGCGTGCACCAGCGGGACGATTTTTTCGAACATACCCAGCCGGGTTCCGCTGTTTTGCGCGTTCTCGGTGATTGTTCCCAGAAGCGGTATAGACAGGCTCTTCTTCAGGGTGCGAACATAGCCGGCAACCGCATCGATATCCGCCGCAAACCGGTCGACACGAATCTCCAGGATATCCGCGCCCATATCCACGATCCGTTCCACCCGCTTTACAGGCAGCGGCTCGTCGATAATGGCAACCACCCGGGGGACCTTACCAAGCGCGAGTTTTCCGATTTTTGCCTGTGCCATAAGAATACCGCCCTGAAGGTTGACGTCAAGAAACGGATGATGCCGATTGTGTCACCAGCCTGCCGTCAGGACTCCCACATGCCACTTCCCAGAGGTGATACAAAGTCCTTGTCGTACACCAGGGTCGAGGCCAGCCTGCCGGACCCCGGTTTCTTCTTGGTACTATGAAAGGGAACAGCTTTTCGCAGTAGCCTGTCCTTTATATCGTGTCTTGGCGAAATAGCCTCTGGGTTAGAATATAGTCAATATGAACAGTCACGTTTCGACTTCTGTATCCCGTTCGCACGATGCTTGATTGACATCGCTCAGCCGGAAACCGCGCTTCCAGCCACATCCCGGCCAGGTATAAGCCTGCAGTACAGCCCCATACAAATACAGGAGGCGGATTATGCAATCCGCCTCCTGTATTTGTATGTCCTGCGAAAGTCGTGTTTGCTACGGGCGAACCACGAATGATTTGACAATCGTGCCGGACCGCGATTCCACCGCAGCCACAAACACACCAGGGGCCAGGATGCTGTGGTCTACCCTGACCGCAGCACAGCCATCGGCATAGTCGCGGGCCGCCACCCGACGGCCGTTGAGCGTGCGAACCACCACTCGCCCGGCGCCGGCCGGAAGGCCCTTGACGATGAGCGAGCCCTGACGGGCGCTGAGCTTCATGTCGGCAACCGACCAGGCAATATCCCCGGCGGCATCCGGGCGTGCAGCCTCTGTCTGGTGGACCTGATCGTACTGGATAAGCACCTGGATACCCGGCCAGTTGATCTCGGTCCCATGGGAGCCGGGAGATGTAATCTGGGTGCTCAGCGTGTTCTCGCCTTCCTGGATGGCTGAGAGGTGGGCGGTAATGTCAGCCTCGGCAGCCCAGTAGTTATAGCCGGTCCAGTCAGGGCCTTTTCCCGCGACCCGGGTGCCGTTGATATTGTACGCATCACAATAGGTCCCGCACCACGCCGACCACATCATGCGCGCGGCATTGGCATTCGCCATCGTGCCTGTCACGTCGAATTTCTCAGCCTTTTCCTCTTGCATGCGCGAAACCCACCACACAGGCACCTCGTACGGCTTGCACAGCTCCACGCCGAAATTCTCGCGTGAAAGCACCAGCCCGTCGACCGCATCGGTCATGGTTACCAGGCGAACATTGTTCTCACTGGTGTTCTGGACAATGCGGGCAACAAGCTTCATGGGATCCGCCTGGTCGGGGACCCACTCGGTGTTCCAGGTCGTGCTGTACGGGGCCGAACCGGCCGTACCGATGTGATGCTGGATCTCGCAACGATAAAAATGATAGTGCCACTGCTGATAAATGCCGTCGCCTTCCCAGTTGACACCATCGTACCATCCGAGAAAGTCCACCTGGGCAACATTGTCACCTTCGACTTCGGCGGATATGTCAATCGTGTATTCAGCATTGTTGCCGACCGTGGCGCCGCTTTCCGGCGTAACAATCCGGCCGGTCGCGTGGTCCACCTTGTCAGGGTCGTAATACACCCGAAGCATGCACCCGTAAGTCAAGTTCTGCGGCCACCAGCCCTCGGGATCAACGTCGAGGCGGAAACTGTTGGCCCCGTCCTGAAGCTGATCCAGGGGTATCTCGACCGTGGGATACGAGTGGTGCTGGTAATCGGCCGGCGCAGTGGGCCATACATCGACCGGCTCGGGAAGGGTCGGCGGAAAGGGAAGCAGGATCCAGTCATTGCCGTTTACCGATACCTGCAGATCCATCGTGCCGCAGTGACACTGCACCTTTTCGATATAGAATTCCGCCTTAATCGCATTGGTGAGGTCAACATTGCCCGGAAAATCCAGGTGCACATTGGGCCCGGCCTGGGTAAGCGAGCCGCCGATGCGGAAGAACCCGCCGCCCACGGGCCATATGTGCTCCTTGAATACATCCCCCGGCTCCGGCTGGGCATTAGCATTCATCAGAAACGCCGCCGATATTAGAACGGCGGACATCGCGCATAACACTCGCACTCTTCTGGAAATCATTCTCCCCCCCTGTATAACTGTTGCAGGAAATGGCTGGAAAAGAATTCCGGGCACTGCCCGGGGTTCATCCGTGAAATTAATGGGAACAGAGGGGAATATTGCCTGAGTTCACTTTTCTGCTGTTCTCTTGTTCTATGTGCGGGAACAGCATGCAGGAGTCATTGGCAGGTTGCTCAAAAAAATCACAATCCAAGCATTTCGATGGCCCTGTCATCAAGGCAGGCGACCAGGCCCCGGGGAATTCGGTTTGCCATACCGCAATCGCGCCACACTTCAGGGCTTTCCATACACAGATACAGCGTTGTTTCTGGCCGGATTTTCTCGACCTGCTCACGCATGGCGCGGTAGAAATCGACCCGCACGGGACGGAAATACCTGAGCTTGTGGTCCTGACCGAGCACCATCTCGCCGGAAAACAGGCCGGTACGACGGCCATATTCGCCCAGAAATGTTTTCAGAGACGGGGTCGTGCGGAACCCTCCCAGGCTCCACCAGGCTATGCGCGCGGGGTCGCGGATTGCGGAAAAGGCACGGTCGACCAGCGCGCGGTAGTCCTTTTCCCACCCAGGGTACCACAGCATCGGATCAAAATGAAAGGAAACCCAGAACCCCATGCGCTCGCATTGCCGGGCGGCGCGCAGGCGCTCGGTAATGGATGCGGTTGCTTTCTCGTGACGCTGCACCATGGGCGGCGTGTTGAGCGAGAATCCCACGACGACCTTCTCCGGTCTGCGGATCCGCGACAGCGATCCGACGGCGGCGCTCTTGGTCTTGCATTCCACGAGCACGTTGTCATAGGGTTCGAGAAGGGCCGCTGTTTTGCGGCACAACCCGAGCCGATCTTCCAGGTACAGGCTGTCGGCGAATTCTCCCGTTCCAAAGCGTACCACGCGCCGCGGCCATGCTTCGAGCTTGCGCCGGACTTCAGCGGCAAGATCACCGAAATTGGTAAACAGGACCTGGTGCTGATGCGCGAAATACACCTGAAGCACGCAGTAGCTGCAATGCATGCCGCATCCGGTAAGGGGTGACAGGATCTGGTACCCGCAGCAGAGGTATCCGCCGGTGGTACCGGGGCACGGCTTCCAGAACTCGCCGTCATTGCGGCGCCTGACGAGCCGGTTTCTCTCGCGCAGGTCGGGGAATGATGCAATGGAGGATTTCTTGGCCATCACGGGTTCCGGGCGCGCCATCCGGGCTGGGACTGTACCGTGTCAATCATGGCGATCATGTTTTCGAGCGGCACATCACCCTCGACCGCGTGGGCCGGCGCGAAAATGTAGTTCCCGCCTGCGCCCATTTGCAGCAGCCATTCACATTCAGCACGCACATCGCGGGTCGATCCATATGGAAGAGTTTTCTGCGTGGAAAGCCCGCCGTTGAACGTCAGGCGCCCCCGATAGGCATTCATGAGCGTGCCCACATCCATGACCTCCGGCTGAAACGGATTGAAGCAGCTCAGCCCGATACTGATGAGATCGTCAAACAGCTCGTCAACGTCGCCGCATGAATGGATAAAGACATATTTGCCGGTCCGGCGGGCGGCACCGTACATGCGCGCGAGCTGCGGATAGATGTATTGATGCCAGAGATCGGAGCCCATCTGAAGCCCCTGTTGTTGTCCCCAGTCGTCGCCGAAAAACACTGCATCGATGTCGTATTCGACCGCTTTGCGCACCATGGCAATGTTGTGGTCCGCAATCGCGGTCAGAAGGTCATGGACGAATTGCGGATTGACAAGAAAGTCCATCATCAGGTTCTCCATGCCCCGCATCGACCACGCGCGCTCGTACAGCGAGAAGCTTATGGGAAACAGACGGAACCGGTCACGGTTTTTGTTTATGGCCGTCGGCATGCCTTCGAAGATGCGCGTATCGGCCGGGTCGGGAAAGATGTAGCCGTCGAGTGAAGGCTCGGGAAGCACACAGTTCTCGACAACCCCGATATCACGGTCCCTGCTTCGGTCCCAGATGACGCCAAATTGGTCGCGTACGCGGTCGTTTTCCAGTGTTTCCATGAACGATGTGCGCGCGACGCCCGCGATATGATTGCCCAGCACTGTCTCGATATTCTTGCTGCCGAAGTGCTCCACCAGTTTCTGACGGGCTTCGATGGTGAATGAAAGAGACCACGGCACGTACGGCGGTTTCTTGCCTTCCAGAACGGAGATAACAGCTTCGCGCATGTTCATGATCGCCGTCGCTCCTGCTTGTTCCGTGAATATGTCACTCTGCCGAGCACTGGTCTTGTGGCGATTATTCATCCTGACCGGTCCTTCGCTTCGCTCAAGCCAGCGCCGTAGCAATATAAACGAGTGAAGCCGCGTAATGGGACTGCTGGGCATCTACAGTAGCTGGCATATGAAGAGACAATACTTTATTTTTAGACTCTTCGCGGAGACAGGCAGTTGGTACCCGGGCAAGAAAGGGCAGGAACCATGACCAGGAGAGTTCGGCGCCTCGAGCTACTTGTTCTGATCGTGGCCATAACGGCATGGTCGGCTGCCGCCGGCCCGAAAATCGAGGTGGACAAGGCCGACTACGATGATGGTGTCATCAGGGAGGGCGCCAAAGACACGGTCAGTCACGTATTCACGCTGAAGAACACCGGCGACGAGGTGCTGCGGATCAAGCAGGTCAAACCCGGGTGAGGCTGCACGGTGGTCGAGCACGACTCGATCATCCAGCCCGGTCGGGCTGGGACCCTCACCCCGGTAGTCAACATCTCGAAGATGCACGGCGGCCGTTTCAAGAAGACGATAACCGTGATTTCCAATGCCGAGAACGAGCCCAACCTCAGGCTGTCCATGAGCGCGGAAATCAAGCCGGTCATCGACATTTCCTCGAATTACATCCGGCTGTCGGTGAAAGAGGGCGAGCAGCATGGCGCAGAGCTAACACTCAAGACCGAGAAACCCGATCTCAAGATCGTGGACGTGGCGTTCGAGTCGCGCGGAGGCGGCGGGCCGGCCTGGCAGTCGGACCTTCCGGTCTATCTCGGCCATTCGATCCAAGCCAAGAAGAAACCCGACAAGAACGGGTATTATGCATACACGCTTTCCCTCTCGGCCCAATCGTCTCTGGATGAAACCCGTCACGGGGATTTTGTGATATCGACGAACCATCCCGACAAACGTGAAATACGGCTTCGCGGCATGATTGACGTGCCGAAACAGTAATGCAGGCCGCCGGCTCCTCAACATACTCTCACCTGTTCGGTCCCGTACCCTCCCGCCGTCTGGGCATATCGCTGGGCATCGACCTGGTTCCCCGCAAGACATGCTCGCTCAACTGCGTATACTGCGAATGCGGGGCGACGACCGATCTCACGACCGCACGCCGCGAGTATGTTCCGTTCGGCGAAGTCGTCTCGGAGCTCGACCGGTTCCTTGCCGATGCCCCGAAGCTCGACGTGATTACGTTCGCGGGAAGCGGCGAGCCAACGCTCCACTCGCGTATCGGCGACTTAATATCGCACATCAAGAAGCACCACAATCGCTATCGTATCGCTGTTTTGACCAACGGGACGCTCCTGCACAGGCCCGATGTCCGCGGCGAGCTCATGCCGGCGGATCTGATGCTGCCCTCTCTGGATGCGGTTTCTCCCGAAGCGTTCGAGAAGCTGAACCGTCCTGCCGAAGGCATCACCGCCAAGCTGGTTATCGACGGCATCCGCTGTTTCGCGGATGCGTACCGGGGCGCGCTCTGGATTGAGGTGTTCATCGTGCCGGGGACCAACGATTCCCCGGAAGAGCTCGGCCTGCTCAAGCAGGCGCTCTCGTCAATCAGGCTTGCGCGCGTACAGCTCAACACCCTCGACCGTCCCGGCGCCGTTGCCGGCATCGCGCCGTCACCGCCCGAGCGGCTTCGCGAGATCGCCGCCTTTCTCTCCCCGCTGCCGGTGGAAATCATCGCCCGAAACGCCGGGGTCACCGCCGCGACCTTTGTCACATCCGATATCACGCAGGCAATTCTCTCGGCGGTGAGGCGCCGCCCCTGTACCGTCGAAGACCTCGCATCCATGTGCGGGAGAAACATCAACGAGATCAACAAGGTCGTGGGAATTATGCTGCAGCAGGACGCCATTTCGGCGGAAACAGTGAATGGACAGGTATTCTACGCATCCCGGTAGGAATCGTGTTTTTCTAATGATTACCGGCCCCATAACCGATATAATATTGATAGGGCGAAGCCCGTGTCTTATAAGGGGTTATGGTGCGCAACACAAGTGGATTCACAGGAAGCTCCATGTTGAAGCCGGGCGGAAAGGCACGGCTTGCCGCAGCATGGCTTGTCATGGGCATCCTGACACTTCCCGCCCGCGCGGATTACATCCCCTTCGATTTCGAGGCTGACGGCGGCAACTCCGGAAGGACCGTCGCTAATTTTCTCCTGCTCCCTGTCGGCGCCCAGCAGCTCGCCATAGGCCCGGTCCCGTCAATGGTTGCCTGGGATGCCACCGACATAGCGGCGGCAACCGGCAACACCGCGTTCTTCCGGCAATACCAGTTCGCGGTCACGCACCTCGAATGGCTCATGGGACTGCGCAAGGAATACGCGGCCGGATGCATTCCCCTGCTCGATGTCGGAACGCTGGGTTTCTATTCGCAGGTCTTTACGCTCGGACGTTTTGACAATGCGCGCGATATCGATGAGAACCCTGTCACCAAATCGAAATCCGTGGAGATCAATGTCGGCGCATCGTTCGCGCGCGAACTGATTCCCGATCTTCTCGGTGTCGGCGCAACAGCCTCGTATATCGAAAGCCGGCTTGCCGGTGACGATGCGCGCGCATTCAATGCCGGCGTGGACGGCACCTACAAGCCCATGAAGAAACTCGCGGGCCGGGCCTACATCCGCAATCTCGGCTCCCCTATTGTCTACAACGAAACCCTGGAAGCGCTCCCGCTGCAGATGGGCGGGGCCGTGGAATTTTCGCCGTGGGTGGCCGACGATACCCTGCTGCGCAAGTCGTTCAGCATGAGCACCGCTCTGGGTGTCCAGAAATCCGCCGACCTTCCGGTACAAGTCGGGATCGGCCTCGAAGTTTCCCCGTTCAAGCAGCTCGCGTTTCGGGCTGGCTACGAGTACAGCTACGGCCACGATTGGGGGCTTGCCGGCCTGTCATTCGGCGCCGGCCTTGCAATCAAGGGGTATGCCGCCGACGTGGGATTCAAGCATCAGTCTCCCGAGTTCGGATGGGTATGGGCGGCAACAGCCAAGTTTGCCACCGAAGAAGTCCGTCAGAAGAGCGCCGAAGAACACTACAAGATAGCCGAGAAACATTTCAAGAAGGAACGATACCGGCTGTGCATCCAGTCGGCCACGCACGCGTTGAAACTCAACCCTGACATGTGGCAGGCGCACGAGCTGATCACGCGAAGCATTGCGGCGATGCGGCGGCGCGAAGGCAGCGAGATGCTCCTGGTGTACACGGGCAACCTGAAAGGGCAGTTTGCGCCGCTCACCCTGGGCGAGGCGACCATGGGCGGACTCGCCCGTCAGGCAACGGTGATCAAGGCCCTGCGCGCGAAATACCCGGTCTGCATTGCCGTGGATGCGGGCAATTTCGTGCAGGCGCACTCCCACGAGCTCAAAGCGGAGTTTGCCGCTACGTATTTCAACGCGCTCGAATACGACCTGGCCGGCATGGGACCCGGAGAAATCGATTATGGACTGAAACGCTATTTGAAAGGAAACCGGGGATTGAACCCTCCCGCGCTTCTCACCAATGTTTCGCGCACGGCGGGCGCAGGCACCACGGACATGCGCATCCACTCCGCCGGCAAATACTCGTTTGCCGTATTTACCATTGTGGGCCCCGCAATGGTGACTGATGCGCGCGCGCGGGCGCAATTGACCAACGCGATACCGTTCGTGCGCAAGGAGCTGCAAAGCGAGCGGGTGAAAAAATGCAATCTCCGCATCCTCGTGCTGCATACGCCGTGGGAGGTCGCCAAGGCCTACGCGCGCCAGATCCCGGGCATTGATATCATCGTCATGGGATCGCTGGCCCACAAGTTCGATGTTCCCATGAAAATCAAGGAAACCGTGTGCCTGTCCGCCGGTGAATACGGAAAGTATGTCGGCGCGCTGACCCTGCGGTTCAACAAGCGAGGCGAGCTGCTTTCCTACAACAACCGGCTCGTGCCTCTTATCGAGGAGGTCGCCCCCGATCCCGAAATCGACAAGGCAACGCGCAGCATCATCGCGAAAATCGACCGTGCCCAGCAGGGCCTCGCCGACCTGGATCTCAGTCAGGTGCCGCCGCACGGCGTATTCGCGTTTCTCTCCGATCGCCGCGGCGCTCCGGACATCTATCTCAAGGTGCCCATGCAGCGCGCGGAATTCCCGCTGACCGCGACCGGCACCCGGTGCGCCGCGCCGCGCATATCATATGCATCCGACAGGATAGTCTACCTCGAGGAAAACGACAGTACCGGGGCCACGGAACTCAAGGTCATGGAGCTGACCGGGGCGAAAAAACAGACACTTCCCATGCCGGGCGAAGTACGCGAGGCCGTGCTCTCGTCGGACGGCAACTGGGCGTTTGCCGCGGTCCAGTCCCAGGACGGCGTCGATATCTTCCGGATCAAGTCTACCGGCGGCGAGGCGCTTCCCGTCGTCACCTGGCCGGGCAGTGACGAGCGCCAGATTGCGTTTTCGCCCGATGGCCACCATATGGCGTTTGCCAGCGACCGCGACGGCAAATGGCAGGTATATCTGACCGATACCAGCGGGTCAAAACCGGTGCGGCTGACCGATCCCAACGCGCACCATGTCAAGCCGCGGTTCAGCTACGACGGCGCCCTGCTCGCCTACCTCTCCGACCGCCACAGTTTCGGCGGGAAGAAAGACATCTGGGTGCATACGGTAGCCACGGGCGAAGAAGCGCGGGTCAGCGCGGGAACACCGGTCAATGAGTTCTCCTGGCTGTACGACAACAAAACACTGGTGTTCAGCAGCGGCCTCGACACGCTTCGGCTCGGGCGTACCGGCCTGGACAATGCCGAGCACGCCGTTCTCATCGCATCAGACAGCGTAAAAGCATACAACGAAACCACGCCGCGAATGGTCCGGTTCAAGGGCGCCACCAGGATCGTGTACGTGCGCGAATACCCCGACGGTGAAAAACGCATTTTCTGGTGTTCCCCGGACGGATCTGACGATCGAAGCGTGGTACACAGTAAAAAGCGCGACTGGCTCGAATAGCGCGCACCACCGGAATACCTTCAGTGACACCTTCCGCCGCAGCCGCCGCGCTCACATTGCTTCACAGAGGAAAACTGGCCGAGGCCGAGCAGGTGCTGGCCGGGATACTCCAGACCCAGCCGGACAATGCTGATGCGCACTACTACCTCGGGGTCATCGCCCAAGAGCGGCGGCAGCTTGCGCGCGCCAGTCAATGTTTTGCCCGCGCGATTGCGCTGCATCCTTCAAACGGGCTGTACCATGTCGGCCTCGGGCGGCTTCGTGAATCAGAGCACAATCCGGCCGCGGCCGAGGCAGCCTACCGGCGCGCAATCGAATGCGATCCGTCGCTCGTGTATCCACGGCTCCGGGTCTGCGAGCTGCTCGCGCGCACACGGCGCTATCGAGAGGTAGTGGCCGAAACAGAGCATATACTCGCGTTGGATCCCGGGTGTCTCGAGGCATACGATCGCAAGGCAATTGCCTGCTTTCAAAGCGGCGCACACGAAGCCGCCATCAGCGCCTGTAAAGCCGCTCTCGAAAAGGAGCCGCACCGCGCGCACACGGCAGGTATTCTCGCGGAGGTCCTGAAAGCCACGGGAGAGATTGATACCGCCCGGCAAGTGCTTGCCGGGGCAATCGCCGCACACCCGGACAGCGTCCAGCTTCGCGCGACACTGGCCGACCTGGGCGGCGGCACAGACGATAAAAAGGCGTTTGCGGTGCTCGAAAGCGCCCGCGCCGACACCCGCCTCGGCCCCACCACCAGGTCGCAGGCGCTGTTCGCGCTTGGGAGGATGTACGAGCAGAAAGGTGATTTCGCTCGCTCGTTCGAGTGCTATGCATCAGGCAATGCAGTAACCGCCGCTTCGAGAACTCCCTATAACTACGGGTCCGTCAAGCGGACCATCGATGGCATCCTGGCCCGTTTCTCCGGGGATTTTTCTGCCGACCACGAGGGCACGGGTCTTGATTCACGCGTGCCGGTTTTCATTGTGGGCATGCCGCGCTCAGGGACCTCGCTGGTCGAGCAGATAATATCTGCTCATCCTCGCGTTTTTGGGGCCGGCGAAATCGGCGCCATGGCATCGCTTCTGCGCGCGGCCGGCATGGACCGGCGCGACAACGCCGTTACACCTGAGAATATCGAGCACGTGGGAAGATCCTATCTCGAACGCCTGGCCGCGCTGTCCGGGGATGCCGAACGCGTAACCGACAAGATGGTATTCAATATGTACTATCTCGGGCTGATTGCCCTGGTGTTTCCTCGCGCGCCAATCCTGTACTGCCGCCGCCATCCGCTCGACACCTGCGTGTCCTGCTATGCCCAGAACTTCGCGCAGCGCAACGAGTTTTCGACAGACCTTCGGAGCCTGGGACAGCACTATCGCGCTCACGAACGTCTCATGGCGCACTGGAAAGCCGTGCTGGGTTCCAGGATCCTCGAAATCAGGTATGAGCATCTTGTCGAAGACCCCGGCCGGGAGATCGCGGGCCTGCTCGATTTCTGCGGCCTTGAATGGGATGATCGCTGCGCCCGGTTCTATGAGTCATCGCGTGCTGTCAAGACAGCAAGCAAATTGCAGGTGCGCAGCAGGATATACAAAACATCGATCGGCCGGTGGAGGAATTTCGAGCCGTTTCTGGGCCCGCTGATCGATGCGCTGCAAGCCCATGCCGGTGAAGTGCCCGAGCGTTTCCGCGAAACGGTGTGAGATCTGTGGGAAACGGGGCTAACGCACGTACACCACGGTCGCCCCGTCACCGCCTTCCCGGGGGCGGGCCGGGCGATAGCTTTTGACACTTCCCCGCAGTTTTCCCTCCAACATGCCGCGCACGAGCCGTTTCAGAGCTGCATCCCGGCCGGGTGAATGCAGCCCTTTCCCGTGGATCACCACGAGCTCCTGAAATCCGTCGCGGTCACATTGTGCCAGGGCCGCCAGAAGCGCCGCTTCCGCGGCATCTTCTGTTTTGCCGTGAAGGTCGATTTCGAGGCGGTGCCGCGCGCGAGTTTTCTTCGCCCGCCCGGGCCGTTTTCCCCGCGCGGGAGAGGCAGCGCGGTCCTTGTCCACCACGCCGTGCCGGTCGAGGTATCGCAGGATTTCTTCATGGCCGCCCTGGCTCATGGTTGTTCACGTGCTTTCCTCCGCGGGCCCGGCATCGCGGGCGCCCAAGCGGATCATGACTTCGGATTTCCACTGATCAAATGTCGAGTCGAGGATGCGCGCGCGCGCGGTTTCCGCCAGCTCGACAAAAAAATGCACGTTGTGAAGCGTGATAAGCCGAATCGCGAGTATCTCGCCCGCCATGAACAGGTGGCGAAGGTAGGCGCGGCTGAAATTCGCGCAGCAATAGCAGGAGCAGCGTCCGGAGAGCCCGTTATCGTAATCACCCGCGTGGCGCGCGTTGCGAATATTGATCTTTCCTTCCCACGTAAACGCGCATCCGTTGCGTCCGTTGCGCGTGGGAAGCACGCAGTCGAACATGTCAACGCCGCGCTCGATGCATTCCAGAATATTGCGCGGCATGCCCACGCCCATGAGGTAGCGGGGCTTTTCCCGCGGGAGCAGCCGCGCCGTGTACGCCACGGTGTCGTACATCGCGGCGATGTCCTCCCCGACGGCGAGCCCCCCCACCGCGTATCCCGGCAGGTCCATGGCCGAAAGCTCGCGCGCGCATCGGGAGCGCAGGGACTGGTCGGTTGCGCCCTGCACTATGCCGAACAAGGCCTGGGGGTAGCCGAACAAGGGCGCTGCCCTGGCGTGCGCATCCCGGCACCGGCCGGCCCAGGCAATGGTCCGGTCAACGGCCCGCGCAATCTGCGATGTGTCCGCGGTGGACGGCGGGCATTCGTCGAATGCCATGATGATATCGGCCCCGAGCCGGTGCTGGATATCCATCACCGATTCGGGCGAGAAAAAATGCGCGGAACCATCGATATGCGACTGAAACGTGACACCGTCGTCGGTGATTTTCGATATGTCCCTGAGACTGAAGACCTGGTAGCCGCCGCTGTCGGTGAGAAGCGCCCGGGGCCAGTTCTCGAAACGATGCAGGCCGCCGGCCTGCTCAACCGTCTGCTCGCCCGGCCGCAAGTGCAGGTGATAGGTGTTGGCCAGGATAATCGAGCAGCCGCAAGTCTGAAGCTCCGCCGGGGAAAGCGCCTTGACCGTTGCCTGCGTGCCGACCGGCATGAATACCGGCGTGCGCACATCGCCATGGGGCGTGGTGAGCACACCCGCGCGCGCCGCATTCTGCGTCGCCTCGATACGATAGGCAAACGGACCGGCCATTGTCGCCACCCGGCATGAACCCGGTAATGAAATCCTTCTGTATGCGGGTAAAAATAGTTAAGCGAGCCTTCTTCGCCCCCGCTGCTTGAATGCAGCAGCGTGGTTTTCGTATCTTATGAACCAGGCGTTCATCATTATCGCTTATCTCTTTCCAATTACGCCGTCGCCGGCCCGGTGCGGCGGGCGGTTCCGACGGGTTAGTCCGTGAAACGCAAAAATACACGCACGAAAAAGCCTTCCACAAAGCAGACAAAGCGCTCCAATCTTCTGGGCGGCATCAACTCGCCCGCCGATCTCAGGGCGCTGAACAAGAACGATCTGCCCTTTCTCGCATCCGAGCTCAGAGAATACATGATCGACGTGGTCAGCACGACGGGCGGTCACCTGGCATCGAGCCTGGGGACCGTGGAGCTGACCATCGCGCTCCACTACTGTTTCGACACGCCGACCGACAAGCTCATATGGGATGTGGGCCATCAGGCGTACGCGCACAAGATCCTCACGGGCCGCAGGGATGCCTTTCCCAGTCTTCGTCAGTTCAGCGGTATCAGCGGTTTCCCCCGCACGGCAGAGAGCGAATATGACCATCTGACCACCGGCCACGCGGCCACGTCCATTTCGGCCGGCCTGGGCATGGCGATTGCCCGCGATCTGAAAAAAGAGAAATTCGCGGTGGTCTCGATTATCGGCGACGGTTCTCTGGGCAGCGGGCTCGCGTTCGAAGGGCTCAACAACCTCGGCGCGCATCAGGATACCGCCATGACCGTTGTGCTGAACGACAACGAGATGTCAATCTCGAAAAACGTGGGCGCCCTGTCACGCTATCTCACGCGGGTCATCACCGACACGAGATACAACCGGATCAAGCGGGATGTCTGGGAACTCATGGGCCGCATGCCGCATGTCGGGAAGCGGCTCCGCACGCTGGTGCACGATGTCGACGATGCCCTGAAGCATTTCCTCATACCGGGCAAGCTTTTCGAAGACATGGGGCTCCGGTATTTCGGGCCGGTTGACGGGCACAATCTGCGCGAGATGATCGAAGTGTTCAAGTTCGTGCGGGAACATGGAAAAGGACCCGCGCTCGTGCACGTGATTACGAGGAAAGGCAAGGGATACAGTTTCGCCGAGAATAACGCCACCAAGTATCACGGCATCGGCACCTTTTCGATTGACACCGGTGATGCCCCGAAGGCTTCCAAAAAAACTCCCAGCTACAGCGAGATCATGGGCACGACGCTTGCGGAAATCGGCGCGAAGCACAAGCAGGTCGTGGCAATCTCCGCGGCCATGCCCGACGGCACCGGGCTGGTCCATTTCAGGGATGCATTCCCGGATCGTTTCTTTGATGTCGGCATCGCGGAGGGACATGCGGTCACGTTCGCCGCGGGGCTTGCCGCGCAGGGCTTGAAACCGGTCGTCGCGATTTATTCAACATTCCTCCAGCGGGCCTACGATCAGATTGTGCACGATGTCGCGCTCGACGGCCGGAACGTGGTATTCTGCCTTGACCGCGCAGGCCTGGTGGGCGAAGACGGCCCGACGCATCACGGCTCATTCGATATTTCCTATGTCCGCCACCTGCCCGGGGTCACCATCATGGCGCCTGCCGACGAAAACGAGCTGCGCGATATGCTGTACACGGCCGTAGTTTCGTGTGACGGCCCCGTATTTGTCCGGTACCCGCGCGGCGGCGGCCGGGGTATTGAATTAAGTCAATCACTACAGTCCCTTGAGGTCCCCGTGCCCCGTACCGTTGTCGAGGGCACGGAAGGAGTCATCGTTTCGCTCGGCGACACGTACGCACTTGCCGGGCAGGCCCTGGCGCTTCTCGGGAAGCGGGGCATGCATTTCTCCCATGTCGATGCGCGTTTCGCCAAGCCGCTCGACAGCGCGTTCTATGGCTCGCTGTTCGATACGTACCGGTACATTGTCACCATGGAGAGCAACGCGCTTGCGGGCGGGTTCGGCTCCTCGATTCTGGAGCTGGCGGCCCGGCAGAACAAGAGCCCGCGCGTACTGCAATTCGGCTACCCCGACCTGTTCGTGCCGCACGGAAGCGTGTTACGGCTGCACGAATCCCTCGGCTTGACACCGCCGGCGATTGCCGACAGGATTGCGGCATTCGCCGGCGCCCGGCAAGCGGCCGGCCGGGCAAATCGGTGAGATAATGCAAAAATAAAAACCGGGGGGCTCTCCAGCGGAGAGCCCCCCGTTCGCGTATTCCACTCCGTCAACAAACGCGCCCGAAACGCCTACTGATACAGCGCCAGGATTGCCCGGCGTGACACATTGGCCTGCGCCATCATCGCGATGGCCGCCTGGCCCCGTATGTCCTGCTCCGTGTACCTGGCCATCTCCTCGGCCTCGTCGATGTCCTCGACCGCCGACTGCGCGGCCTCGTAGGTCTGAATCGTCGAGTCGATAACGTT
>WJMI01000140.1 GCA_014728015.1 Chitinivibrionales bacterium | reverse complement strand
GTAAAACGCCTGCTCGACACACACGCACGAGGGCATATGCGAGACAATCCGTTCACACAGGCCATCGTATATCACCTCGAGCTTCTCGGCAAGGGTTGCGCCCGACGGCGGTCTTATTATTCCGGAATCCACCCAGAAAACCGTATTGCCGTCGGCACGTATCACCCCGTACCCGGTGATGGCGGTGCCTGGATCCACCCCGAGAAATGTTATGCCGCCGGCTCCCATTTGCGGATCGCCGGTTAGCCGTTGCCGTATGCCTGCATGTCGGCATCGCTCATCTCGAAATTGCTGTACACGCGCTGCGTATCATCCAGCTCATCGAGCATCTCCAGCATCTTGAGCACCCTGGCCGCGGTCTCGCCCTCGACCTTGACCGTGTTTTCCGGTATCTTGGTCAGCTCCGCCGACTCCGGCTTCACGCCCGCTTTCTCCAATGCTTCGCGGACGCTTTCGAACGCCGGCGGCTCGGTCGATATCTCGAACGTATCACCATCAAGCACCATATCGTCAGCGCCCGCCTCCAATGCAATTTCCATCAGAGACTCCTCGTCGGCGTTCTCTTTCGGCACCCGGATAATCCCCTTGGATGCAAACATCCAGGCCACCGAGTTCCCCGCGCCCAGATTGCCGCCCGCCTTGGTAAATACATGCCGTACTTCGGCGACCGTGCGGTTCCGGTTGTCGGTAGTCAGCTCCACCAGGACCGCGACCCCGCCCGGGCCGTATCCCTCCAGCATGGCCTCCTCGTAGGTGACCCCGGCAATCTGACCCGTGCCCTTGGCAATTGCGTTATCGATATTCTTGTTGGGCATATTGTTGCCGCGCGCCGTGGCAATTGCCGACCGGAGACGAGGATTGCCTTCCGGATCGCCGCCGCCCTGACGGGCCGCAATGCTTATTTCGCGAATCAGCCTGTTGAACAGCTTGCCCCGGGCCGCATCTGCCTTGCCCTTCTGGCGTTTTATCGTTGCCCATTTCGAATGACCTGACATCGGTTTCTCCTTGCTCGTAAATCGTGAGTAGCGGTATCTCAGCGCGGGCCCCTGCCCGCGCGCTTCCAGGAAAGAACCGACACAGGCAATGGCCCGTCCCACCAGAGAAAAAGCTCCTTGCGTTTCCGGATCACCGCGATGCCTCCTGCTTCTCGCCGCATAAGTCCTCAAGATCGATTTTTTCGATACGCGTGATCCCGCTGCCCAGAAACCGGCGCGCGCTTTTTTCGAAATTGGGTGTCATGTCGGTCACATGAAACGTGCTCGCCCCCAGGCCGTCCCGCCCGCCGTCAGCCGCGGCATTGAGCGCGCCCAGAATGTCCTGGGCCTCCTTGGCGGTCCAGAACGCGCTGTCAAGGACCTCGATACTGTTGCCCACCACGCCCTGAATGGTCTCCATAAGAAGCGGATAATGCGTGCACCCGAGTATCAGGCAGTCCATGCCCGTGTCCACCAGCTCGTAGAGATAGTACTGGGCCGCGGACCGCGTGATTTCAGAGTCTGCCAGACCCTCCTCGGCAAGCGGCACGAACAGCGGGCACGCCTTCCCGTACACCTTGATGCCCTTGTCGATACTCGCGATGGTGCGCGCGTACGCCTCGGTGCGAATCGTGGCCGGCGTGCCGATAACCCCGACCTTTTTCTCGGCCGTGCGCAAGACCGCCGCCTTGCATCCCGGAAGCACCACGCCGATGACCGGTATCTCGGAAACGTCCTTGCGGATATGATCGAGCGCCACCGATGATACCGTGTTGCAGGCCACGATCAGCATCTTGATATCCATGGCCATGAGAAACCGCGCATCCTGCAGGGCGAACCGCCGGATAGCATCGTCGGAACGCACCCCGTAGGGGCACCGGGCCGTGTCGCCGAGGTACACGATTGACTCGGCAGGCATCAGGCGAAGCAGCTCCTTGACAACGGTCAGCCCGCCCAGGCCGCTGTCGAACACGCCGATGGGGCGATTGTCGCTCACAAGCCGGCCTCGTATTTCTTCTTGAAACGAAGTATCGCCTCGGCTATCGCCTCGGCGGTCTTTCCCTGGAACGACTCTTCCGTCAAAAGCTTCTCTTCGCGCGGATGCGATATGAACGCGGTTTCTATCAGGACACTGGGCATGAACGCGCCGTTGAGCACCCAGAACGGCGCCTGCCCCACCCCGCGATGCAGGCTCGTTATGTCCTTTACGCGGCTGCCGAACGCCTCGGCAATCATGATCGACATGTCCTCGCTCTCGGCAAGGTATTCGTTGTTGGCCATGTCGATAAGGATATTCTGCAGGTAATCGCCCCTGTCCGTCTCCTCCTCGAGCTCAATCACCGAGTTTTCGAGCATGGCCACGCGCTTGTCTTCCTCGTTTTTCGCCTGCGAAAGAAAATACATCTTAAAGCCCTTGACCTGTTTCCGCTTGCGCGCGCTCCCGCCGATACTGTTGGCGTGTATGCTGATGAATATGTCGGCTTTTTTCTTGTTTGCAAACTCGGTGCGGTCACGCAGCGGTATGAATACGTCGTCATCACGCGTGAGATACACCGTGATGCCCGGCTGCTTTTCGAGAATGTCACGCAGCTTCAGCGAAATCGCCAGCACGACATCCTTTTCAAACGTGCCGTCAGGACCGATAGCCCCCGGGTCCTTGCCGCCGTGCCCGGGATCAATCACGATGGTCCGGATCGCCTGCCCCTCCACCGGCGCCGGGTCCAGCGCGGCCGTCTCACGCCCGTCAGTAGCGTCCGCGCGCGCGGGGTTCGTCTCCACCGCCTGCTCCCCCACCACGATAACGCCTGAATCGGCATCAAAACTCACGCCCAGCCCGGCCGCAGCGCCGAGCGCGCCCTCGATCGCGGCAACCGAAAGGTAGAGGCTCCCGCCCACCCGCTGCGGCGCCAACGGCACCTGCACGAGCGAATCATTGACAGAGAAAAACGGCGTGTCCTGCGTGAACACCAGCCGCACCGACCCGTCGGAGCACGTGAGCCTTTCGGGCACCCGCTCCCACTCCCACGCAAGGCCCAGCGCCGTGCACAAGTGCGGAATCGAGACGAATTCGCCCTGGGGAAGGCGGGCAGACGGTACCGTGTCGACAAGCCCGGTGGAAACGCTGCGCACCTTCACCCCGGCATGCGCCGCTGCAAGCCATACGAGCCCGGCAATCAGGCAGCGGGAGACACTCCGCGAAAGGCTCCGAATTTTTTTGCGCGCCTCCTTCGCGTCGATTGCGCGCCGCTTGTCATGCTTTTTCCGGCCCCGGCACAAGCCCAGCTCCACTTTGACGTACTGCTTTTTGAAATACACTTCAAGCGGAATCAGCGAAAGATGCTTGCGTTCAGCCTCACTTCCCAGGCGTATCATTTCCCTCTTGTGTACCAGAAGCTTCCGCGTGCGGTACGGATCGTGATTAAACCGGTTGGCCTGCTCGAACGGGCTGATATGCATATGATGAATGTGCAGCTCGCCGTCACGGTACAGGGCGTAGCTGTCCAGAAGGTTCACGCGGCCGGCGCGCACCGATTTCACCTCGGTGCCTTTCAGCTCGATGCCCGCCTCGATTCGTTCCAGAATCTCGTAGTCGTGCAACGCTTTCCGGTTTCGCGATGCTGTTTTCCTGTCCGGTTTCATATTAAAAGACGGATGAGTGAAGTGAGATCATGCATTCCACCATTGCAGACGGGGCCCTGTTTCACGATGCGCCGTCAGACAGCGCTTTTCTGCACAGAAAGCGCGCAGCTGATCCATAGACCAGCACTGAACAGAAAATAGTTCGATTCGGGGCATCTCGCGCGGGGAACCGATTCCGCTATGGATGTCACGAAAAGCCCCTATTATATTAGAAAGAGGAATATGCGTTCGGGCGAGCGGATGTCTCAACGATTGGGGGGAACCTGATGAACGACTGCCTGTTCTGCAAAATCATCAACGGTGAGATACCCGCCAACAAAGTGTACGAAGACGATCACGCGGTAGTATTCACCGATATCAACCCCAAAGCACCAATCCACCTTCTGGCCATTCCCAAGGAGCACTACAGCGGGGTCCACGAGGTCCCCCACGACCGCATGGAGCTGTTCCAGCACGTGTTTTTCGCGGTCAACCAGGCCGTGCGCCAGGAAGGTCTTGCGGAAAAGGGCTATCGCCTGGTGGTCAATTTCGGCGACAGCTCCGGCCAGGCCGTCCCGCATATCCACATTCACATTCTCAGCGGGCGCGAGCTTACCTGGCCCCCGGGTTGATACGCGTGGCCGGCCTCTCCCTACTGATTGACATATACGACATATCCGGCAGGGGCATCTTCCGCGCCCGTACGATATGTGTATGCAGGAGTTGAAGCGCAGCGGGCCCTTTCCATACGGCCTTCCTCCACCTCTCTGCTATCGAGACTATCCCCGACCTCTACGCCTTCCTCACCGCAGTTCCTCCACCAGCACATGCGTGCTGTCGTCATCCGTGTTGAACCAGAACACCAGTTTGTCACCCATGAGCGAGAAACACTCGCTCAATGCTTCCTTGTTCGAGCACGGCGTAATCCGGTTATGCGCTTCAATCGCGCGGCGAATCATCTGGTCCCGTATTTCCTGCAAGTAAACCACTCCTTCGAATCGAATGTGCCGGAAAACATCCGCCGGCCCCCTTCCCAAACGCTACCTGCGGAAAGGGGGACCGGGGATGCGTATCACCATGCGTTCTACTGCATCTGCTTGCGCAAAAACGTGGGCACGTCGATATCATCCTCGTAGCGCGTGATCACCTGGCCCTTCGAGACAAACACCTGCTCCTTCTGCATCCGCTCCCGATGGCGGAATACGACCGGCAGGTCAAGACGGGAATCATCCGTTTCGGACTCCTCCATCGCTTCCGGTTCCACCGCCGGCGCCGGCGGCGCCACGGGCTTCTCGATACGCAGCACCGGCGGCTGCTCGGTCACCGCCTCGATTTCCCGGGTATCCTTGTCGGATGCTTCCTCTTCGGCAACCGCCTCCGCGGCCGCGGGCTCCGGCGTTTCCACCCGTGTTTCGGTGGGCGCCTCTTCGGCCTGCTGGTGGGTCAGATCGATTGACATCTGCTCGGCAGGCTTCTCTTCCTTCTTCCGCCCCGCCGGCATGGCAATGGCCAGGCGCGCGGCCGGCTTCTCCTTGCGGACCTGACGGCCGGTCTCCGCATCGGTGAATCCCGTTGCAATGACCGTCACCTGAATCTTGCCCTTCATCGCCGGATCGATGACCGCGCCGAATATGATGTTCGAATCAATGTCCTCGCCGACCGCATCCTGGACCGACTGGGTGGCATCGCTCACATCATACAGGGTCATGTCTTCGCCGCCGGTAATGTTGATAAGGATGCCCTTGGCCCCGGCAATCGAGATGTCGTCGAGCAGCGGGCTGTGAATGGCGCTGTCCGCGGCGAGCACCGCGCGGTTCTCGCCCTCGGCAATGCCCGCGCCCATCAGCGCATCCCCCATGCCTTTCATGATAGTCTTGACGTCAGCAAAATCGAGGTTCACCAGCCCGTGACCGGATATCAAATCCGAAATACCGCGTGTCGACTGATACAACACCTCGTCGGCCGTCTTGAACGCATCCAGAAGCGACGTCTTCCGGTCGACAATCGACAGAAGCTTCTGGTTGGGAATCGCGATAATCGTATCGGTGAACTTGCGCAGCTCCTCGACCCCTTTCCGCGCGTTCTTGTCCCGCACCTTCCCTTCGAACAGGAACGGGCGGGTAATAATCGCCACGGTCAGAATGTCGAGCTCGCGCGCGATTTCCGCCACCACCGGCGCGCCGCCCGTGCCCGTGCCGCCGCCCATGCCCGCGGTCACGAACACCATGTCGGATCCCTCGATCACCGATGCCACCTTGTCGCGGTCCTCTTCCAGCGCCAGCTTCCCGATATCCGGGTTCGCGCCCGCGCCCAGTCCCTTGGTGATCTTCTCGCCGACCTGAATCCGATGCGTCGCACGGTTGTTGTCCAGCGCCATGGCATCCGTATTAATCGATATGAACTCGACACCACTCAGGCCTTCACTCACCATGCGGTTGACCGCATTGCCCCCGGCGCCGCCCACGCCGATGACTTTCATCTTTGCCTGGGCATCGAAAGCCTCGTCAATGGTGAAATTCATACGCTCCTCCTTTTGTAGGTTTGGGATGTGTACTTTGCACAAGTATGTGAAGAACCACTACGTCGCCAGGACACCAGGAAATAAAACTCTTGTCTTGGATTTTCCACTCTCGTATCCTTTGTGGCTTGGTGTGGTTTTCTGATAATTGTCCGCGTTCCCTCTTAGAAAAACTCCGACAGCCAGCCCTTCATCCGGTCCCACAAGTCGCCGAAACTGCCGCCCTTGATCGGTTTCTGCTTCCCGGCCTTGGCCTGCATGACGCCATACATGCACAAGCCCACGCCCGTGGCATGCACCGGCGACCGCGCCGCCTCGGTCAAGCCGCCGAACCCCGTGGGAAGCCCCAGCTTCACGGGCATCTCAAACACGCGTTCCGCCAGCTCCTGCGTGCCCTCCATCAGCGACCCGCCGCCGGTCAACACAATCCCCGCGCCCAGCATATCGGCATACTCGGTGCGCTTTATCTCCCGAAGCGCTAGGGAGAGGATCTCCTCCAGCCGCGGCTCCACGATCGATGCCAGGACCGCTTTCGACACCTCGCGCTGCTCGCGGCCCCCCACGCCCGGCACGCTCACGTACTCGTTTCCCCGCACCAGCGGTGAAAACGCGCACCCGTAGGTCTTCTTAATCTCCTCCGCCTTCTCAATAGGCGTGCGAATCCCTATCGCAATGTCTTTTGT
>WJMI01000009.1 GCA_014728015.1 Chitinivibrionales bacterium | reverse complement strand
GCATTCATGACCGTACGCATCGATGCGCTTGATCCATACGATTACCGGGCCACCTGCATTCACACCGAAGGCGCCGACCAGGCGCAGTCGCGCCGGCCTGCACGGGCGGCCGCTCCCGTATCATCCTCTTCTCCTATACGCTCCGCCGCGGGGTTCATTTCTCTCACCCTCCCGCGCGGGCAGGCCTTTCGGGCCGCCATATACGCGCCGGATGGTTCGCGCATTGTGACCCGCCGGGGAAACAGCAGCGCGAACCCCATCGACCTGCGGGGGTTTTCAAGCGGATTGTATATAGTGAAGCTGCTGGCGGGCGAAACACAGTGCGCTCGATCCGTGGTTGTCCCCTAGGAGCCAACCCGCTTTTTCCCGGGCACGCGCTTCAAGTCCCTACGCTCGATACTCTTCGTCGGAGCGAATCTCACCCGCCGATTTGCGCCATGTTCTATCGGTAAATGCGCCAGCGCCCGAGGGATACCCCAGGGGCGTGAGCATCATGGCGTGAATGCCCCGGGGCAACGCAAACAGCTTCTCGATGCCGGGCCGGTTGAACGCGCCGATCCAGCAGGTGCCGAGCCCCTCGGCCCGGGCCGCCAGTATCAGGTGATCCATGGAGATGGTGGTGTCTACGAGGTACATGTTGTCCGCGGCCCAGTGCGCGGGGTCGGTGTATTTCTTCCCGCACAAGACAATCACCACCGGCGCCTGCGCAACGAACATCTGGCGGTGCGACAGACGGGCGATCTCCTGAATTTTGTCCTTGCCGCGCACCACCACATAGTGCCAGGGCTGGACATTGTTCGCCGACGGAGCCAGGCGGGCGGCCTCGAGTACGCGATCGAGGGCATCATCGGGTACGGGCTTGTCGCTATACGAGCGGACGCTTCGGCGAGTGCGAACTACATCGTAGAATTCCATAGACCCTCCTCGTTGCAGTGCTTTACCGGCGGCCGGATCTCCCGCGGAAATGCAGCAGCGCGAGGGCCCGGCCCTCTACGACTCTGCGGAAAGATTCCTCTACGGCAAGAACAAACACACATCATTCAGAATGCTTCATGACCGGTTCTACCACCACCTCGACACACGATGCCACCGCGTTGGCAATAAAGCACATATCGTGTGCCTTGTCGTGCAACTGCGCGAAGTCGTCATCGCCGGGAACGTTCTCCCCGCTGAACGTGACAACCGGTTTCAGCACGACCTTTGTTACCGCGGGTTTTCCCTCGGGGTTTTTTCCCAAAACGCCAACCGCATCGTCACGGTAGCTGTCGACTACAAACCGTTTCTTGCATGCCAGCGCGAGAAACGTCAGCATGTGACAGCTCGCCAGTGATGTCACAAAGGCTTCCTCGGGATTGAAACAATCTGCGTTGCCCTTGTATTCGGGCGCGGCCGATGCGCAGATACGGGCATCGTTTCCATAGATGATCGTGTGGTCCCGGGTGTATGATGCGTATTGGAAGTCCTCGGTATCGCGTCGCCATTCGAGTGCTATTTTATGCTCGGACATGAATGCTCCTTCTCTGGTAGGTCGCGGCTGCTTTATTCATGAATCTACGCAATCGAACGTGCCGGCATCAACGAGCCGCGTACGACCCCCGTGGAACTTGAGCGAGCCGACTGCTGATGCATCCAGCGCAACACCATCGAAAAATGCATCGATGATAAACAGGTCGTAATCCGTTGCTGCGAGCGCCGCGATGAATCCCGCCTTAGATCCATAGGTGTTGTCGGGATTTATCAGGTACAGAAAATTTCTCGCATCGCCCAGTGCCCGCACCTCCCCGGGGTTCCCATTGACACGTGTCCCATGCGTGTGTAATTTGTAGAACAAGTACATTGCCCACACCTTTCACAGGAGATATGCCATGCGTCCTCTCAACCATCTCATACCCGTTGTTCTTGCCGGAACATGCATTCTGGGCCTTCTTTCAGGATGCGCCAAAGCGCCTGTTGAAGAGCTCGCCAGGGCAAAGGCGGCAATACAAGCCGCTCAGGAGGCGGAAGCCGACAAGTACATGCCCAACAATTTCGACAATGTGCAAAAAGCACTTTCAGCCGCGGACGCGGAGATTGCGGTTCAGAACGAGAAATTCGCTTTATCACGGGACTACCGGAAAGCCAAGCGGCTCTTGAGCAACACCACGGAGCTTGCCACTCAGATGAAGGTCGATGCGCCGGAGGCAAAAGTCGCCATGACCGAACAGGTCGAGGCAAACCTCAGCGCGGCGCGGGAAATTGCCGAAGAAACGGCCGTGGATATCAAGAAGGCCCCGCGGTCAAAGGGCAGGGATGTTCTTGCGCAAATGAGGGTGGATCTCGACGAGGCAAACAGCGCTATCGACAAGGCCGCGGGTGATTTCGATGCAGGCGATATCCCCGCCGCCGCGCGAGAGCTGGAGAAGGCCCGCAGATTGTTCAAGAAGATCTCCGACCGGCTCAGCACGGGCGGCACCGACGGCCTGATGTAGGGGGATTGCCCGGCTGTGCCGGCGCGGCAAAAGGGAGAGCAAAAGGATCGCTCGCCAATGCGGTTCTTGAGGCGGCCGCGGACAACTCCGCATGGATCGTGGCGACATGGTCGGAGCACGGCGGCCAGACCGGGACCGAGCGATGCTTTGTCCAGGACGGTCTTCTGCACATGCAGTTTATCAACAGCAGCACCGACGGGTTCCTGGGCTCGGCGATACAGACACGCGACGAATATCTTTTCGGTACGTGGGAAATGCGCGCAAAACCCTCGGACGTGCCGGGCGTGCTCAACTCGCTGTATACGATTGACTGGATACGGTTTACGCCTTGCGGGGCCTCGATGGGCGCAATCCGGCAGCAGGCGTCAGGTTTTCGGGGGAATGCCGGCGGGGCTCTCGTGCCTCGAACATTTGGACGAAACAGGGGAGGAACATGGGAAAGACTCGCATTTCAACGGACGGACCGCATTTTCTTATCAACGACCGGCTTGTGTACAGCGAGATCTCCGGCTCTCATGAGCATGCCCGTGGCCTGCTGATGAACGCGCGTTTTATACAGGGAATTTTTGATGACGCCTCGGGGCGGGAGCGCTATACCCGCTGGGGTCGCAACCGTTTTGATCCGGATGCCAATACTGACGAGTTGATTGCCGCGCTGCCCGAATGGTATCGCTACGGCTTGCGTGCCTTCACTGTCGGCCTCCAGGGCGGTGGTCCTTGTTTCACCATCAACAACGACACCATTGAAAACAATCCGTTTGGCACGGACGGGACGTCGCTTGACGCGGCCTACAAAGCGCGTCTTGACCGCCTCATCCGGGCTGCCGACGAGCTGGGCATGGTGGTAATCGTCAGCTACTTCTATGGAAGCCAGTCCCGGCGCATCCGCGACGGCCGCGGGATCCGCAATGCTGTGATCACCGCCTCTCGCTTCCTTCGCAAGGCGGGCCATACTAATGTCATCATCGAGGTGGCCAATGAGCAAGATAATCCTCGTTTCAGCCAGCATCCGATTATTCAGCACGAAGACGGGATGGCCATGCTTATCGATTTGGCCCGAGAGGAGTCGGGCGGCATGCTGGTCGGATGCAGCGGCAATGGCGGCAGGGCATATCGCCAGATCTGCGAGGCCAGCGATGTTGTGCTGATACACGGCAACGGCCAGACAAGGCAGCAGTTCTACAACCTGATACGCACAGCGAGAGCATGGAGCGGCAATAAACCAATCGTGTGCAACGAGGATTCGCAGGCAATCGGGCAGCTCGAAGTCTGCTGGAAAACGCATGCATCGTGGGGATACTACAACAACATGACCAAACAGGAGCCGCCCGCCTACTGGGGCGTGTTGCCGGGAGAGGATACGTTCTTCGCGATGCGCATGGCACACGGCATCGGCATCGAGATGCCAGAACCTGCCAAAGAGGAACAATACTACCTTCAGGGACTTGAGCCCGAAATGGTCTATCGGGGAAAGCGATGGATACGGCTCGCAAGCCTCTACCCCGAAACGATCAACCACGTGGACTACTATCGCAACGGTAACCTGGTGTTCACGTCCTATGACGAGCCCTTCAGCATCAACTTCGGCAGTAACTGGGCACAAGGACCGGTGGAGAACTGTTCCCAGGATGAGCAGTGGCGGGCCGAGATACACCTGCGCGACGGGAGCGTTCTCGTGAAACAGACCTCGGTGAGCGAGCAGCAACGGCTCGGCCGGACAGGGGCATGATTTCGGGCGCTGGGGCGAAGAGTCCGGTTCACCGCACCTTGGACGGGCCCGTGTTGAGGATCAGGAGCGTGGTTGACAGAGCGCATCCCTCCCCGGCAAGGACTCCCACGTAGGCCGCTGGGGGGCAGTGTCTCCGCGGCTGCCACACGATTCGCGTGTGTGAAGCACATAATGGCAGGTATGCAACACGTGTTCCATCGAGAGCATGGACAATGATGGCCCGGGATGTTTCTTGGGCCGGCCACCAGGAGAATTCGACTCCGCCATGTCCCGGCAGAGATCGCGAATTGAGGAGGGCGCCGCTGCGCGCAGGCGGCTTCCACCTGAAGGTCCTCGTTCGAGATGAAGCAAAACTTGTTTCCGGTGTCCGAGCGATCGATGTCGTTGTGATGCACATGCCACCGGTTGCATCGGGAAAACAGAATCCCGTCACCGCCGTGCATTCGAACAGGGGGCGTTCGCCCTCGCCGTACGCGCCAATGGTAACGCGATTGGCTCCCGCCGTGATAACGCCGGAAGTCAGCACGGTGCCGCGTTTGAGCAGGTACGTATCGCCTTCGGTCCAGGTGATATCCTCGAAAGAATTGAACGGGTGATCGATTGTCCGTCTTCGGAGGGATCGGCCCGGCCCGGATCGATGTAGACGGTTGCGCCAAGACCCGTTGCAGACAGGAGGAACACCAGGAGGACAGGGTGTGCTCTCATTCTTTCAGCTCCGGGAAAACGGTAGCTTCTTACGGATACACGACAAGTTTCTGGCGATGACTCCATGTTCCTGTCGCAATCGTAAGGATGTACATACCCTCCGGAAGGGAGAATTCCAAGCGTTGCTGTCGGGCATCCGCGTTTTGCGTTGCCATGACACGCCCGTTCAGACCGATGACCCTTGCCGAGTGGATGCCGGCGCGCAGCATTTCAACCACCACGCCCCGTCGATCGACTCGCACAATTCTGGCCACCGGCCCAACACCCTGGTGCCTGCGGACATGCCGTGTGCTGTTCGTGCTCCTCTGCGATTTAACTGTGCGCTCATTTACGCGGTCGATATCGTCGGCCGCCTCGCCCTTGACTGACTGCAGTTTCCACTGCCCTGCCCCGCCGGAAAAGACAATGGCATCGTTTCCAACGCTGAGCGTCCCCTGCGCGCTCCAGGTGACCGCCGGTGAGGTGCCGCCGCTTTCGGCAGGATACAGTACCGCGACAATCGTCTCTTCGGCGCGCTGTGTGGCCGGCTGTATGCGCACGAAGTCGATCGTCTCTGTTCCCGTCGTTGCCTGAGCATCCTGCGGCGCCGCGGCGACAACATGCAGCACGTTGTCCTGTCCCTGCACGGTGGCGTTTGCACCGGACGCGCGAACCGCGCCTTCTGTCTGAAGCCGCCACTGAAACTGCGAGGCGCTCGGTGCGGCAAGATCGTCAAGAAGGACGATGTAGCTGCCATCCACCATCACCGCGTGCCGAACAAAGCGCGTCAGGTTATCTTCGTAGCACGAAGACAGATCGGAGGCAAGATAGTGAAACCCGTCGCCGGAACCGAAATGCAGGAACTCCCCGGCCACATTCTCAGGCTGACCATTGCCGTTGACCAGTATCGAAGAATGATCCGCTGTCGTGGCCTTGCCATACCCGGGATCGTTGACAAGCCGCTCGCCGTTTGCCACCAGCACAAAGGTTCCCAGGTCGTTATTGTGATGCGATTTGTTGCTGGTCCACCCGCCATTGTAGGCGAACCATAGATCGGGCTCGTTGAATATGACGTGACCCGCCCCGCGGAACAGTGTCGCCTTTGGTAGTGACGGCTTCTGTCCGGCAGGATCGTCATCCCGTCGCCACACGAAGTACATCGGGCAGATACCCTCCCAATAGAAAGCTGCCCCGCCGTTGTCCGCACCCCAGAGCAGGAGATCGTCGCCACCGGCCTGGGCTTCCCACAAGGCGCACAGCACCGCGGGCGGTCCGCCTTCCCATTTTCGATGGTCCGCGCCGTAGAGTCCGGCGAAGGTCGACTCGTTCATGTTGTTGAAATTCGCATACAGGCTGTCCGGCGCCTGCATGTAGATATGCCAATAGCCGGCAAGCTTGTCCGCCGTGCGCGCGGCCAGCCCGCGATCGTCGCCAAACACATGAGTGGCCGCCGCATAGAAATAATTGCCGAATGTCACACCGTATCGATGGTACATGATGCCCTCGTGCCCGGCGCCGTCGGCAAGGACAACACTGTCGAGAAACGCCTCCAGATGATCGAATGCGTAGCCGGCCGCTTTCTCGAACGCCGGATCTTCGTCGTAGAGGGCCAGTGCCGCCAGCCCGCACCCGCCGTGGCACACGCCGCACCAGTTGGTCACCGGATTGGTTACCCACCAGTCGTTGTGGGTTTCTATCGAGCTCAGGTAAATATTCGTTGACTTGCTGAGGATTTCACTCTTGAAACGCGCGCGCTCCTGGGCGCTGAGCGCATCATAGCACCAGTCATAGACCAGGGCGCAGGCCACGCTGGCCTCAGCCGTGCCCAGCTCGGCGCCTTTGTTCCAGCTTTTCACCTCGTGCCACGCCGATGCATCCATGAGCGCGAACGCTTCCTCCTTTGCCCGGTCCGCGTATTTCTGCTCGCCGGTTATGGCGTAAGCAAAGGCGGTATTGCCGGCGACGCCCAGCGCGTTTCTGGGGTTGCCGAACCCGTACGTGCCACGCCCCAGATGCCCGTCGGCAATGGAGAGAAACCGTTCCCAGCGCGTCTTGAAGGGCTCCTTATCAAGCCGCAATTGAATGCGTGACACTATCTCTGATGTGAAATACAGGTAGGGATGTTCGCGGGTTACGCCGGCCACGGCCGCGTGGGATGCGATAAGCACTGCGGCCGCGAATGCAGTGCGTCGCGGAGAGAACAGCATACCAGCCCTCCTTTGGTATGGCCTGATCGTAAAAACTACACATTTACACGCATTTCCCGCCCGATCCATAGCGATTGGCCTGGAAGAAGGACCTGGTTGGTACTGAAACGCGGGCCTGGACATGAGCACAGACTCGGTAGAAAGCGCGGCAAAACGTTAGCCCCATGACCGAGCCCGTGCTGGAGGTCGAGGAAAAGGAGAACGGCGGCCCGGCTTCAGAGGGGCCGCCGTTCGGGAGGGCAAGGGGCTACCGACCCGGATGCACGGATACCCGTTCAGCGCTGCTCCCCGCGCGGATAAGGTATACGCCTGCGGGAATAGTGGAGCCGTCAAGTACATGTCGGAGTTGCTGCCGTCTGTAGGTTCCGATCAAGCGACCGTCGATGCTGTACAGACGCACTGCTGTGCGTGCCGAGCGCGCAGGCACTCTCGCTCTCACCAATCCTCCCGGCGCCGCGTCTACGCTGTCATCGTTTGTCGGCGACTGCGGATTGCTGAGATCCGTGGCCGGATCTTCTGTCACGGGGTCGGTATACAGCACGATGCGGTCCATGTTGTGCTCGGGAGAGCGCGGCTCAAGAATGATCTTGACGATACCGGGCTCGAGGTTGTAGTCGGAGATGATGCCGCCGCGCGTGGAGTTGATCGTCTGCCAGGTCCAACTGCCCACCACGGGCGTGTAGAGCTTGAAATATCTGTCGCTGAAGCGCTCACACGGAGTGACACTGACCCACGTATCGTTGTAGCCGTCATTGGGCTCCTTGCTCCAGCTTCTAATACCAAGGTACCACGTACCTGCCGTCTTAATCTCCACTTCGTATTCGAGGTGGTTTCCCGTGTTTCCTGTTGGAATGTTAAAATTGCTCGGACCGTCCCAGTAATAGTAGCCTGAGCCTGTGTAGCCAGCGTGGGTTGTGCCCTCTTTCCAACTGGTCTTGAGAGGCGCTGACTCGAGCTCGATAACCACGAGGCCGTCCTGCTCAAGAAAAACACCCTCCCCGGCACCAGGGGTCGAAGAACCCGAGCCGGTGATGCTGCAGTTCACCTGATCGGAGCCGTTGCTGCCGTCGGCCATTATCCTGATGCTCATGGCACCAGTGACATCCGTGGGCACGGCAAACTCCACCGTGTTTCCCGCGCCGATGCTCACCACTCCTTTTCCATCGCTGTCCGCATCGTAGGACCACCGCACGTCTTCTCCCTCCGCGCTCAACGTATACGTCTCACCGGCTGGAAGATTTTCGCCGTCGGCCGGCGTGCTAATGCTGGTGGGTATCGCCGACGGATCCGTGCTTGCTTCAATAAACGTGAACTCGATTTGATAAAACCGTCCGTACTGGCCGTGATCCGTCCCGCACGGATAAACCGAGGATGCCCACATGGAAATTGTTGCTCCATGGGAAATCTGATGGGTGCCGCAGTCGATGTCACGGGTCGTGCTTGCACAGCCGGAGCCGCAGACAAGATCGCCGCACGCATACGGGTAGCGGCCCTCGTGCAGCGTCGAGCCGTTTGCGGAGATCCTGAACGGGCAGTCGCCGTCGGGCTCCACCACGGCGCCGAGAACGATTTCGTATCTCCCGGACTCACCAGGAAAGCTGTCCCACCATATGTCGCCTTCGGTGCCGGGCACATGATTGCCCACAATGCCCCAGGAGTTCACGCCCGTATAGTAGCGTTTCACCCAGACATCGTCGTGACCGCTGTTCCCATCGGCTTTCAGCGTGTATGTCTGCGCATGAGAGATGCCGACGACCACGGCAAGTGAGACGCAGAGCGCCGCCAACGCGCGAGCAAAGCCATTCATACCCTCCCCCTTCTGTTGTGCTTTTCGCCCTCGATAAATGAGATTCACAATCAACCATTGGAAATGTAGGACGCGGGCGAGCGAGATTGCACAATTAACGATATTATATTACTATAGCTTAGGTATATTCATTTCCCCAGAAGAGCTGAAGAAATGTCGGTATTTCGCGACACGGCCGACCAAATACGTGCCCGGTTGGAAACGGATGGGACATGGGTGCTCCCGCCGCTTCACCAGTTGTGTCGCGAGTACGGGGTCTCCTATCAGACCGCACGACGAGCGCTGAGGGTGCTCGCCGACGAGGGACGCATCGATGTGGGACGCGGAAGACAGGCGACTGTGCGCGGCCGCGGCCCTCGATCCCGGGTGTGCACCGGTAAGTCCAGTGCATACGATCTTCGCAGTATGATACGGGGACACATTGTCGAGGGGCGGCTCCGGGCGGGGGCTGTCTTACCAAAGATCGGATACTACACGCTGTCGTTTCATCTATCTCCCACTACGGTCTGCGAAGCCATGAGGATGCTGCGGGATGAGCATCTTATCCATAAGCGCGGACGCTCATGGGTCGTTGGTCCATCGAGCTCCTCCAGTGTCCGAACGGTATCACGCGTTCCCCTCGGGCTTTCCATGCCGACGGTGTTGGTGCTGGTACCGTCCGACGATCGATGGCAGGTGCTGTTTCAGCGTCACCTGGAAGCCTTCTCGCGCGAGTTCGGTTCTGAGCTGGCAAACTGCGGCGTGCACCAGGTCGCGGTGCAGGCGACTACAACACGGCCGCATACCGGCGAATGGGCGACGGGACGAGGTGAGATAGCGCGGCTCATCATTTCGCTGGGCGAGCAGTACCGCGGAACCCTTATCGCCTCCAACTACGATCGCATACCGGACATGGAGCGATGGATAACCTGGTTGTGTGGTTACGGAAGGCCTGTGATCTGGCTCGACCACGAAAACGCAAAGCCGTCACTTGACCGTCGTGCGGTGGGACGAAAGAACTACTGGCGATGTTTCGCCGACTCTCCCGCCGCGGCAGAGATGGCCGTGTCCTGTCTTGTCGACCGGGGGCACGTACGCATAGGCTTGCCGCTGATATCGGTCGGGCGAAGGGCGCGCACCATAGTTGAGCATCGCGCGAAGGAAGTGCTCGAGGCGGTCGAACGGCTCCGCGCTCCGTGCACGCTTCATCCAGTCACCCAGACAGAGGACTTCTGGAAAAAAGAGGCGAAGCGAGAGTTCACGAGAGATTACGGGGAATATATGCTGTCCGCCGTCGATAAGGCCTATGCAGAGGCTGGCCTGTCGCGAGGCAATCGATCGGCAGCGAAGCTTGACCGGATGGCGAGCGGGAAGCTGAAGGCCCTTCTCCCGTCAATGAGTGAGCTTACCGACAGGCACCATGTCACCGCGATAATCTCGCCGAACCAGCGCTTCGCGGTGAGCCATTACTACTGGCTGAAATACAGCGGCGTTGCCGTACCAAAGCGCCTCTCGCTTATCGCCTTTGATGATCGCCCTGTTCTCAGCCGCCATCCAATCACAACGGTCGGCTGGCGTTTTGCACAGATTGGGTACAAAGCGGCTCATGTTTTTATTGATGATATTCCCGTGCGTACCGACCGGCGGGGGAATCTGACGGCTCCTCCCCTGCTCATCGATCGCGGCTCCGTGGGGCCAGCTCCCGGCGGGCGGCGGGCGCCAGGCCGGGGGCGTCTCTTCGCAAACAAGGAGCAAGAAGTTATCGAATGCTGAGCACAAACGGTTGAGCGCACTAGCTCACGCCTCGCTCCGCGGCCTTCTGTCCGGCGACCACGTCTTTGTCTTTCGCGGGGGGCCGAGGGTCCCGCGATCAACGAACCGCGGCTCCACGGTCACGTTGCCCCGGCGGTCGTGGCGTACCGGCACGTCTCCGATAAACAGGTGCGCCGCCAAATACCCCATCTCATCGAGGCGAAGATCCAGGGTTGCGGTAGGATGCTGCATGAACCGGCGGTAGTTGTCGAACCCGACAATTGACAGGTCGTTGGGGATGCGCACACCCGCGTACGTCAGCCAGTAGTAATAGGTAATGGCGAGCCATTCGTTCGCCGCCATCATTGCGGTTACGCCGGCGTCCATGAGTAATGTCCGAAGCGTGGGCGTGCGGCCCAGGAGTTCCCGGCGAAACAGCTTTTCAAAGCGGCCGCCGTGTATGCTTGGATGCCTTCGTTCAAGCTCTCTCCGTATCTGCGCCATCACCGCGAACTCTTCGCGGTCGTAAATGTCTATCCAGGTGTCCCACGGCTCGGGCCTTAGCTCTGGCACGATAATTTCCATATCGAGGTTGTCCGCGGCAATCTTTGCGCGGGCACGATCGATACGCTCCTGCAGAAAATATGCGCCATCGGCGTACGGGGCGAACCTGGGAAAGCCGATTCTTTTGTGACCTGCATGGTGCAGGTGATCGATCGCAATGCCCACCGCTCCCTCCTCATCGGCATGGCAACGGAAGAAATTCCGGCGATCGACCCGGGTGCGGTCCCACCCGGCCCCCTTGCTGTCCATGTCGAGCCACACGACCGGCTTCTCGAACTGGCATAACCAGTTCAACTGGTCCGGAAGCGTGGGGGAAGTTGTCGCGTGTACCATGACCACGGTCCCCTGATATCGCCGTCCGAGAGAATTGATCAACGACAGAATGCCTTCATTGCCGACGGGATACGGTGATGCAAGCGGCTGGTCCCATTCGTTCAGCGCCACCATGTATTCGATATCGTGCGCCTTGAGCTCGCCGATGAATGGCGCGGAGAACTGCCCGTAGTTGACTTCGAACAAAAGGGCGTGATACGACATGTCCGCCGATACGACAACGACCACGGGCCGGTCCGCAAGGCGGGTTGACCGGATGCGCACGTCGGTCTCGGGCCCGACTACCCAGCGCCGACGTTTCCGGTGCACCAGCCCTTCGGCCTCCAGCATGCGCAGGGCGTCGGTTACCGTATCGTTTGAGCAATATTCAGTCAGCACGAAATACCTTGTTTTGGGAAGTGTCTGCCTGGCACGGTAGGTCCCGTCGCTGATCTGATTCTTGATGCGCTCGTACAGCGACCGTGAGGACCCGCCCGCGGCCGATGCATCCTTCTTGTCGTCTCCCTTGCGCTGAACGCGCATGCGCTTGCCCTGCGATATCATAACGGAACCCTCATCCTTGAGAAGCCGCGCTGCTTTCCACATGGTTGGAAGTGAGACCTTGTATTTGATTGCCAAATCCCTTAACGACGGAAGCCACTCCGTGTCATACTGTTCAATGTTCGCCCTCAACTCGTCGGAAATCCGCTGATACAGCTTTTTCTTCGGCTCTGCATTTCCGGCCATCTTCAACACTCCTTAATAACAGTTTAACAGCATAGGTGTAGATCGTACAACAAATCTGTCCCCTGTGCAACTACCTTTTCCTTCAGCAGCAGAAACCGCCCAATCGGGGGCTGGAAGGTATCTGCTGTAAAGGGCTTTCACGCGGGGAAAAACTCGCGGGAAAGAGAGCAAAGCAGCCCGAAAGGGCGGCAAATCTGAGGGGGTAGGGTATGACCAGGATGACCAGGAAACTGGCCGGAGCGTTTATTC
>WJMI01000139.1 GCA_014728015.1 Chitinivibrionales bacterium | reverse complement strand
TAGATCCGCCCGGGCACGATGCCGCGTTCTGGTACCGCAAGGCCCGCGATCATAATGCCGGGCTCGAAATGAGCGAGATCTCAAGAAATATCGCAGAGTCCCAGCTGGGGATTGCCCGCGCCGCGCTGTGGCCCGTGCTCAGCGCGAACGGCTCATACACCCGGACCTGGTCGAGCACCGATTACACGCGCACATCAGCCGGTCTTTCAGCCTCCTGGCCCCTGTTTTCCGGGTTCTCGCGCATCACCGATATCCAGAACGCCAGACTCGATGTCGAAAATGCGGAGCTGTCTCTTCGAGATAAGGAGCGCGAGCTCGAAGCGCACGTGTATCAGCAGTGGGAGACACTCACCAACGCCTGGCAGCAGGTCGGTTTCGAGCGGGATGCCGTAGCCCGGGCGCAGCAGTCGCTGGCGCTCAGTGAAGAGCAGTACCGGCTGGGCGCTATCACCGACATCCAGTACCGTGATGCCCAGCTCGCCCTTCTTAACGCCTGCGTGCGTCTCGAATCGGCCATATTCCAGAGCAAGGTCGCATCCGCGCAGCTCGAGCAGCTGGCCGGCATGCTCTCTATAGAGTAGAACGCGCGCCCAATTATTTTCCTTCATCTCGCGCGGATCTTTCTTTTCCCGCACTTCTGGAGCGCAGCGCATGGCGGACAGACCCGTTGTCGTGTTGAACGGAAACGACCTTACGGTCGAAGACATTGTGGCGATTGGTGTCGGCGACAAGACTGTCGAACTCGACACCAGAGCGGTCAGGCGATGCCGAGCCAGCCGGGAGTTTCTCGAGAACGAAGTGGCCGCGGGGCGCATTATCTACGGCGTGAACACCTCGTTCGGCCCCATGTGCAACAAGATTATCCGCGAAGATGAAATCGAGGCCCTGCAGATAAACCTTATCAGGAGCCATGCCGCCGGCCTGGGCGATCCCATCAAGTTCTATATCGCGCAGGGCATGCTGGCGGTGCGTCTCAACACGCTGGTCAAGGGGTACAGCGGGGTCCGCCTGGAGCTTCTGGAACTCATGCGCGACATGATCAACTGCGGTATCGCGCCCTATGTGCCCGAATGCGGGAGCGTGGGCGCATCAGGCGACCTCGTGCATTTGGCCCATGTCGGCCTGGCGATTATCGGCGAAGGCAGCGTGTACCTTCGGGGCGAGCTCATGCCCGCGCGCGATGCCCTGTCGCGATGCAGCCTTGCGCCGCTGACGCTCAGTTTCAAGGAAGGTCTTGCTGTCATGAACGGCACGAGCGCCATGACCGCGCTCGCCGCGTTTGCCCTGTTCGGCGCGAAAAAACTCCTGCGCATCGCCTGTGTCAATGCGGCGTTCGCCATCGAGATATTCGGGGGTATCGACGATGCGTTCGACGAGGACCTTCACGCGGTCAAGCCGCATCCCGGCCAGCAGGCGGTCGCCGGCATCGTGCGAAAGCTGTATGCCGGCTCTCAAAACATCACGCTGCGCAAGGACATGCACGACATTATCCGCAAGCAGGGCCGCGACGGCCCGGTGTATGAGACCAGCGTGAATGTGCAGGACGTGTACTCGATACGGTGCTGCCCGCAGATTCTCGCGCCTGTCTGGGAAGCAATCGATGCGGCGGAGAAGGTGCTTGCCACGGAAGCCAATTCATCCAACGACAACCCGATCATCATTCCCGAAAAGAAAAAGATTATCCACGGCGGGAACTTTCACGGTCAGAGCGTGGGCTTTGCCATGGACACGCTGTGCATGGCCGCGTCGGAGGTCGCCACGCTGGCCGAACGGCGTATCAACAAGCTCCTCGACAAGAACCTCAACGAGGGCCTTCCGGAGCATCTCATCGCGGGTACGGTGGGGCTGACCATGGGATTCATGGGCGCGCAGTACCTGGGAACGTCATCCACCGCCGAGACCCGCCAGCTCGCCAACCCGGTGAGCACGCTGTCCATTTCGTGCAACGCGAGCAACCAGGACGTTGTCAGCATGGGAACGGTCGCGGCGCGCAAGGCATTCAAGACCGTGAGCGCGGCGAAGCACGTGCTCACGCTGGAGGTGCTGGCCGACCTGCAGGCCCTCTCGTTTCGCAACGCGGATACCATGGGCGCCGGCACGCGTGCGATTTATGCAAAGCTGTGCGAGCATTTTTCGGTCTACGACAACGAACGCGTGTTTCACGACGATTTGGTGAAATTCCGCAAGCTGTTGTTCTCAAGTCAATTGTTTGACGACCTGTCTGTATATTGGGACGGTTCGCATATGTGACGAATGGCGGCCCCAGGGGGGGCCGGTACAAGGGAGGCACGCTAAACGGGGTATGTACATTTGCATCTTCAAGTGGGATCTTAGGAGGCCCGGCCTGCCTCGGCGAAGCACGACCTGCCGCAGGGCAGCCACAGACTAACACGGGAGTGCGGAGACGGGACTCGGCCCTTACCATATTCTAGTTCAGAAACAGATT
>WJMI01000138.1 GCA_014728015.1 Chitinivibrionales bacterium | reverse complement strand
TTGTTTACGCATGCGCATTACGGCTCTCTCTCAGGTGTGCACAACGCGGGAGGCCTATTCCCAGCGGCAGTCGTTCCAGAAGCTAATGTCTTCGTCAAGATAGTCCTGTAATTCGGCGACTGGACGCCGGTAGATCTCCCTGAGCCTTTCCTGTACCTTCGCGCTCACCGAGAATTCTTGAATGCCCTTATTAATCCTCATGTCTGATGCCATGGACGGAACAAAATCCGGATTTACCCCCAGGAAATCGTATACCCGGGGGGAATATTCGATAAAGCGAGACACGAAACGCTCGAACACGAGCACTATCACGTGTTCTCGTCCGAATGCCTCGACAAACGATTTTACGGATTCCAGGTACATTCCCCGTCCCACGTAATTAAACGGATCGACCGATACGTGCACCCCCTCGAGGGAAGGCGCGGGGGCACTGTGGAGAAATACGTCTTCAGGGCTGCGCGTTTCAAGACCGTTGGCCCGGCTGAAGAAGTAGTTTGACAGGGCGCGGGTCATCGGATCACGCAACGTGATGAGTATGCGGGCTTGTGGGTAATACCGGGATATTCGCCCCGGAACGTGGCGGGTCTCCAAGTAGCTCGTGCTCTTCTCACCATACGCGCGCGTATCAGATGATGCCTGAAAGTAGGTCTTCTCATAGTACGTCCTGCCCTTAGCAAAAAGGTCGTCAAAGAGAAAGAATTTCGGTTCCGGCCTCAGCGGAGTGGCCATGCATATCTGTGGATGCGCATCAAGAAACTTGTAGAGATATGTGGTGCCGCCTCGCTGTACCCCGACAATGAAGAACCTATGTGGCGCCACGCCGGTATTTCTCCTTGACTATATAGCTAGGGTAACCCGAAGTCTGGGTCAGAATCCGGATCACGTATTCTCCCATCATCCCCAGAAGCATTATGACAAACCCATTGAGAAATGATAGGAGGATGACGATAGTCGGGAAGCCGGGGGCGGATGTGCCCACCAGCAGCGCCCGGCCGAGATAGAAACATCCGGCCGTGAAGCTTAGAAGTGAAACGGTGAATCCAACCGTGGTGCACAGCCGCAACGGATAGGACGAGTAGTTAAACAGCAGTCGGGCGACCAGGCTCGCGATACGATACGGCGTGTAGTTTGACTTTCCGGTTGTCCGCGACTCGTGGCGCACCCGGACATTGGCAAGCGAGGACGCATGCATCAACAGAAGGCCCGGAATATACGGATGCCCGGCGCCGGTCGCGAGCACACGATCGACAACATCCCGTTTGATTATTCGAAAATTCGTGAGTACGAGGTCTTGGGGCTTGCCGAATATCTTTCGGTTCAGGCGGTCGACAATCCTGGAGCCAAGCCTCCGCATGATACCGTGCATCTTGTGCTCGAACTCTCCAAAGACAACATCGTGTCCCTCGCCCGCCTTGTCGATGATGTGTCGGATTTCCGCGGCCGGGTTTTGCCCGTCATCATCCATGGTAATCACATGTTCACCCCGCGCGTTTGCCATCCCGCATAGCACCGCGTTGTGCTGTCCGTAGTTCTTTATGAAGTTAATTGCCGTCAGCCTTGCATCATGCGAAGCCTCCCGGCGTATAATCTCCCAACTGTCATCTCTGCTCCCATCGTTGACTAAAATGATCTCAAATTCTTCGTTGCGGCTTTCGAAGAAGGCACGGACATCAGCGATAGTAGCGGAAACAGTGTCCCGGCTGTTGAATACGGGGATAACGACTGAATACATCATACATTTCCTGCGCGCGTCGGGTCGCGGGCGATTCACGAGGTATCGATTCAGTCCAAACACTACATTGTCGGCGGCGTTTTTGCAATCATTTCGGGCTCTTCGAACTGCGGTGCGTGTTCGCAATACGCATTCAACCGTTTGCCCCCCGATACGTACTTCTCTTCCTCTTCCGCGCGCCGCGCCAGTACAGCCAGCTCCCGCCGTAAAGCACGACCATAAGCAGCAGCACGTTGACCGGCGAGTGTAGCAGCTTTTTGTACCCGAACGCGTGCTCCGCTGTCCAGCATGTCCACGAGATCAGGGGGATATGCACGAGATACGGATAGAACCCGGCCTTGCCGAGCTGGTTGACCGGTTTCCAGGCGAACCCACGGGCAATCCACCCGTCACCGCGCGCCAGGCGGTACAGAAGCAGGGCGTAGAGCGGAAGAAGCACTACATGGTAG
>WJMI01000137.1 GCA_014728015.1 Chitinivibrionales bacterium | reverse complement strand
CGAAAAAAACATCACCGTCGCGCGCATCGAAAAAAAAGGCCGGGACCGGCACAGCATCGCCCGCCGCCGGCAAGCCCCCGCGCGCATCCGCAGCGCCGCGGGGCAGGGAGAGACCGTCCGCCAAGCCGGCGGCAGGTGCTGCCTTAGCACCGCATGCCGCAACAGCGTCGCCGCGACAGCATGACGCGCGCCCGGCCCGCTATTCGTTCCCCCAGACGATACCGCAGGCATATGACGAAACCTATTTCCGCGCGATTCCACGCGACCCCGAGTGGATCTATGTCTACTGGGAAATAAGCAACGCCACACTCGAAGAGGTCGCCAGGGCGCTGGGCCAGGAGGTGATGCAGCGCTCGAAACGTATCCTCCGCGTGCTCGATGTCACGGGCATCGACTATGACGGCTCGAACGCGGTAAGCAGTTTCGACATCGAGCTGAGTCCATTCGCCAACAACTGGTATATCAAGGTGCCGAAAAAGGCCGGAACGTATGTCGTCGAATGCGGCTACCTCACGCCGGACGGCCGGTTTTATGTTGTTATCCGGTCCAATGCTGTTGCGGTACCGCGCGGCGAGATGAGCCCGAGCAACCGGGAGCAATGGTCCGAAGTCAAGACCGATGCGCTGATACGGGCATCGGGCCTGAAGGACTCCCCGCTGGGCGCGAGCGAAACGTTTCTGAGCTCGGCATCTTTTCTTGCGCGAAACGATGATAGTTAGCCGTAGGCGGTCCGCCAATACCGGACCTGTCCCTTGCATACGGAGCACCATGAATATCGACCTTGCATCAGCGAAAGGTTATCTCGCACTCGTTCTCCACGCGCACCTTCCGTACGTACGGCATCCCGAGCGCGAGCATTTCATGGAGGAAAACTGGCTGTTCGAGGCGATTACCGAGACATACATCCCGCTTCTGACAATCCTGCAGAACCTGACAAACGACAGGGTGCCGTTCAGGCTGACCATGTCGATGACGCCGCCGTTGTGCTCCATGCTGGCCGATCCTCTGCTCCAGCGCCGCTACGCCCGCCATATCGGCCTGCTCATCGAGCTGGCCGAGAAGGAAACCGTGCGGACCAGAAATGATCCCGCGTTCGCGCAAACCGCGCAGATGTATCTCGACAGGTTCCGCGTGTGCCGCAGGATGTTTGTCGATATCTGCAACTACGATCTGGTTGCGGCGTTTCGGCGCCTGCAGGATGCCGGTTCTCTGGAGATAATCGCCTGCGCGGCCACGCACGGCTACTTGCCCAACATGCAGGCAAATCCCACGGCGGTACGGGCGCAGGTGCATACCGGCGTGGAATCCTACCGTTCGTTCTTCGGCCGGCGCCCTCGCGGTATCTGGCTGCCGGAATGCGGGTACTATCCCGGGCTGGAGGAGATACTCGAAGAAGAAAGAATTCGCTACTTCTTTACCGATACGCACGGCATACTCTATGCCGATCCCCGCCCGAAATACGGCATCTTCGCGCCGGTGTTTTGCGGCAACACGGGTGTCGCGGCATTCGCGCGCGACGTCGAGTCGTCAAAATCAGTGTGGAGCTCCAAGGAAGGATATCCTGGTGACCGCGACTACCGGGATTTCTATCGGGATATCGGGTTCGACCTCGACATGGACTATATCCGTCCCTATATCGACCCTGCCGGCATTCCGATGCACACGGGCATCAAGTATTACCGCATTACGGGAAAGACCAAGCACAAGCAGCCATACGACTACCGGAAAGCCCTGCGCCGGGCATCCGTGCACGCGGGCAATTTCATGTTCAACCGCGAGAAACAGGTGGAGTATCTCGCTTCGAATATGGATCGCCCGCCCATTATCATCGCGCCCTACGATGCGGAGTTGTTCGGCCACTGGTGGTACGAGGGACCGTATTGGATAAACCACCTTATGCGGAAGATGGCGTTTGAGCAGAACACCGTCCGCCTTGTCACATGCGCCGAGTATCTCGACGCCCACCCGCTCAACCAGGTCTGTACGCCGTCCTTCTCGAGCTGGGGTGACAAGGGATACTCCGAGGTATGGCTTGCAGGCGGCAACGACTGGATCTACCGGCACCTGCATCGCCTCGAAGAAAAAATGTGCGATGCGGCGCGCCGCTTTGCGGGCGCGCGAGGACTCCGGGCGCGCGTGCTCAACCAGATGGCGCGCGAACTCCTGCTGGCCCAGGCAAGCGACTGGGCGTTCATTATGAGCACCGGCACCAACGTCGACTATGCCGTGCGGCGCACCAAGGAGCATGTCGCCGCTTTTCTTCGGCTGCACCGGGAACTGCTCAAAGGCTCCCCTGATGAAGCATTCGTTTCGCTTTGCGAATCGCACGACAACATATTCCCGAACATCGACTTCCACATGTATGCTTCTTCCGCGGATTCATGACCGCATGGCGGCACGGGAGGGTAGCGGACTATGAACGGCGCACTTGCGGGAACGATGGCCCTTATCTTGACAGTTGCGCCCTGCACGGCGCTCGAGCAGGAAATCATCGCCTCAGATTCCGGCCAACCCGGGGGAACCGCCGCTGAAACATCGGCCGCCCCGCCGGACGAAATCGAATGGGACGCCGGGACCGGTGACAGGCAGCCACGCCTCGCAGTGTCTGCACGCCTCGGGTACGGGATCCGCATAGGCGGCGCGCGGTATATCGCGGCCACCGACGATGAATCAAGGGAATTCGGCTCCGACGGAGTGCTCAAGGAGGTAACGGACCACTACCTCAACTATGGCCAGGGGCTGAAAGTTGAAGCGGCCGCCGACCTTTCGCTTATGGAAAACGTGGCAGCAGAATTCGCCCTCTGTTTTACCGGCAAGGTCCCGCGGACGGTCATCTCGAAAGACAGCTCGGCGGATGCATGGGAGGAAACCTTCCGTCAGGCATCATTCGGCGGGAAGCTGCTTCTCGTGCCGCGCTTCCGGATTGTCGAGCTCATTGATGTTAATGTGGGATTCGGTGCCGGCATACTGTTCACGACATGCACTGTTACCAATGATAACGATGCAATCGGTTCCGAAGAGGGCTCTATCAAGACGCGTCCCGGATTCCTGTTCACCGCCAGGCTTGGCGCCGAATACCCGCTCAGCGACATGATCGCCATAACGCTGGACATCTCCACCGAACAGGTATCGTTTACGCTCAAGGAATATTGCACCACCAATGCGAACAGTCCCGTGTACGAAGCCGAGCGCGGGCGCAGCTCATCCAGCAACGACATCGTTCGCCCGGAGAAGTTCCCCGGCACGAACGTCGCCATTCGCCTGGGCACGCGTTTCGTGATATTCTGAGGATTTCAGTCGGGCATTTCCCGCGCCACGAATATCGGGCGCTTCGCCCGGGCCGTTTCGCGCAGTTCGAAATGGATGCGGGGCGGACACGCTCCCGGCTTGACGGTCACAACTACCGTGCCGAGCTTGAGGCGCTCCCTGATCGCCTTTGCCAGGGCCCGGTCGCGGCGGTTCCTGCTCTTTTCCAGTCGCTTGAGCTGGTCCTTGTACCGGGAAAGCTCTTTCAGGTTGTACGCGCTCACCCGATGCCGGCCCTCCGGAAGCGGGGCATCGACCGGCGTCGGCCCGATGTTCTTTCCTTCCACATATACAGGTATTTCCCTTTCGGCAGTCACCCGAAGCCGGCACGCGTCGCGAGGTTTCTTCCGCAGGTTCTTGCTGATGGCGCGCTTCTTCTCGAGGTCGGGCCGCAGCGCTTCGCTGTGCGGGGCGACCGCATCTTCGCCGCTGCGCTCGCCGCAGAGCCTGGCCGCGACGGCCTTCATGCTCTCCACAAGCACGGCATCGAGCGCGCACCCCTGGCAGTCCTCCACGACACTGTGCCGGATCTTTCCGGTCGAAACGTCCACGAGACGCGCGGTCACGGAAATGGTGCTGCCGACCTTGTCGACACTGCCCAGCGCAATCGCTTTCACGTTAAGCAATTGCCCTATTTCTATGGCGCATGCCTCATCGGTGCATCCTGTCTGCTGGAAGCCCTGCTCCTTGAGGATATCGTCCATGCGCGACCTCTCGACCACATCGAACCGACGGGTTTCGAACAGCTCGCTGCGCAGGCGGTTTGACAGTCCGGCACACTCGCCGCCGGGTATCCCGTTGCAGTGAAGCTCGAGCACGGCAATGGTTTCGCGTCCGGACCCGGCCGTGTCGAGAACCGGCGCCTCCTCCTGCGCAAGCGGCACGCCTGCAGCCGCCGCAAGCATGATCGAAAGCATCAACTTCATATGGCTTCTCCCTGTTCGGTATCTGTGGGCGTTGGCGCGGCGAATGGGCCTGTCGCCGGTTCCGAGCCCGCCAGGGAAGCCGTCCACGTTGCGCGTGTCAGTTGAACAGGATCTCGGCATACCGGCTTCGATAGCAGTTGCCCGTGCAGAGAAACGGGAGATGCCTGGTGGTTGGAGCTTGTCCCACGGTGACATAAAAGCGAAGCGTACTCCCCGCGCGAAGCGCGATGCGGACCTGAATGAAGATGGAGCCGGGACGGGGATTCGAACCCCGGACCTACGGTTTACGAATTTGTATCCCGCCTCCTGAATATACCTTTTCTGCGCAAATTTCGCCATTTTCACCGCCCTGCTGCCGCCGACGCCTTCAGAATGCCTTCAGGATTTGCTTCGCGTCCGCTCGAGAACCGAACCAGATTCAACGATTGAACCCCGGCCCTATGATAGTACGTTCTAAGCATTGCGTTACTGGTCCAACCTGCAATCTCGACGACTACCCCTTCCGGCGTCCCGTTGTTCAAGAGTTCGGTGGCGCTCATGTGACGGCTATCATGAAAATGCAGTCCCTTGATACCTGCGAGCCTCAGACAGCGCCCCCACGCCCGCTTGAAATCTCCCAGCCCCCGGCATACACCGTCCCGGTCGCGCCGATAGAACAGGTAGTCTGTATCGCTCGGCAAGTTTCGGAAGTAGTCCAGCATGTCGGGGGGGATCGGTTTGTATGCGGCCAAATTTTTGTTTTTCATCGTCCCGCACCTTACCCGTATGCAGTTATTGAACAGGTCGAGAGCGTCGCGCTTCATATTTACAAGCTCTGAACGACGGCAAGGAACTTGCAGCGCAAAACGCAGAACCGCAGACAGGTGCGGCGCCTCCCTGTCCACAACATTCAGTAACCGCTGCCGGTCGATTTCGTTCAGAACCACGTCACGAGCGACTTCGCGCAACTTCTCAAAATGCCGAATCGGGTTTTTCTCAATAAGCCCGAACCGAACCGCATAATTGAGAATTGCTTTAGCCCAAGTCGTGTAATGATTCATTGTCATGTTGCTTATCGG
>WJMI01000136.1 GCA_014728015.1 Chitinivibrionales bacterium | reverse complement strand
TGCCCAGGGAGAACAGCTTGCTGTTGTCCGGCGTCACGTACAACGCTCCGCGCTGTACAAGCAACGGAAGCTTCACCGAGGCCCCCACCTGCGCCGAGGCCTGCTGCGTCCCGTCCGCATCGTACTTGTACACCGCGCCGTCGGTCGTGGCAACGAATATCTCATCGTTGAACACCACCGGGTCCGCAAGCGTACTCACGTTCTCAAGATACTGCGGCCACCCCGGCGCCGGCGTGCCCGCCACCGCGCCCGTGGACACCATACGCTTCGTTATACTGTCACCATACGCTACATAGCAGCTCGTATCATCAGGGCTCGCATACGGGTTCCCCGCGGCCGCCCCGAGGTCCACCGAGAACAGCTCCGTATCATCCGAGGTATCATCCCGCAGGCACGTGATATAGTTCCCGTCAGAGAAAAGCACCTTGTACGAGGCCCCCGAGTAGATAACGCCCGGCCGGTTGGGCGACCCCGGTGACGAGGTATAGTCCCATCGCACACCACCATCCGACAGGCTGATGCTGTATACCTTGCCGGTGCCGCCCGAGATGTAAATAACGTCTTCTCCCATAGCCCCGCCGCGGATAACCCCAAGGTTGGTCTTGCTCCACTTCGGGGATACCTGTAAAATCGTCGTGCAGGTGGTGTGATCGGCAACAGCCTCATTGCCCATGTCGTCCAATGCCCAGATCCTAAAGAAATATTTCTGACCCGCGGTAAGACCGGTGACAACAGTGCCGTTCGTGCTCGCCACCGCAAGATCGCCGTCATTGTCCTCATCCCACTCCGAAGCGGTACGGTTCACCACGTTTGCCGAGTCTGTTCCATAGCGGATTTCATAATTGCTGAAGTTCACATCCGTGGCATTGTCCCACGAAAGTGTCACGCTCGACTCACTCGAATCATCGGCCCCCAGGTTGCCAAGGCCTGAAGGCGCTTTGGTGTCTATCGGGAATTCGTTGCTCTCGGTCGTGTCCTGATACGTGCCGTCGCCGGCAATGATTCGCGCCACGTACGTGCTCTCGATATCGGCGCCGGGATCGGTCTGCACGCGCCACCGCAGCTCTCTGTCGGTTGTTGCCGACGTATCGATGCCCGCGCCGGCATCGCCGCCGGTCTGCGATACCGTTGTCCAGGTGCTGCTCGAGGTCGACTTGATCTGTGCCCAGACAGTCACGCTGTTGCTGTTGGGATCTTCGACCTCGTATAGTATTGCTCCGGTATCAGCGTCGCGCTGGTATGCATACACGAGTACCGTGTCGGCGAGACCGGAAACCACCGGTCTGTAGTAGTTAACCACCCTGGAATTCGATCGCTGGTTTTCGTAGCACAGTCTTATCCAGTCGTCGCTGCGTACGGCGTTTTCCGCGCGTATTTCGTCAAGGTACCCGTTCCATTCGGACCCTCCCCACGCGTTACCGTCGCCGATTCTCCAGTCTGACGTGCTGCTCGATGATGATCCCTGACATCCGCTGCCTGTCGAGGCATTGTTCGTTGCCTCGAACTCCCCGTCAACATAGATCTTCCAGGTAGACGTTGAGACACGAATACCGGTGATGTAATGCCAGGATGCCGGTGACGTGATATCTGTTGACCCTTCGGCGCCATATTCACACGACGGTCCGTCGCTGGAGAAGTATGCGTGCCCGTCGCTCTGCCCGGCGGCGGCCCAGAAGCCGACATGAAGAGAATTGGAGCGGTCGCCGGAAGCCTCACGGTTGCTGAGCACCATCCCCGCGCTGCCGTCGGAGGAATATATCCACGCGCTTTGGGTCCAATCCGATGTTCCCGCGTCGCCCATGGAGATTCCTCCAACATAGTCATCGTTTCCGTCGAACTGCTGCCCTCTGCCGACAACACCAGTTTTTCCTGTAGCGCTGATATTGTCATCACCGTGATAGTTGTCCGTCGCATCGCGGTACAGATTTGCCGTGCCTGTCCCTGACGCGTCTTCGCTGAGATGCCACACGCCCTTGAAGTAATTGCCCGTCTGGAATACTGAAGCCGGACTTGACACATCCGATGCTCCGCTTTTTTCCCAATATATGACGAACTTCTGCGTCTTATTGCCGGCCTGCACCTCATCGAGCCTGACCCAGAGCTCGGCCGTTCCGCCGGCGCTGTCCCAGTGCTCACGCTCATAGAACAGGTGCGTTCCGTCCGTCCTCGCAAATCGCACGTCCTTGCCGCTGTCGACCAGGCATTCGTCAAACGGGAAATTCGCGGAAGCAAGCCGAACAAGCACAGGGAAGTTTGCAACATCGGATGATATGTTTGCTCCCCCGGATGTCCCGTCGATATACACCAACCGGCTCTTGCCCCACGTAGTGTAGTCGTCCGCATCGAAATACCATCCTTCGTTGTTGCCGCCGTTAGTACTGTTCGATGCATATCCATCAGAGCCAATCGCTATACTGTAGTCGATGTTGGCGTTTGAGGCCGAAAGCGACCCCGTGACGTCAAGCGTGCAGTTCGCGGTTGAATTAAGGTTGATCTTGGTAACTCCGCCCGTGAATGTCGCGCTCCCGCCCACCGTGATCTTTCTGTTGTTGAGACCCGCAAGGCTTGTGCTCGATCCGCCTGTGATTGAAAACGAGCCGGTCGTTGTTATGTTTCTTTCGTTGAGATCCAGCGTGCCGTCGGTCTGGCTGAAAGAAACGGCGGAAAGGTTGTTTGTCGAGAGTCGAAGCGTGTCGGATCCGGAGTGGACCAGCGAGGGGAGTGTTGACGCCGCGGCCGGAACCAGTGTCTGGGTAGTGCCGCCGGACGAAGTGAGTTCGAGCGTGCCGGTTCCCGCGGTCACGCCGCTCGCGGACCCGAAATCTATCGTGGGCCCGGACGCCCTCACCGTGGAAGAGCTAAAATCAACGGCCCCGGATCCGCTGATACTCACAATCGTGTGTGTCAATGAAGAGCCCCAATTCAGGGCGCCGGCGCTCACCACGACATCGCCGCCGGTGAAGTTCGCCGACTGAAGCGTGGTGGTTCCGGAGCCGGCCTTGATTAACGCGGGAAAGCTCTGCCCTGCCTTGGGAATAAAAACGCTCCCGCCGCTGAGGCGCAGAACGCCGCTGCCGGCGTTGACGGAGCCGCCGGTCGAGAAATCCGCTTTGCCGAGAACGGTCAGTGTTTCCGAGGCGAAACTGAAAACGCCGGTATACGCCGGCATGAATACTACCCATGTCACCGTATCGGCCACGTCGAGCGTGCAGTTCTTCGTGCTCGTAATATCAAACTTGACCTTATCGGTTGATGCCGGGGCAATGTCGCCGGTCCAGTTGTGCGCGGTGCTCCATTTACCGCCGCTTCCGCCGCCGTCCCACACGCGATACGTAATCACTGTTGTGTCAATCGGGCCGAAAGTGACACAGGTCGGACTTGGCTTTTGCGTTTCATAGCATAGGTCTATCCAGTCGACGGAACGGTTGGTCTTCTCCATGCGCACTTCATCGATGTAGCCGTCCCACTCCGACCCTGTCCACGCATTGCCATCACCAATGCGCCAATCCGAAGAGCTGTTTGCTGAAGATCCCTGACAGCCGCTTCCGGCCGAAACATTGTTCGTTGCCTCAAGCACACCGTCCACATAGACATTGTACGTCGTCGAAGATACCCGGGTGCCCGTTATATAATGCCAATCACCGGAGGAAGTAAGGTTCGTGGTTCCTCTGGCGCCGTATTCGCACGAGGGGCCGTCGTTGGAATAGTAGGCCCGACCATTGTTCGCCCCACTTCCCGCCCAGAAACCGACATGCAGAGACATCGATCGCTCCGGGGCAGCAACACGATTCGTAAGCACCACTCCCGCACTTTGGTTTGATGTCCTTATCCACGCGCTCTCGGTCCAGTTCTGCGTTCCCGCGGATGGCGCCTCTATGGCCCCGACGTAGTCATCGCTCGCGTCGAACTCCTGTCCGGATGCGATGTTGCCGGTCTTCCCCGAAGCACTGACGTTGTCATCCCCGTGGTATGCGTTGCATGTTGCATCCTGGTACAGGTCTGTCGTCCCCGTGCCGCCGGCGTCTTCGCCAAGGTGCCATACACCCACGAAGGAGTTTGCGGTGTCGAACACTGCAGCACCATCAGACTGTGAAGAGACAAGATCGTTGTCCCAGTATATAAATATGTGTTGACTGTCGGCCGACGGCTTGACGGTATCCATCTTTACCCAGATCTCGGCGAGCTCTGATCCGTTGTTCCAGCGTTCAATCTCATACGAAAGCTCGTTGCCCGCCGAATCCGAAAACCGAATGTCTTCGCCGTTCGTCTGAGCACGGGAGAAATCGACATCTGCCGACGTGAGCCGTACAAGCAGCGGGAAATTCGAAAGCCCGGTGGTGATATTCGCGCCGCCGCCTGAAGCGGACGTATTCACGTATATCTTGCGCGAGTAGCCCCAATCGGAGAAATCCGCTGAGCCAAGTGCGAGCGGTACCATCAGGATTGCGGAAAAGAAACGTATCCAATGAATCACAAGATTTTCACTCCAGCCAGAACGCATCCAGGTTGTTCCCGCTCGTCCCGAATATCACCAGCGAGTCCTCGTTGGCCGGGCTTATCCACGGCCCCACGTTCGCGTCGCCGCTCGCCGTGATATACGGCCAGTCCCCGACCGCTGTTTCGGTTGTCCTCCCAAACGCGCAGTAACGGCCGTTGTCACGACCGAAATACACAACATCGTTGAGCTCTATCGGGCCCGAACGCACGGTATCGCCCGCGCTGTACGTGTGCTCAACAGACCCCGATGCCGATACCTCCTTTGCGTCAACACCCGCCGCGAGATACACCGCCCCTCCCGAGCTGAACGCGGGACCCGTGTTCGTCGCACCGAGATCCACCTCCCAGTTCGTGTCAAGACTCGATGTGCCCAGGGAGAACAGCTTGCTGTTGTCCGGCGTCACGTACAACGCTCCGCGCTGTACAAGCAACGGAAGCTTCACCGAGGCCCCCACCTGCGCCGAGGCCTGCTGCGTCCCGTCCGCATCGTACTTGTACACCGTCCCGCCGGCCGTAGCAACGTAGATTTCATCGTTAAACACCACCGGATCGGCGGCTTCACTAACACCCGACAGGTACTGCGGCCACCCCGGCGCAGGCGTGCTCGCCGCACCGCCGCTGGATATCATGCGCTTGGTGATGCTGTCGCCGTAGGCCACGTACATCGTGGTGTCGTCAGGGCTCGCATACGGATTGCCGGCTGCAGCACCGAGATTGACCGAAAAAAGCTCGGTGTCGTCGGAGGTGTCGTCACGAAGGCACGTGATATAGGTGCCGTCGGAGAACAGCACCTTGTAGCTGCCGCCGGAGTATATCACGCTCGGCCGGTTGGGCGACCCCGGTGACGAGGTATAGTCCCATCGCACACCACCATCCGACAGGCTGATGCTGTATACCTTCCCGGTGCCGCCCGAGATGTAAATAACGTCTTCTCCCATAGCCCCGCCGCGGATAACCCCAAGGTTGGTCTTGCTCCACTTGGGGGATACCTGTAAAATCGTCGTGCATGTCGTGTCGTTTGCTGTGGCCTCGTTGCCGATCTCATCTACCGCCCAGATACGCAGGTAGTACTTCTCACCCGCGGTCAGCCCGGTTATCGTTGTTGCTGTCGTGGCGGCGGAACCAAGACTCCCGTCGTTGCCGTTGTCCCACTCGCTTGCCGATCGGTCAAATACATCGGCCGAATCCGTGCCGTACCAAATCTCGTAATGGTCGAAATACGTATCGCTCGCCGCGCTCCAGGCAAGGGTCACGCTTGACTCGGTCGAATCGGTGGCGCGAAGCGATGCAAGGCCTGTCGGATCCTTTGTGTCGAGAGGAAACGAGTTGCTTTGCGTCGTGTCGATATTCGTCCCGTCGGCGGCAATCACCTGCACGATGTAGTCGTCTTCGATATCAGCGCCCGGCTCGCTCTGCACGTCCCACCGGAACTGCTTGTCATCGGTTTCGGAGGTGTCGATGCCCGCCCCCGCGTCGCCCGCGCCCGTGGTAATCGCGGTCCACGTGCCCCCGCTCGCCGTCTTGTACTCGGCCGAAATGGTCACCGTATTGCTGTTGGGATCTTCCACCTCGTAGTCAATCACCCCGGTGTCCGCATCCCGCTGCCGCGCATAAACCAGCACCGTATCGGTCAATCCCGACACCACGGGGACCACCAGGTTGACCGCGCGGCCGTTCGGCCGCTGGGTCTCGTAGCACAGCTCTATCCAGTCGGCGCTGCGGGCCGTGTTCTCGATGCGGACTTCGTCGAGAGTACCGCGCAGTCCATTTCCATAGGATGTATTGAGGGAGCCCAGGTGCAGGTTGGCCGCGGTGCTTGGTATGGAGGTAACGCTGCTGCTCCCGGTTTCTTTTTCGTCGCCGTTTATGAATATCTTCACTCTCTGCGACGATGACTGGCTGCCGTCGTATCGCGCAAGCACGTGATACCAGCTCCCGGTCAAAAAGGCGTCGTCGGCATAAAATCGACTGCCTGAATTGGGTATATCAACATTAAGCCGGTTGCCCGAATAGAGAAACATGCTGTAGCATTGGCCGCTTCCCGAGCCGACACGTTTCGAGATGATGCCGTCGGGCGAGCCGCTGAGCGTAGTCGGATAGATCCATGCGGACATTGTCAATTCATTCATGCCTTCAAGGCTGTTGTCATCTGGTACGAGGATCTCGGCATTACCGCCTGCCAGGCTGCGCGCCCGGCCGGCAATACCGGCAGCATCAGAGGTGTTGGTGTTGAACTGGGTGCCGTCGTTGCTGTTGGTCGTGGCATCCAGGGAATCATTGTTAAGATGCCACACGCCTTGAAAGCTGTCCCCGGAAGCGAACACCGCACCGGGGCTTGACCTGTCCGAGGCGGCGCTCTTGCCCCAGTGCATGGTTATGCGCTGTGTCTTGGTGCCGTCCTCTATGGTGGGCACGAGCACCCACAAGTCCGCCAGGGCGTTGGTGCTGTCCCATCGCTCGACTTCGTATAAGAGGTGCGTGCCGTTTCGCTTGGCAAACCGGATGTCCTCGCCGCCTCCACGCGCTTCATCGAACGGGAAATTGTCCGACCGGAGGCGTACCAGGACGGGAAACAGAGAGACCTCCGAAGAGATGTCCGCTCCCGAGGAAGTGGTGTTGAGAAAGATGTCGCGCGAATTGCTCCACGTGGTATAGTCGTCGGTGTCAAACACCCAGTTCGTATTGCCGCCGCCGTCAATGCTGTTTGATGCATACCCCTGCGATCCGGCCGAAGCGTTGCTGCTGTCGATACTGCAGTACGCGGCGCTGAGCGAGCCGCTGACATCGAGGAACCACTCGTCGGCCGGATTCATGTTAAGCTCATCGCTGAACTGACCGATAAACGTCGCGTTACCGCCCGCCGTAATCGTGCAGCCGCCAAGATTGGCAAAGCCGCTTGCGGTCCCGTTTGATATGCTGAAGTTTCCCGTGGTGGTGATGTCGTTCCCGTCAAGATCGAGTGTTCCGGCGGTTTGTGAGAAGGAGGTTGCGGTGACATTCGCGGACAGCAGAAGGGTGTCCGCGCCCGAGTGTAAAAGCGCCGGATGGGTCGCACCGGATTTCGGCGTGAATGTCTGCTTGGAACTCCCGGCGAATTCCAGCGTGCCGCTTCCGCCGGAGATCGCGCTCATGGAGCCGAGGTCGACGGTCGGCCCGAGGGCCTTGAGGGCGGACGAGGAGAACGTAAGTACCCCTGACCCGTCAATGCTCTGCACGGTATGCGAAAGCGATGCGCCCAGATCCAGCGTGCCGCCGGACACCGTCAGGTCGCCGGCCGTCAGGTTGTTTGCCTGTATATCAACGGTCCCGGTACCGTCCTTGATGATCTCCGGGAATGTCGCCCCTGCTTGGGGCGTGAAATACTGGCTGCCGGAAAGCGTCAACACGCCGGAGCCGGCCGCAACCGGGCCGCCGCTGGAAAAATCGGCCTTGCCGTTTACCGTCAGTGTCTCGCTCGTAAAGTAGAAGGTCCCGATATAGCCCGGTTCCATCGACAGGGACTTGACCGTCGCCGAGACATCAAGACTGCAGCTTTTCGCGGACGTGGCGTTGAACAGGACCTTGTCGGAGGTGTCGGGTACGAGGTCGCCGGACCAGTTTGCCGCGGTGCTCCATCTACTTCCCGTGCCCCCGCCGTCCCAGGTGCGGTACTCGACAATGTTGGAGTCCAGCTCTCCGAAGCTCAGTACCGAAGCGCCTTCTTTCTGTGTCTCATAGCAGAGCTTCACCCAATCGGCGGTTCGCGCGGTGTTCTCCACGCGCCCCTCGTCGATTCGTCCATAGTAGGAATATGAATATCCC
>WJMI01000008.1 GCA_014728015.1 Chitinivibrionales bacterium | reverse complement strand
GGCGTGTACGAGGTTTCGAGTCTTGCATCTATTGAACTGAAAGGAGTTCATCTCATCAATTACCCTTTTGGATGAGTAGCCTGGGGGCGGGTTCGTGTGGCAACACACGGGCTGAACTTGCCCCGACACGACACCTAGAAGGCAACCGGCGGATTGTTCGAGGTATGAAGATGGGATTACCGACAGCTTTTCCAATGGGAGTCGTACCCAGTCAAGGGTGTGTGGCAAATCCGCAGGCCGTAGCATAAAGCGAATGGTGCAGCTTCGTGAAATACTACAGGACGATTATTGCTGGGAGAGTCCTGTGTGGGGGATAAACCGGGACGCGAGTGCCCGGATACTCGCCGAGACGCTACGATTCGGACGAAGGCCAATGCGAGCAGGGAAGTAAAGGGTATTTGCACCTGTTCGGAACCCGGAGTAAGGCCATCGGCATGCGGAGAAAGATGAAAGATGTTGGACCTGAAGCCCATGCGTTTCGACGGGGGTCTGTACCTGTCGTAAGCGTATTCAAGTTGGATGAAACCGGCAAGAATGCGTTACGGGCGTATGGGTGTCGGAGCGGCCCGGTTAAGTGATGAAGGCCGAGACAACACAACTCGGCTGGAGCGAGGGGCCGTACTTCGACAGTGTTTGTTTTGCAAGGACGGGCTGCATGAGTGCTCTTAGGGCTATTAACATGCATAAACAGGTCCATGCCTTGTCGAGCAAACTCTCCTGTGCTGTGAAACAGCTGCCAATGGTAGCTGATAAGCGTACAGGGAATGTCGTCGGTGAGCCGGAACGGGGAAAATCCGACTTCCGGTTCGAAGAGGGGGCTGAGGGAAAGACAGGTATGGGAAACGGATTATCGGACTGCCGGGAAACCTGGACAGGATTACCCCAATTCTCTGAAGCCAACTGCACCAAGGCCCTACTCTCCTATAAATGAATACGCTCACCATATTTGCATTCTTCGTAGCAATGGTGATCTTATGGTTCATTTCTCTCTATATGTGCATTGCGTTATGGCGCCAGAACAGGATATGGAAAGCGATATCGCATGAGCCGCCAGATGATCTCACAGCCAAGCTGGCAGAACCGTCCGAATCGCAAAACTCGGTATCCACCAGGCTTTCATACTCAGTTGCATTGCTGATATTGTGTTCGGCCGCAATAGTCATGGTGATACTAAACTTCGCTATAGGTTGATTCAGAACATGAAGACACCTGCACCTTTCCTCATTTACTGCTTCGTGCTATGTGCCTTCTCTGCCGATACCACGGAAGTATTGATAGGCGAAACTTCAGGCCGTTGTGGCAAAGCCGATTCAGCGCAGATGATATTGTCCCGGAGTAAATTCTGGGGTACGAAGCAGATAGATGAGGAACGGGTTTCTCGCTGTGAGATCCGTTCAGCCCTCAAGGCCACACAAGATCAACGCTGCTGGCAGCTGTACAAAAGAGGATTAATCTTACAGATTCCTGTCTATTTGGGCATGTGCGCGGTAGGAATTGCGCTTGCACCAACTGACGTTCCGAGACCGATTTGGCCATCCTTCATATTTGGAGGATTGGCGCTCAGTCTTACAGGTACAGCAATGAAGAACAGAGCGATCGAACGGTACAACCAGCAATTCTGTCCTGAATATGAAGGCTACAAGATGAACTTTCCTGTTGTGGCATGCGAGTTTTAGAAATCGAGAAATGAAAAGACAATTATAACCATCGCATAACCCAAGGACGCCCACGGGGCCCGGCCGCGCATCGCGCGTCCCCCCGTGGCCGCCGGGTATGCGTTCGTTAGCGGGTCGCTTTTTTGGGAGTGGGTGTATACAGAGCTCTCTCCATTTGCGTGCGCACATCGTATTTTACAGAGTCACAAGGAGATAAGCATGAAGAAGACATTTACTGCAGTTATTGAGCACGAAGAAGGCGGCTATGTCGCCCTTTGTCCTGAATTAGATATCGCCAGCCAGGGGGACACAATTGAGGAAGCTCGCTCAAATCTAGCGGAAGCGATCGAGCTTTTTCTCGAATCTGCTTCACCTTCAGAAATACAAGACCGTCTCCATGATGAAGTGTTTGTAACGCGAGTGGAGGTCTCGGTTGGGAAAGCTGCGTAGACTTTCGGGCCGAGATGTCTGCAAGATCCTCGAATTACATGGCTTTCGAAATGTGCGCCAGAAAGGCAGCCATGTGATAATGCAGAAACGGACCGATAATTCGACAATCACAGTCCCCGTCCCGAATCATACGGAATTGCGTACCGGAACTCTTCAATCAATAGTGCGCCAGAGTCGTCTTCCGCGTGAGCATTTCGAGTCTTGATGCGTACACAACGCGCAACGCCACCGCTTATATTGCCTCTATAAAGCACCGCGAACGCGACCTCATGTCATTTCGCGCTTCACGCGAGGCATTCGGCCTATCTCCCCGTGCCGAGAAAGTAAAGCCTTTTAGCGAACCCGAACTGCGGCGGTGGCTGAGTTTTTCTTGTTTACAAGGCGGCACTGCATGGCTGGTAGAGGCGCGCTGCTGAACTCGCGGGTCTAACATTCCCAATTAGCACGACGCAAATGGAGACCGCGAGGCGTCATTGCCGAGATGTAAATTCATGCGAGAAGTTGAAACATTTTTGCCGAATCAAGCGCATCCTTTTGCGCGTACTATTGGGTAGTTAGCGAGAAAATGGTCATGCCGCATCCGTAGATACTCGTTGACGGCATATGGGTGAAATCCCACCGGTCGTTGTACGACGCGGTGCCGTTGCCGTTGTCGGGGATGGTGAGAAACATGATGTTCATGTTGAACCCGCCGGTGACATCGACGCGCTGCGAGAAGATGTGGCTGCCGTTCACGGCCAGCTCCGTCAGCCACCCATACGTCTTGAACAGCGGACGGTCGCTGGTGCCGCCGTTGGAGATGCGCGCGACAGTACGCGACGAGCCGAACTGAGGGGTGCCGCCGCTGAGATCGACCTGTGTCGCGCGGATTTCTCCATATGTGGAAACGTAGAAGATTTCAGAGCCGTGGGGGCTATTGCGGTATACACCGCAAGCTCGGGGGAAATCGCCCCCACAGCCGGGAGTAGGCACCTCGATCTTCCCGGAGCCATCCGGTCGGATGAGGTAAGCCTTCAGGATATTCGTATTGAGATAGACAAGCCACTCGCCGTCTTCGGTGATGTCGATGCACGTCGGCACCCCGTCGTCGGTGTTGGGTATCAGCTGCCGATCGAATGCGGTCGTGGGGGAGCGGTATATGCCGCTTTCTTCGAAGAGGGAGTACACGAACCAGCCGGCCGGCACGTCGGCCTGACTGCCGATGCTCACCTGGTCCTTCTTCACAAAATCTGCACACGCGAAAGCGGCTGATGTCCAAAGGGTGAGTACGGCCGCTGCAATGATCGTCTTCATTGTCTTCTCCGTCAGATACTCAGTTTGACACGACAAAGTTCACTGTCTGCATTTCGCGCCGCCTGGCGCCGTTTCGTATGCGCGCGATGTACGCGCCCGCGCTCAGCCTCGGAATGCGAACCGTCCCATCGATTCCCGTCCGAAGCATGTTGCCGACAGGCCTCCCGCTCACCGTGTAGATAGAGACTGCGGCATGCGTGCCGACATTCGCCAGGCACAGGCTCTTGCCTGCAAGCATGCGGACGCGAGGCGACACCCGTTGCCCATCTGCCGCAGCCGGCTGCAACCCGAGCGTGGCTTTGCCCGTTCCCATGG
>WJMI01000135.1 GCA_014728015.1 Chitinivibrionales bacterium | reverse complement strand
GAATGATCTGGGGTTCCCACAACTCCTCGCACTCGGGGCAGTCGGGCGGGCCGGGATCGAGATTGGTATCGGCGGTCCCGCCGGCTTCCTGGCCGCTGGCCTTCATCTCGGCCCAGGTCTTGAGGTTTTCCGGGGTGGGACCAAAACGCCACGCCTTGGCCTCGAGGTCGGGGACATGGTACACGTTGTTGTTCATGTAGTGGCCCTTGGTCCAGAAACTGGCATTCCATCCCTCATCCCACGACTCGAGTTCTATGCCGGTCTGCGCGAAATCCGCCAGGTGGGTCACATGATTATGATGCACCCAGTGGTTCTCGCAGCTGTAGTATGCAGAGCCGCGGTTCTTGTGCATGACCCGGATCCCGTGACCGCCGGCCTTGTGCGTGGTCACCCAGTTGTGATGCACGTCGCAGTCGGTCGATGCCGTGATATGAATCTGGGCCGACTTGGACCAGCTCGGCTTGTTGCCGATTGCATTGTTGCGCACCGTGTTGCACCAGAACTCGCCCGCGTAGCTTATCTCGTGAAAAATGCCGAACACCTCGTTGTCTTCGACAAGATTGCCCTCGTAGCTGATTCGATCGTTCATGATGTCCGACCAGAAACCCGGGCCGTAATGATGGTGCGAGTAGTTCCGGCGGACTATCAGATCGTTTGAGCGCCAGAATTTGCTCCCGCCGGCTTCCCAGCCCCAGCCGTATTTGCGCCACCAGTTGCCGTAGGCCACTTCGCAGTCTTCGACAAGCGAGCCGTTGTGTCCGCCGAGGAGACAAATCTGGTCCATGTGATGGAAGGCGCAGTTTCTGATCTTGAAGCCATGGCCGATGACAATGCCGCCGCCGCTGTTGTGATGGATGTCGCAGTTCTCGATTATCCACCCGCTGGCTATCACGTCACCGCTTCGCGATTGGATCGCGCCTGACTGTGCGGAGTTGCCATACTCGGTAATCTCGAGGTTCTTGATGACGACGTTGTCAGCGGCACGTCCGCCCGAGGTGGCACCCCGGAAAGCGAGTGACGGCCCGCCATTGTTGCGATCGCCGTCCATGATGGCGCCCGTTTCGCCGATGAACTGCTGGCCGTTCTTCGGGAACACCGACTGCTTCTTGTGCCGGCCGCGCTTGATCCGGAAGACCGTGCCTTCGGGATTGCCTGCGGACAGAGACGACCAGCTGTCACCGACGTTCACGTCGACGTCGCCGAACGCGATGGACGCGCACAGCAGAGCCACCAATGGAAGCGCGACTATCGTGGCGTGGCATTTCATTCGGTCCTCCCCCTTTTTGTGCCTTGATTCGACTGTGACTTGCAATAGTGCATGGACTGTTCCCTGAGCCTTAATTTAGCCCGGCCATGCCCCGGAGACTACCGAGATCTGGTGGGCTGATGCCGCGATCGCGCACGGATCGCAGGTTTTTGTTATTTCTTAAAAATCAGGGTTTTAGTGAGGGTGTGGCACCAAAAGAGAGCGCCCGCGCTTCGGTTCACCGGGGGGACGTTGGCACCGAGAACGCGGGCACATTTTGCCCCTTTCGGGACAAACTTCCATATCTTCAACACGCCCCTAGAAAGCCGCCTTGGCCACCGTGAGCGCCTGCTTCACCACCTTGCCATCTTCCGGGGTCAGGACAGTCAGGTACGTGCCCGGACCCATTGCGCCGATATTGAAGGAGCGGGTGCTGCCGGTTCGATCTCTGAATGAGGCAACACGCCGGCCTGCCAGATCGTACATGCTGAGGGTGAAGGGCTGACGAATGTCGGAATCGATATGGATCTGCCCCGACGATACACGTGCATTGAACGCATTCTGGCCTTCCGGACGTCGCGTGCCGTCCCTGGTGTCCACCGCTCCATCGCACTCCCAACCGTCCTGGCACTCCCACCCTTCGGGAAGCGCGATGGGGTCACCTTCGGCCACTAGGTAGGTTTCCCATTTGACCAGCTGGTAGGGAAAATGCATGCCCTTGTTGGCATTGTCGTAGTAGCCGCCGGGGCCCTTGTGCACAATCTGCATGTTGCTCCAGCTGCCGCTTTCCCAGTTGAGCTTGTTCACGCCCCACCACATGACGGGGTCGAGAAAACTGCCCCGCTGGTAGTAGACGCCATCGTTGGTCACACTGACCGCAGCAGCGTCGTGCTGGCACGATTCGTTGCTCCAGCTGTTCTGGAACAGACACCATTGGAGGGCCATGTTCTTGGTCGTGGTCTTGTCTCTCACCTCGATACGGGTGTAGAAATATCCCGCCTTGTAGTTATTGGGCGAGACCCAGTTGGGCGGCATGCCGGCCGGGTAGCCGAAACGGATGAAGATACTCGTCACGGTCTTGTTCTCGTGGTAAATGAGCCTGAACTGCTCGGCCTGCACAGCGCAGAACGCCACGAGCAAGAGGCTGCCCAACGCGATAGAGATGCGACTATTCTGTCCCATGGATATCCCCCTCTCTTGGATTCTGCGGATTGGTCCTGTTACCTCGGTAAGTTAACGTGAGCGAAAGATTGTGTTGTGCGAATGTCGCGCGCTACATTATCTTACATACGTCATATGCGCCAGACCCTACACGGAGGAACCGGATGAGCACTCCCACCGAACGGCTCCGGACATGGCTCGACAAGAAACTTGAAACGGCCAAGCCCGGCGAATGGCTTCCCTGCGACCGCGACCTCGCCTCGCATTTCGACGTGTCGCACCGCACGGTCCAGCGGCTTATGAAGAGCTATGCGACGGACGGAAAGCTCAGCCGGGTTAAGGGAAGGGGGACCTGTGTCCCCGGCGCCGACGCAGAAGTGCCCGGTGCGATGCCGACCCGCCAGTCATCGGTCGCCACCCTTGTCGAGCAACTTCACGACTCCATGCGCAAAGGAGAGCTCGAGCGGGGCAAAACACTCCCCCAGGTGAAATGGTTCTGCCGCCAGTTCGGGGTATCGCCGCACACGGTGGCCGCCGCATACCGGCGCCTGCAAGAAGAAGGGCTGGTGGTGCGCACCGGGAGAAACTATCGCGTCGGCTCCTTCCGGTCGCTGTCCCGCGAGGAAGCGAAGCGCGAAGTGTATCTATTCACGAAGAATGTCTCTGAGTTTCGTGAAGCGTTCAAGGAAGACATCCTCGCGCACTCGTACCATCGCATGCACAACGAGTTGTCACGCCACGGCTACATTCTGTTGTTCGAGACTTTCGACAAGCTTCAAGGCCTGCTCTCACAATGGGGAAGGCGCCAGAGGTATCCGTTCGGACTGGTCCTTTTCAGGTGGCGGCATGTCGTCGAGGGGCTGAGTGAGCAGATGGAGCAGATGCGTCAGCGGGCACGCCAGTCCAGCGTCCAAGCTCCAGCAGTGCTGGTCGATCTGCTGAAGGTGGTACCCAAACCGATAAAAGGCCTGTCAACGGTCTACCGCAGCACGCTCTCTACGGTGGTCGCGCGCGCGCTGGCCTCGTTTGTCAGGCAGAAGGGCTACTCACGGGTAGTCTTCTTTCTCGACGAGACTCATCCGTACGATGTGGACCACGGTTACTCCTGGGCATCGCTGTGGCCGGCGCTGAAGATCCGCAGCGAGATGACCGATGCATGCGCAGGGGCATCGTTCGCGCTGGTCGCACGCCCCCGGCTCAAGCCGTTCACTGTGAAAGCGTTTCTGGACCGGCAGGTGGAGTACCACGGCGATGCACTCGCCCGCGCTCTTCTCAAGGCTTTGGGAATTGGGTCGTTCGACGAGCTCGAGGGTCCGCTGCACGTAACCCGTGACTTCGGCAATGTTTTCCCTTCAGTCAAGGGCAAGCGGACGGCGTGGGTGTTCATCACCGACCAACAGGCACAGCGAGCGCTCCGGTGGGCGCGAGGGGCCAAGATCCGAGTACCTGAGGACCTCGCGATCATCGGACTCGAGAACAACTCCGATTTCTTCTCCGACGGAATCACGACAGTCGAACCCGATTGGGAGACAATCGGCTACCTCATGGCCCACGCGCTTATCGGCGATTTCGACTTGGAGAAGACATCGCGGGGCTTCATGCGCGTTGCAGCAAACGTGCATGAGAGGCTGACGACCTAATGCGGACAGGGCCCGTCGAGCGCCCGGGGGGAGACGAGAGGCACTGCATACGGGCCCGTCCGAATTACCGTTCGGTATGTCGCGTTACCTCGCGATAGAGACCTTTCGAACTATCTCCGACGCCCCATCTCTCAGCTTGAGCAGGTACACGCCGTTAGGCATGTTTGAAGTGTCGATAGAATAGGTACCCCTTCGTGCAACCTTCTTCGCGGCCACTTCGATGCCGTTCAAGGTCGCGAGCGAAATCGTGCCGGCCCTGTCCGACAGTACATTGAAAGCCAGAGTATTGCCTGAACTCATGATACGAAGGTTGTCTTTCGCAATTCCCCTGCGGACAGGTTCTTTCGCGCTGACGGCTATGTTGGCACAATCGTTCGATGCCGAGAATTGCACCACCGTCATCATCCCGGGGTAGTACGCCTCATGTCCGTGGTGCCCTCCCTTCTTCATCATGATTGAGTTCGAGCCCGACTTGAAAATCGACCGCGCTTTCGCGGCATCGATCGCGAATTCGGTGAAGTTGAAATTGTAGCCACCGCCGGCCGAACGGCCAAGAACCGTGCCGTTGAGCACTAACTCGGGGTTGTAGTCTCCCCATCCTCTCTCAAAGACCGTGGCGCCAAGGATATCCGCGGGGTCCCCGCCAAGGATGAAAGTCTGTGTCTTGTCGCCACTGTTTCTCGTGACCCACCCTTCCATGGGATCCGGTATTCCAAGCTCCACAGTCATATCCGGCCGGCAGATCTGGATGTTGTCCACGACCTCGGTCATGTAGATAGTTCCGTCACTTCCGTGGACTCTGGCAGCGAGCTTGGCGCCTGTCTGGTCAGGCACCCATTCGGTGTTCCAGGTGACCTGGAAGTCAGGTCCCACACTATCGGTGCCGATGTGCCGCTCGAATTCGCCGTGGAAATAGGTATAGTGCCATTGCGTGAAATCGCCGTCACCCTCCCAGTTGACACCCTCGTACAAACCCAGAAACTCAACCTTTGTTGCACCCGATGCCGAACAGACGAGATTGCACTCCTTCCCGGTGGCCTCTCCGGGTGCCGGAGCAGTGATCCCTGCGTCAATGTGCGCCTTGCTTGCGGGGTCGTAGTACACTCGCAGATGCGTTCCGACTACAAGCATCTGCGGAGTGGGACTGCCGCCGCCGCTGACCCGAAGCGTTATTGTGTTCTGGCCCTCTTTCACATCGGCCAGATCAACGGGAAATACCGGGAACCAGAAGTGGGCCATCTCGTAGAAATTCGAAACCGGCAGCACGGGGTCGATCCATGTACCATCGTTGACTTTGGCCTGGAGGCCCCTCGTGCCTTCGTGGCATTCGGTTATCTCAATGAAGATCTCTGCCTTGGTGGCTCCGGTGATGTCCACGTCTCCTGTCGGGGTGAACGAAAGTGGGGACACAGCGCCATAGCCGCTTCCCAACCGCTTGGTATCGCCTCCGCAATTGCATCCGCCATTCACTTTGCATGAGTGATAGTACTCCTTGAAAACGTCGCCGGGCTCGGGCTGGGCGAAAACGGCACTGGCCATCGAGATGACCGCAAGGATAGCGAGAGCACTGCGCGTACACGTTATAGAACGCATCATCCACTCCTTTGATAGTTGTTCGCGCACAGAGTGAGAATACCTGGCTTGTGCTTGTCAACCGCCACTGCGGGCCTACGACCCGAAACCTACTGGTTTCACAGGGGATGGGTAGCGATATTCGATGGCTTTTGTTGCCGACAATACGCCACGTGCGCCACGGGAGAAGACAAAAAGCCGGTCCTCCTTGCCCGCTGAAGTCATAGGTGGCGTATGCAAGATAATTACAATCAGCATGTTTCTTCAACAGGCGTTGCGGTTTTCGACTAGATTGTCTGTATCGGGAAGAGCATACGGCTGACCTGTTCAGCCTCCAATATTTCGGAATCATGGTACGGCCCGAGACAGGGCGCCATTAGCCCGCACCTTCGCAACGTTCCCCCCGGGTGCGGGCTATTTTTTGTGTATTTGCCGCTGTCGATTGTATTCTTCCGGCTAAGTTCACCCACACAAAAACTTGGCCCTTGCCAACCTCCGCACGACCTCGTATATTCCCTTCCGGAAAGACAACAGTCGCGGGAGGTTTCGTGCCCGTTACTATCGATAGACGCCCCGATCAGGATCTCAGCATCCTTACCGCGACCGGTGTCGTGACCAATGAACAGATGTTTGCGGCCCAGAACGACCTGTATGCCGAAACGCCCACACTGCTTCATCTCTGGGATATGACCCGCGCATCTCTGGAGCGGATTACCGTCGAAGGTGTAAGGGAATTTGCCGAAAAGGCGACTACGCTCGGCAAAGCACGGAAAGGCGGCAGAACCGCAGTAGTGGCTGGGACCGATTTACAGTATGGACTTGCCCGTATGTCCGAAGCATTCGGTACGGTCGAGGACCGCCCCTACGAGCTTCGCCTGTTCAAGAAGCGCGCAGAGGCAATGGCGTGGCTGACAGGTCCCGGCTGATACGACGCGATGCCGGGCGCGCGGCCAAGCCCTACCGCGATTGCTCGGTCGGCTTCATCGTGATGCCGCTTCCGGTCGTGCCGGCAGGTTTCGGATACTGTTTTTCCACGCCCTCGAGCCGCTGGTAGAGCTGCAGCGGCGCGCCGTTCGGGTCGAGCGACACGACATCCGGCCCGCGCCAGCTTACCGTGAAATCGATGCCGGTGACTGTTTCACGCCGGCGCTCCTCAGCGAGCGCGTGCGCCACGCGAATAACATCGCCCGCGGCGACCTTTGGAAAGAACAGACACCCCTCCGAGTATACGAGCGGCATCGGGCGTCCGTTCACCGTAGCTTCAACCCGGGTGCCCATCCATTCGAACGCGCGAATCCGATAGTTGCCCGCTGCTTTTGCTGTTACCTGCAGATACCCGTCGTTTGGGTAGCCGATTTCCACCCGGGCGGCATCGGCATCCTTTTCCATGGGCAGATTCACACGGACATCGTTGCCCCAACGCTCAACGATTCTCTCCCAGACAAGCTGCAGCACCTGGGGCGCGGTGCCGACGCAGCATCCCGCGATAGAGCGAAACCGCGAAAGCGAGATGCTGTTGGGGAGCGATCCGCCCGAGAACCCTCCCACGACCCGCGCGCTCATGTGTTTCCACGTATGCCCGCCGGCATCCTGGCGCGTGTTGTCCTCGCTGATAAAACGGCCGTCCTGTATCTGGCTCTCCGCGAGGTGGTTGCGCGTGAATGAATCCACCACGTCCCAGTAGTCATAGCCGCCGTTGTCGATCAGCTCAAGCGCGAGCTCGATCATGTCCTTGATACAGCACGTCTCGCACACGCGCCCGCTCGGCGGCTGCCACTGGGCAAACTCGGGCACCCATCCGAACGACGAGCTCTGCGATCGCATGTACGAGAATATCTCGTTGGCCCTGCTCACATAGAACTCGTTGTCGGCGAGCCGGCTCAGCCGCGCCAGGCCCGCGGCGAACCACAGCGCGGAATGCACGTGCCCGAAAAATTCGCCGCGCCAGTTGAAATACCGCGACAGCCCCAGCAGATGGTTGGCAAGCCCCTCGGCCAGGTCCAGCGCAACCTCATCGCCGAACCGCTCCGCCCGTATCGCCAGCGCATGGAGCATCATCGCGTTGCGGATGGGCTCTTCTCCCCTGCCGGTCACCCGCCCGGGTACGAATCCACCATCACGAAGGTACACATCGCCGGGAAACTCATATACCTTTTCATCAAACGCGAAATCCCCCGACCAGAATGTCTTGGTCGTGCGCTGGATAACCAGGCCGCGCAGCCCGCGGACATACTCGCGCGCGCGCTTCTGAGCTTCCCTGTTGTCAGGCTCCTCGGCGAGCAGGCGGTTGAGCGCGCTCAGCACATACGCCGCCTCGTGAAACGATGCATGGTTGGTGTTGGACCACGGGTAATCTTCATGGTACCGAAGTCCCTTCGGGCCCCACGATTTCATAAGGTGGCGCTTGAATCCCTCTTCCACCATCCGCGACTTGCCGTCTTCACCGAGGATATGCCGCAGTGCCACGATTGCCTCGTACCAGCTTGCCACCAGCTCGGCATCATCAACGCGCACGTGGCGCGCGTACGCGGGCGATTCATTGATTTGTATAAACCAGTACGGCAGGTAGTCGAGAGCCTCATCCACCATCGACGTGATATAATTCCGGGCCCGCCGCGCGATCAGCGGCAAATCAAACTTCTCGTATCGCGTGACCATGCAGACTCCCCCCTCCAACAGCATACCCTGTCAATCGAGGTTCTAGAACCGGGCCTGCCGCGTCGCCTGCATCGCGCGCGCGCGGCTGATATACACGCCGGGCGCGCAGCAGCGAAGGTCCCCTGTTGTGAATGCGCGCCCGCTGCCCTCCGGCGATGAAATCAGCCGCCCGCGCAGGTCAAACACGAGGGCGTTCGGACGGACAGGAGCAAACACGCTCGCGGCGCGGGCCGGCCGCGCCGGACGTATCGCAACCGGCGCATCCGGCATACTCCATTCATCCCAGTCGCTGCTGGTCGTGCTGTTCATCGCCCATCCGGTCCCGTTCCGGATCGCATCGAATCCCGTGTAGGTATTGCGATTGATATTGGACACCTTGGGCGTGCTTCCCTGCCACACATTGTGATCGAACATCACATCGCGTGCCTGGATCTTGGATTTCGACCAGTCATGCACGTCCAGCGATCCCGCAATATTGCAGTTCTGAAACACGTTGCTCTCCGCCCGAAGGTGCGCGATTATCAGGGTGGGATCCTGCGACTCGCGATCGTCCATGTCGCGCAGCTCTATTTTGCCTTTGACGAGCGAATTGACAAGCGTGATATTCTGGCTCTCGGCCACCAGGAAATCCGATCCCACGTTGTCGTGGAAATAGCAGTTGTTTACCTCGATGGGCCCCACATTGTTAAGCTCGAGCATCAATCCGGCGCCTTCCCAATTGTAGCGAACGCCCTTGTTGCCATAGAAATGCGAGTCCTTGATGACAACATTCTCGTTCCAGGCATCAAACCACATACCGTTACCGTAGTTCTCATATGCCAGGTGACGCTCGACCAGCATGCCTTTCGCCCGGAGGAATTTTCCCCCACCCGCCTCGAATGATCCGGCAAGCTGGTACTTGCCGATCATGCTCTTGCCGACGCCGTTGCTGTTGTCGGGTGTCACGACACCCTGCTGGTGCTCGGAATCGTAGGGATTGTAGTCCAGCCCTTCATTGTTCCAGCGGCAGATACAGTCTGATATATGCAGGTTCCAGTTGGCTGACCCGCCGAAGCCCGTGGCGAAATTGTGCTGGGCGACTATTCTCCGGGCCACGAAATTTCTCGTGCCGATAAGGAAAATGCCACGCCCGATATTGTCTTCGGCCAGAAGGTCCTCGAGCACCCACCCATCGGCGGTGTCCTTTTCGAACACGTCGGGCTCGCCGGTGGGAATCGAATCGAGCCACTTTATCTGGATGGCCTCGTCCTGGCCCGATTCGCATATCGCTCCCCGGGCCGTGAGCTTTTTCAAGTGGACGTAGTCAATGCCGTATGCCTCGATGCAGTGCCGCCTGGTTCCTTCCGCATCAATGATGACACCTTCCGTGCTCTCGCCGATAAACACAATAGGCGCCGACTCGGTACCCGATGTCGTAATCGGGACGTTCTCCCTGTATACGCCATTGGCGATATACACGATATCGCCGGGCTGCACCACGCCCGCTGCCCTGGTAATCGTGAGAAACGGCGATCCTTCGCTCCCGTCATTCGAGTCGCTTCCATCGGGCGAGACATGGTACGACAGGCCGCTGGCCATTGCCCTGAGGAGAAGAACCGTCAGACCGGCGGCAATCGCCATCTGCGAGAAACTCTGTGCAAAATCCGGGCGTTTTGACATTTTTCCCCCTTACAAACGGCTGGAATGGCCGGAATGCGGCCTGTTCTGCAGAATATACGGGGGGAGTGCTGCGCGGGCTACCGTGATTGCGCCGAAGGCTGCTGAGATCTTGCTTTCTTCTGGAAGGCTCCCGGGGTCTGTCCAGTCATTCGCTTGAATAGCTGGCGGAACTGGGAGTAGCTCTCGAATCCGCAGTCAAACGCTATTCGCTCGATCTTGGCATCACTCGATGCCAGCCTTCGAACCGCGTGGGCTATACGGATTCGGTTGCGATACTCAATGGGGGAACTCCCCATGTGGCGCGAGAATACGTGCGACAGATGCGATACGCTGCAACTGCAGTTGCGCGCAATGTCTTCCAGCGAGAGCGGCTCGCCGAAACGGCCGCGAATGTATGAAACCGCCTTGGTCACAATTTCGTTGGTTTTCAGCCAGCCCTCATCGCGGATCTTCTCGATTTCGGGCATGACCACGCGCCTGAGTTCGACCAGGGCACACGTGACAATCGACCACGCGCTCAGCTCGCTGAGTTCACTTCCGGAAAGGTAGGCCTCGAGCGCATCGTGCAGCAGCGCGAACACTCGATCCGCGCCTGATATCACGGGCACGACGCCGGCCTGGGTCGCCACGAACGGCTCGAGCAGGCGAAGGTCGCCCTCGCGGGGCGATGCATGTATCACCGATTCGGTGCTGAGATGCACGTGAAGGTTTTCGAACGGCTCGGTGGATTCGGTCTCCACGCCGTGCGGTATCATGCCGTCGATGAAAATGCAGTCCCCTTGCCGCAGCGGATAGAAGGTGCCGTCGACATAGATGCGCCCTTCGCCGCGCGGCACCGATCCCAGCTCGACCCCCGGGTGCATATGCACCGTCCCGATCCGTTCATTCTTGAGCTTCGTGCCCACGTAGAACGGCGTATCGTAGCTGTACTGGTGCTTTACCGAAGGGAACCTGGCCTTCCGCAGCAGCCCTGCAAATGCTATCGGCATAGAACGTTCCCGCGGTTTCCGCCGCTTCGCGGCGACGGCCCGGTTTGTCAGCCCGCGGCTTTTTCCGCGAACAGGTTCTTCAATATATCGACAGAGAGCTCGGCTACACCGCCGACCACGAGATCGCCCTGGCCCGCCGATTCGCCAATGCCCACCGAGACCATGTGCGCCCGCTGGATCGCCTCGATACCGGCCTCGGCATCTTCCACACCGATACAGTTTTCCGGCGCGCACCCGATATTGTTCGCGGCAAGCAGAAACACCTCGGGATCGGGCTTGGACTTTTTCGCCTGGTTCCCGTCGGCAACGCCGTCGACATGCTCGTCCAGCCCGGTGGCGGCAAGGACTTTCGGGGTATTCTTGCTAGCCGATGCGATCGCGCACTTGATACCCTGATCGCGCAGCCCGCGCAGGAGCTCGAGCGACCCGGGAAGTATGTCCTCGGGTTTCATGGTGCCGATGAGGTCAACATACTTGTCATTCTTTTTAGCCATTTGCGCATTGAATGCATCTTCCGGCGGAAGCTCCCGGTTGTTGTGCCGGTAGATCCGTTTGAGGCTTTCTACGCGCGACACGCCGCGCAACTGATGGTTGATTTCCTTGTCGAAATCCAAGCCCAGCTCGTCGGCAAGCATCTTC
>WJMI01000134.1 GCA_014728015.1 Chitinivibrionales bacterium | reverse complement strand
GCGCGCTGTGCACGTACTTGATATTGAGACCGAACGACAGGTCCTCCTTGATGGGAAGACCGTAGCTGATCCCCAGTACTCCTTCCCACGAGCGCGCCTCGCCAAGTTCGCGTCCGAGCTCATCGGTCCAGGTATTGACACCGAAGTTGAGATAGTTGAACGAGATGCCGATCGTTCCCCAGTCCTCGGTAGGGAGGACGTAGGCCGAGTAGATGTGCCACAAGTCGGTGATACCGAATGCCGGCAGGATCGGCTCGTAGAAAAACAGGAATTCCATGTCGGCACGATCATACTGGTTGACGGCCTCATCGGTGGCAAGCCAGATATCCTTTCCGTGCACGGTCAGGCCGACGACATTGTTTCCCTTGAGCGCGTTTTTCGAATGGTAGGCCTTCCAGGTGGGCGGCTTCACGATTTTTTTGCCCTCGCGGTCGGTCCGGGACCGTCCCGCCTTGTAGCTCACGGCGCCCTTGTTGGTTCCAATCCACACGCGCCCGGTTCGCTGCTCGGCAAAGCAGTGCACGCGGCTGTCCGGAAATTTATAGCGTTTCCACGCTGTCTCGGTATACACGGTCACGCCGTCCTGCCCGCCGATCCACAGGTTTTCTTCGGAGTCGTACATGAGGGCCGTGACCCCCTTGGCAAGAAGGCCGTCGGTCGTATCGAACACGGTCCAGGCGGTGTCGTCCTTTCTGGCGAGTCCCTCTGCGGTGCCCGCCCACAAGGCGCCCTCGCTGCCGAACGCGACGGCTGATATGAGGCTGTCCGGCAGGCCGGCATCGATGCTGAAATTCTGCCAGCGCCCCTCGGCCAGAAGCCCCACGCCGCGGTCGGTACCGATTGCTATTTCGCTGTTGGGACCGATAGCGACCGAGGTAATCATGTTCGACGGGAGCCCGTCGAGGACGGAGTAATAGTTCCACGATTTGCCGTCGTAATTCCACAACCCGCGCGCCGTCCCGACCCATAGCCGCTGCTGGGCATCCACGGCAAGGGCCGATACGCTGTCATGGACCGCGATATCGAACGGGATCTTCAATTCGACCAGGTCTTCGAAGCGGGTATCGGGGATGTCGAACACATCGGCAATCTGCGCCGCGAGGGTGTCTGCCCGCGCGGAGTCGACTTTGACCGCGATGAGTCCGTAGATCTTGGTTGCATTCTGGTCGATCTGGTCGAGTTCCAGAATCTCATTCGTCAGAACTTCTATCAGCGCCTCTTTCTTTTCAGCAGAGGAGTCGACCACGGCCGTATCGAGAATGCGCCGTATTGCCGCCGACCGTTTCCTGTCGATATCGTTGGCATCCTTGATGACCTTCACGGCCTGCTGAATAAGCTTCTCATCGTCGGCATAAATGAATTTTTCAGCGATCCCAAAGAGATCGTCCTCTTTTTCGATCACGTAGGTTTCGTAGCTTTCCCAGACCTTGCCGTTGTAGCGAAGCAGTCCCTCGGTGGTGCCCGCCCACACGCGCTCGCGCCTGCCGAAATCCTTCCTGCGCTTTGCCGCGACCGCGGTGAACGTCGCGCCCTTTTCCGTTTTGTGGAGTCTCCAGGAGTTGGCCAGCGGGGCCTGGCCCAGGCCGGCGGGGTTGAAAAACGTGGCGTTGGCATCGTCGGCGACCGCGACAAACGTTTCGCCCAGACCGGTTGCGCGCGCGCCGGGGGGGAATACCAGGGTAATAACCGCGGATTCGCCTACCGCCCACGCCCGCGTGACCAGAAGCGACAGTATGCACACACAACCGAGAGCAGCTCTCACGGGCATTTTCATTACACCGGCCTCTACGACAGTTTCAGAATGTCACTCCACGTGGGAAGAGGCGGAAGGGATTCGTCACGAAACAGCGGCCGCATGCCGAGTCGCGTGGTTTCCCGCAAATCCTCGGAGCCATGGTGCGCCTTGAGCCTGCACCTGCAGCCGATGTGAAACGGGGGTATGGTGCGTGGAAACTTGAATATCTCTTCCCGCGTGACAAAATGTCCCTGATCAATTCTGCCCCTGCACACCGGGTCGTCTTCGTCGAAATCGTAATAGTAAAACTCGACACCCTGATGATCGCCGGCTTCCACCTCGCGAATATTCTCTTCCAGGCTCTGCTCCCACCGGCTCACCAGGGCCTTCTTGTCGTCCCCGGTCAGAGGCTTTCCCTGTATATCTTCGTTTTTGCCGGCCAAATATTGGCTCAGCTCGTCCTGCGAAGGCTTGAACTGGGCGATACTGTCGCGCGGGGAGCGACGGACAATGCTGTAGATGCCGCTTGCATGGATTGTCGGGGACTCGGGGGGCTCGTCGGGCGTGCGCGATCGCATGCCGATATGGATGGCCACCAGCACCACAATAAGAAAGAAGGCGACTCCCACCAGTATGGAAAGAAAAAACATGGCAGATACTTCCCGGGGTCGGTCCTCACGTCCAATACATAAGTCTATCAGTCGGACAGCATGTTTTCAACGATCACGTTTCCGAATTGAGAGCACGAAACCTCTGTCGCGCCATCCATGAGACGCGCGAAATCGTAGGTCACGGTCTTGTTCGCCACGGCCCGCTCCATCCCCCGCACGACAAGATCGGCGGCCTCGTTCCAGCCCATGTACCGGAGCATGAGCTCGCCGGACAGAATGAGCGATGACGGGTTCACCTTGTCCTGGCCCGCATATTTCGGCGCCGTGCCGTGCGTGGCCTCGAATACGCCGATACCTGTTTCGTAATTAATGTTCCCGCCGGGCGCGATCCCGATACCGCCCACCTGGGCGGCCAGAGCATCGGAAATATAGTCGCCGTTGAGGTTGAGCGTTGCGATGACATCGTATTCGGCGGGGCGGGTGAGTATCTGCTGCAGGAACGCATCGGCGATGATATCCTTCACCACCAGCTCGCGATCCTTTTCCTTGATGATCTGCCAGGGGCCACCGTCCAGATCCTCCGAACCGTATTCGTCCCGGGCAACCCGATAGCCCCAGTCCCGGAAACTTCCCTCGGTGAACTTCATGATGTTGCCCTTGTGTACCAGGGTCACGCTGCGGCGGCCGTTGTCGAGCGCGTACTCTATCGCGGCCCGGACAAGACGGCGCGTGCCTTCCTTGGATACCGGCTTGATACCGATGCCCGCGGTACGCGGGAAACGAATCTTTGTGAAGCGGTCGGGGAAATGCTTCTCGAACAGGGCGAGGAACTCGTCGCAGTCTTTTTCGCCCTGCTTGAATTCGATGCCCGCATAGATATCTTCGGTGTTTTCGCGAAATACGACCATGTCGATCTGATCGGGCTTCTTGACCGGGCTGGGCACGCCCGGGAAATAGCGTACCGGGCGCAGGCACACGAACAGGTCGAGCTGCTGCCGGAGCGCCACGTTGATGCTCCTGATACCGCCGCCGACCGGCGTTGTCAGCGGGCCCTTGATGCCGATATGGTGCGCGCGGAACGCCTCGACTGTTTCATCGGGAAGCCAGCTTCCGTTGTGACCGTGCGACTTGTCTCCGGCCAGCACTTCTTTCCACGCGATTTTGCGTTTTCCGCCGAAGGCTTTCTCAACGGCGCTGTCGAGCACGTGCTGTGTCGCGCGCCAGATATCCGGTCCGGTGCCGTCACCTTCGATATAGGGGACCACTGGATTGTCTGGAACCGCAAGAGTGCCGTCGGTGATAGCGATTTTCTCAGGCATGCTGGACGGACGGTGACCTTTCCGGCGGGGGGAAAAATAATAAAGTACTAACGCCTAAAAATATGACACAGCGAGGTCCGCCAACAAGGGAAACTGTTGACTTGGTCTCATAATCGCATGTATCTTTGAACCCGTATTCAGCGAGATACGATTAGGATTGCAGGCGGGAGTAACTCAGTGGTAGAGTTCTTGCTTCCCAAGCAAGCCGTCGCGGGTTCGACCCCCGTCTCCCGCTCCACATACAAAAAAAGCCCCGCTCGCCGAGCGGGGCTTTTTTCTGGTGCATCTCCGGCGCGTGATCATGAATCCTGGGCGTCTTCAGTTTGATCTTCTTCGGCTTTCGGCTCATCGGCCTTGAGGTCGTCGAAGGTCTTTTTCAGCTCCTTGAGCGAGCTGTCATACACCAGGAACACCTCTTCGCGACCATCGGCCTTCACATAGTATTTGTTATCGTTCTTGCCTTTCTTGTTGCCGACCACGATTCGCTCGGTGTCGCCGTTTTCGAGAGAAACACTGGCGACAATCCAGGGATTGTCAAACCCGGTGATCGTGTCCGCCGCGCCGGAGGCGTCCCAGTCGTTCGTGTTGAGCTTGGCGAGCGCTGAAATCATCTTTTCGACAACATCCTCGCGCGCCGGGGCCTTTTCCGGCTCGACCAGGCTCCATTCTACCTTGTCAAGAGAGTCCGCCGACTTGGTCAGCCCGAGCCTGACTGTCTCGCCGGTCGCCGTGTCGGTTCTTGCCACCGTGAGCGCGGTGGCCGACGATGGTTCGAAGCGGAGTATGGACTTGTCGCGCCAGCGCTTGAGATCACCGAAGAACGCATACTTGATGCTGCCCCCGGTCGACCAGACATCGTCGGACCCCAGCATACGGACGTAGTGGCTGCTGTAATTGGCCGCGTTCTTGCCTATTCTGAATGTGCCCATGGATTCGCCCTTCTCGCCGAGTACTTCGACCAGGACTCCATGCGCGCTGTCGACCTCGAATGTTTCCTGCTTTTCGGGATTCTGCGACACGAGAATATCTCTCGACATGCCCTCGAGCTTCTCGAGCGCGCGGTGTACGGCCGCGCTGTCGGCGGGGTAGGCCGTGGTTTCAGGGGCCGTCTGCTCGGTCCCGGCCTCGTCCGCAGGGGGGATCGCCCCGCCCTCGCTCCCGGCTTGCTCGGGTGCGGCCCCGGCAGCGACCCGCTTCACCATCCATACGTCACCCTTGCGGAAGACCTTGACCGTGTCTTTGTCGTCGGCAACCGTGAACGCGGAACACGTGGCCTCGGAAAACCCGGGGAAGAAGGGGCGTGCCGTGGGCGATGATTTCCGGTCCCGGATGGTTTCGGACACCATGATGATTGCCACCACAACGATCAGCGCGCCGCCGAGTGTGATGAGTTTTTTCGTGTTGTTCATTGGTTCGACTCCTTTGTTTCTGTCTTGGGCGCTGGTTCGGAAGCTGGTTTTGCCGCGGCGGGCTTGTCAACGGCGCCACGCCGCCGGAAGAACAGAACAAGACCAATGATAATCAGGATCACCGGCATGGTGAAGATATTGGCGAACCGGATCAGGTTGGGGAATGCCGAGCCCTTTTCAAGACGATCATCGGTGATGGTGCGATCCACCAGCGCGCGCGAGCGGATACCGATGAGGTTCTCGTCGAGCGAGAGCCAGTCGACCACATTGAGTAAAAACGTGATGTTGTCCGGCGCGGCGTTCTGGGCCGACAGGAAGTCCGAGTCGCCGGCCACCACCAAATGCCCGCCGGAGTTTGACGGGACAATTGTGCGGTCGCGATCCGCCTCGCTCAGTTTGATTCCGCCGAGGGCATCCGCGCTGTCTGACGTATCGCTTTCTTCGTTGACCGACGGGACGGACTTGCCCTTAAAATAGCTCTCGAAATTGCCGTTGAGATACACTATCAGGTTGTGCTGCTGCAGGCGGTCCTCGTTTTCCCGGATCATCGACCCCCAGTCCTGCTGCGGATTGAGGTTGAATGCCGGGCCCTCGTCGAGCCAGCTCCTCTTGGAGGATTGCACCAGCACGGCGGCGGTCACTGCCCCGGAATCCTCAACCGCCTCGTCACCGGCCTCGTTGACCAGAAGCGTGAGCGGGCTTACCCACGGCATGATCAGCTCCGCCAGTCCCGAGACCGCGGGATTGTCCTTGTGGAACCCGCCTTCGCCGACCCGCACAAAATAGGGATAGTTTACAGCGACATTCATGGTCATGAAGCCGAATTTCTGGGGGATCTGCACCTGGCCGCATGATGCATCCAGCACGATATCGTCTTCAACCCGCACGCCGTAGTGCTGCAGGAGGTCCATAATCTTGGGCTCCTGGCCCGATGCGCTGACTCCGTACTGGAAGGTGAGGGAAACGGCATCCGCCAGCACGATAAGGTTGCCGCCGCCCATGAAGTACTGATCGATTTCGAACAGGTCGCGCTCGGTAAACGAGGCCTCGTCGCCGCCGGGCACGATGAGCGTGCGGATCGTCGAATCGATCTTCTGGCCTTCGGAAATGTCGACAGTCTTGACTTCGTAGTTCTGCTTGAGGTTCTCGAATATCGGACTGTACTTCTTCTCGGTGGGATCTTCCATGTTCATCTGCTGCATCATGCGCGGCGGGATTGCGGGAAGCGTGTCGGTCTTGAGCACGCCGACCAGCGGGGTCTCACTCCGGAACACCTTCATGATGGCCTGCGCGAGATCGTACTCCAGATTGCGCACGTCCTGCACGACCGGCAGCACTTCCTTTTTGTCGGCATACAAAACCGCGATGCCGAGGAACGCGTTCATGGCCTGGGCCTTGTCCTTCTCGAACGTCTGAAGCTGGACTTCCGGGATGCCCATGCCGCGCACTTCGCGCTTGATCTCCTCGTCGTCGGCGGGGTCCTGCCATGTCACCCGCAGGTTGCCGCCGGCGTAGGCCTTGAACTCGGCCAGAAGGTCTTTGATGCCCGATTCGAGCGAGCGCAGGTGCGGGGGAAGGTTCCGCGAGAAATAGACCTTGATATTGATGAGATCATCGAGGCCTTTCAGCATGTTCTTGGATGCATCCGAGATGCTGTATTCCTTTGTTTCGGTCAGGTCGAGCCGGAAGAACCACTTGGTCGAGAGGTAATTGAAAACGGCGACGAACCCGAGGATAATCAGCACGAATACAGCGGACTGCGTCCGATTAGTAACCTTCTTCGATGCCATACTATTCCCACTTCCTGCTTTCGATTGAACGGATGTTGAGGAAAAGGAAGAAGCCTATTACGGAAAGGTAGTAGACGATGTCGCGGCTGTCTATCACGCCGCGGCCGACACTTTCGAAATGATTGCCCAGCCCCAGATACGTTAGGAGGGGGACGGCGCCGGCGGGCGCAACCATGGTCACGAACGGATTGCCGATCATGAACAGGGCGAATGTCACGACCACGCCGATGATGAACGCGACAATCTGGTTTTCGGTAAGCGAGGACACCCACAGCCCGATGGACAGATATGCGGCGCCCATAAGCAGCGAGCCGATATACCCGCCGATTATCGCGCCCTCATCGGGATTGCCCAGGAGAGCGATGGTAATCGGCACGGTAATCGACAACAGGATGGTGATACCCAGAAAACAGAAGCTTGCGAGGAACTTGCCGATGACCACCTCGAGATCGCTCACGGGCCATGTCAGCAGTAGTTCGAGTGTTTTTACTTTTTTCTCTTCGGCCCAGATACGCATGGTGATGGCGGGTACGAAGAACAGAAATACCCACGGCAGCAGGCCGAAATACCCGCGCATATCAGCCTGGTTGATTATGAAAAACCCCTGAAAGAACAGGAAGTTCGTTACAACCAGGTAGACCGTGATGAACACATAGGCGATCGGTGAGAGAAAGTACGCCTTGAACTCTTTCTTGAAGATCGCTAGAACGTTCTGCATGGCACTAACCTCTCGTTAGCTGGGTGAATACTTCTTCCAGACTCGCCCGCTCGCGTTTCAGCTCGGCAAGGCTCCACCTGTTGTCGACCACGCATCGAAACAGCGACTCGCCGATATCCTCGTTGCCCTCGCATGCGACACGGACTGATGCCCACTCATTGTCCTGCGATGCAGAGACCGACGACACGCCGGCGACCCCCTGAAGCTTGGCCTCGATATCCGGCCCGCTCCCGCGCACGCGCAGCACGTACTGGTTGCCGCTGCCCATCTGCGACGTGAGCTCTTCGGCCGTGCCCGTCGCGACCGGAGAGCCGTTATTGATAATGAGAATACGGGTGCACGTGGCCGACACCTCCGACAGGATATGCGAACAGTAAATGACCGTCTTCTCGCGCCCGATTTTCTTGATAAGCTCGCGTATCTCTATTATCTGGTTCGGATCGAGCCCTGATGTCGGCTCGTCAAGGATAAGCAGGTCGGGGTCGTGAAGCATTGCCTGGGCGAGGCCGACACGCTGACGATATCCCTTGGAAAGCTTGCCGATCTCTCTGCCGGTCATCTTGGCAAGCCCGCACACCTGGACCATCTCGTCGATCCGTGATGAAAGCTTGTCGCCCTGCATTCCCCGGAGCTCGCCGGCGAACTTCAGGTATTCGGTCACCATCATGTCGTTGTAGAGAGGGTTGTTCTCGGGAAGGTAGCCGATCTTTTTGCGGACATCCAGGCTGTGTTCGACCGTATCGTGGCCGCCCACACTGATAGTGCCCGATGATGCGGGGATGTAGCATGTTACAATGCGCATGGTGGTCGTTTTTCCCGCGCCGTTTGGCCCGAGAAACCCGAACACCTCGCCCTTCTTCACCTGGAACGTGAGGTCACGGACGGCATGCACATCGCCGAAGCGCTTGTTCAACTGCCGCACATCCATCATCACAGAACCGTTTGAACCGTTCATAGCCCACCACCTGCTGCAAGCTGAGAGAACATTGTAAGGTGTTTACATACAATGAAATACGAGAACCGCCAAAACGCGGTGACCCATAATTTAAAAATGTGCCGAGGCGAAGTCAATACCGTTGAATGCACACTGGCCGGTCCCGCGGTCAGACAAAGGGACTCAGGACGAATCGGGGGAGTACGATCAGCAGAGGAAAATATTGCGCAAAGCGTGCGGAAAGGACAAAAAAAGGAGGGGACAATGCCCCTCCGTTCAGGCTTGTTCTCTTGCGAGAGCGCGCCGCCGCTACATTCCTGTCTTGGCCTCCTGGATTTCCACACGGATGTCCTGCGCGGCCTTTTTGACGTTCTGCAGGCACTTGCGCGCGCGGGTTCCCGCGGACTTGTTCCCGCGTTGAAACTTCTCGTATTCGGCCTTCAGGTTCTCAATCTCGTTCAGCAAAGGCTCCAGACTCATCGTTGCCTCCTGTGCGAATGGGTGATCGGTTAATCAGGTGAATGCCGGTATAGAAACTAACAAAAGCACACATGCCGCGCAATAGCGGAAACGGCTTTTTTGGGCCCTGCGGCCAGGTATGCCTGAATCAACGCTCAGTAGTGCTCCATCAGGAAGTACATTCCCCCGGGCTGATGGGGCCTGCCGAGAAAGGGTATTCTGTCCCAAATGCCTTCAGTGAGAACATCCCGGAGCAGGGAGTGACGCTTCTTTTTTTCTATGGTTTTCGCCTTTTCGGTCAGGCCGACATGCTCGCGCAGCCATGCGAGGGCGACCTCGTAGCCGCCAAGACTGTCCACCAGACCTATTTCCTTTGCCCGGCGGCCGGTGAATATGCGGCCGTCCGCTATGCTCCGGAGAGAATCAGCTTCCATGGAGCGTGCCCGGCTGACATCCCCGATAAACTGCTCGTGGGTGTCGTCGAGAAGCTCCTGCAACAGCCTGCGCTCATCCCGCGACATGCTGCGGTGCGGGGTACCGATGTCTTTGTAGCGGCCGGCTTTGATGGTCTCCATATCAAGGCCGATTTTATCGAACAGCTTGTGGTATTGCGGGAAACGGAATATGACACCAATGCTGCCTGTAAGCGTTCCCGGGTTAGCGAATATCTTTATTGCGGGGCTCGACAGGTAGTAGGCCCCTGATGCCGCCAGATTGCCCATGCTCACCACCAGGGGCTTGTCCTCTTTGCGGTAGCGCATGACTTCGTTGTAGAGCTCCTGGGAGGGCGCTACCCCGCCGCCCGGGGATTCCACCCTGATGATCACTCCGGCGATCGACTTGTCCTTGCGCAGTTCCTTCAGCTGCCAGACATAGTTATCGGCGTAGTAGATAACATCCACTATCCGCACAAGCCCTATCCGGTTCGCCTGCTGGACGGGAACTATCGATGAGCTGGGGCTCTCGTTAAATGAGAGGAGGAGGAGGCCGATAACGACCGGGGCGGCGAGAAGCGCGGCCACGGTGATTTTCTGGCGCCGGGTCACAATTCCTCCGACATTACAATCACGATTGAATCGCCGGGCATGAGGACCGTGTCTTTGGTGATCTGGTTGGCCCTGGTGATTCGCTCCACCGACACACGGTGCGTGCGGGCGATATCCCAGAGACTGTCGCCTTTACGTACGGTGTAATATACTACGCGCATTTCGCGAGCCGGGCCGGCGGCGGCAGCCGCGGGCACCGACGGAATGAGCAGCTTCTGGCCGATTTTGATGACGGCGTCCTCGGGCAGTCCGTTCGCACGCTGGAGGTCCCGAACGTCGATGGAGAATCGCCGGGCGAGGGTGTAGAGGTTGTCTCCCTTGCGCACGGTGTAGTGCGCGTTTCGCGGGGCATTATGAGAATCAGAGTGAAGATGCGCATTCCCGGCCGATTCGGACCTGCGCCGGTACAGGAGCGTCTGGCCGGGGTAGATAAGGAAGTTGGATTTCTGGCGGCCGTTCAGCTTTGCCAGCTCGTCGACGGTAGTATTGAAACGTTTTGCCAGGGTATACAGGTTGTCGCCTTTTTTCACCGTGTATTGGGAAAGGCCGCGTGAATCCGCTTCGGCGTGACGCGGGGATGCCATGGCTGCGGACCCGCCGGGTAGCGGCGAACCGGGTTTGACCCACAGCGTGATAGTCTGCCCGGCGCGAAGGCCCCGGGCGCGGCGGATGCCGTTGGCGTGCAGGATGTCACGCGAGGAAACGCCGAATCGCTCGGCGATCTCGGACACCGTATCGCCGGGCTTTACCCGGTAGGTCTTTTTCGTCAGGCCGGACTTGACATATGCGGCTTCGCCGGCCGGCGGTGAAGGATTTTTACCTGCCGGTGCGGCATCGGGCGTCCGGCTGTCGACATGCCGGCCGGCCGGCACCGGAACGAAGAGGTGTTTGCCCGCGATAATCTTGCTGGAGCTGAGCTTGTTGACCGACTTGAGAGCGGCAACCGACAGGCCGAACCTGGATGCGATGGCCCCGAGGTTGTCGCCCCGACGGATGTCGTACCGATACCACTTGACCTTGTCTTTTTCCGACAGCGTTGCGTAGAACGGCGCGAATTCAGGGCCCTTTCCCTGCGGAAGATACAGGGCGAGATCGGTGACATCGGGCGGCGTACACCAGCGGCGCACGTGGGGGTTTATCCTCTTGAGCTCGGCGAACGGAATGTCCATGCCGGCGGCGATCGTGTGCAGGTCGAGACACTCACTCACATGGACCGTGTCCAGGGAAAAGGGCTCTGTCTCCCCGACAGTAAGCCCGAAACACGACGGGTTCTTGGCGACCATCAGCGCGGCAAGGAACTGCGGTACGTAATTCATGGTCTGGCGGGGGAGACGCAGCTGCCAGTAGTCGTCCGTACCTGCCCGGGCAATGGCCCGGGCCACACCGTTCTCGCCACAATTGTAGGCGGCGAGCGCGAGATACCAGTCACCGAAATCGTTGTAGAGTTTTTTGAGATAGCTGATAGCGGCTTTGGTCGATTTCAAGGGGTCCCGCCGCTCGTCAAACCAGTAGTTCATCCGGAGCCCGTAACGGCGTCCCGTGGAAGGAATGAACTGCCAGATACCCGATGCATGCGCGTAGGAGTAGGCGCGCGGGTTGAACCCGCTCTCGATAAGGGGCAAATAGGTCAGATCGGTGGGGAGACCGCTGTCGGCAAAAAGCTGTTTCATGACGGGGAGATAATGGAGGGCTTTCTCGATCCAGCGCTCCACGGTCTTTTTCCGCCGTTCGACCACGACAAACAACGATTTCTGCACGCGCTCGTTGAATGTGATAGGCAGGTTGTACGGCACGCCCTGCCGGCAGTTTAAGTTGGCAAGGCGCGCGCTGTCATCAGGCGAAAGCGAGAGAGAATCCAGCGACAGGGTCAACTGGCGCTGAAACACCATGGATGCCACGCTTTCCGGGGTCTTGTCGGCGTATTCCGAAGGAAACAGGTCCGCATAGATACCGGCAATCTGCTCGTGATGCTCGGTATGCTCCTCGCGTTCTTCCGGAAGCACGCCGTTTTTCGTTTCGAGTATGGCAAGAGCTTCTCTGAGCAGGGAGTCGGCGAGCGGGAAAGCGCTGTCGGCACATGCGACACGTGCCCTGTCCATGAGCGCTCCCACGCGCGCGTAAACGGAATCAATCGGCTCTGTCAGATCCTGCTCGGCGATAGTCTGCTCTGCCTCGGCAACGAGCGAGTCGGTCTCGAAGGCTGAACTGAAATCGAGTTCCTGATGTGTGGCAATACGCCCTGCGCAGCCGGTGAGAGAAGCAAACGCAAATGTGGAGACTACAGGAAGCAGTCCTCGTGCAGCATTGAAAAGGCAGGGACGCAGCCTGCTATGTGCTGAGATATTTGCGTATATCCCAGCACTTATGTTAGTCCAATGCCTTATGAAAAAGTTGGCAACCAGCACTATAGGTGGACTTTGTATTATGCCTTATTTCATGGAGTTGTGGTGACGGAGCTCTGTCTCTCTCTTCAGTATACATGATTGCCCAGGTCTCGTCAATAAGGAAATGAATGGGCGTTCTTCAAATGGGATTGGTATGATAATAGTATAGGAGGCCCGAGCGTACTACGCGGTCCAATTCGCCGCTTCGATCAAGCACCAGCTTGAATCTGAAAGCGTGAAAATCGGGAGTGTTCTCGAACCTGCAGAGCGAATCGAATTCCGCCAGCGTGAAACGCACATCAATGACCGCAGAGGCGGAAGTGAGCGTGTCGAATACGAGCTCGCCGCCCGTATAGTCCTTGTCGCAGAGCATATCCATGGCCAGAATGACACCTGCATCGCGATACTTGGAGCCGAATTCATAGTCGAGCGTGACCGTGATGGTATCGAATATCGTAACGGTCGAGGAGTCGTGCGGCTCGGCATCGAGAATGAAGACATGGTTCTGCTCTTTGAGTATGCTGCACCTGGAAATGCAGGCAGCGCCGATACAGAGGCAGAGCAGGGAGAGGCCGATTGCCCGCATAGCGTTCCTTGACGGTGCACCTTTTGCGCTGGAGAATTCGCCCAACCGGGACATAGAGAACCTGTGACAGCTTCCTTGTTGTTCTCCCGTAATCTAATTCTGATTACGGCGCAACAGCTATTTCAAAAGACTCACCTTGCCCGATCATGTGTTCGCCCCGGCCGCGACTCGAACGCGCGCACGATCACGTAGGCTATCAGGGCGAATACGAAGAACACCAGAAGCACCCATGCCATGCTCTGGAGCGAGCCAATCAGTGTGCGGTAGATCTCCAGGGTCCATCGCTGCATGGTGAGCACCAGCGGTTCGCCGTCATTGGCGCGCGCGGTGATGTACTTCTCCAGGTCCCATATTCGCACACCGCCGGAAATACCGACTACGTACACGGCAAATGTTATGTATTTGAGCCATGCGGAACTGATATCATCGGCGATAATGCGCTTGAGAATCTGGCCGACAGGCTTATTGAATACTGTAACAACGACAAAGCAGGACAACAGGGCAACCATGAATGTCACGAGGAGGAGCATATAGAACATGGTTTTTCTCCTTTGATTGCGATGCGAAGAAAAGAACAGGGTGCTGGAGCTTCCCGTCAGAACTCGGCGTTGAAACCATAGGCGAGCGCCGCCCGCACGGAGCCGTCGGGAGAAATACGGGGTATTACAGAAATGGATCTGGGATCGACCATCGTGCGCACGACGTTTCTTATGTGGCGCGTGCCGCCGCCGGCCGCGTTGGCCCACAAAATCTCTCTGACCGCGAGAGAGCCGAGGCCCATTGCCACCAGAGGATCTTCGTTGAGCACCGCCCCGACCGTCACCAGCGCGGCGGCGCCCATCGAGGGGATCATTCCGCTTATATAGAAAGCCAGTATGCGACCGGTTTCGGATGGGCCCGTCCGGGCGCCGGAGCGCGCCACACGTTCCAGGTTCCTTGACTGCTTAGCAATCCGTATAATCCCGACATGCTGAAGTGATGCGCCCGCCGCCGAGACCGCAAACCAGGGAGCGTATTTCTCAGCCGTCAGGTATTCGTCACTGGTACCCATCATGACCAGTGATGCAATAGCGCCGGTCCAGGCCATGGCGGCCCCGACCGCGTAGAGTCTGGCCGATCGCTCAGCTGTAGCAGATGCGGCCGCAAGCGAGTATGAGTGATCGATTTGGGGATTGTAAGCCGTGCTGTTTCCTGCGAGCGCAATGACGATCCCAAGGGCTCGAACAAGCCCTCTCATGCTTGAGTGTCGATTCCGCTTTTCCACCTTTTCCTCCTTCTGTAAGTCTGTTGGCCTTGGATTCCAACAGTCCAATAAGCAGGAGGCGTGCCAATTCCTGGGCTTCAAGTGTAACTAATTGTTAATCAGTAAGTTACGAACATATGGCAGTGGGGTTCTGCATTTTCATGGTCGCACCAATGCGACTGCGACTGGTGGATGGCCGCAATTGCGCGACTCGGGCATCGTTTGCTGCACAGTTTTAGAATCCCAGTCCCAGCTCAATGCCGACTTCGGTGGGATGGCTTTCGACCGGCGGCGGATAGGTGGCCGAGCTCCACGAGGAGGGGTCCCGGCCGGTGATAATCGGCATGACATTCTGTCCTGCCTTGACATTCAAAAAAGCCTGCATCTTCGAGTTACGCGGGAACGAGCCGCCGAACTGGATGTACGGTACCAGACCTACTTCGATACCTTCGTTACCCACCATATTGAAATGCGGTGACAAACCCAGACCGCCGTGCAGGCCGAATATTCCTCTGAGGAAATAGTAGCTTCCGCCGATTTGCAGGTACGGCCCGCCATAGCAGCGCTGTTCTTCCATGTCTATCCTCGTGGGGAGCCGGCCTCCGGCGCCGAACTCCATGAAGAACTTTTCCGAGTCGAACCGGTGATTGTATCCAATGGACACGATGCTCACAATTTCGGCATTCCTGGCCAGGGGGTATATGAACCCGATTTTCACGCCCTTAAGGTTATCGACGAACAGCTTGTTGTATCCCATGCCTTCGCGGCGCGTGACATTATGCATCCCCAATACTTCCTCGACAGATACTTTCTTGAAAAGCGCCTCGGCGATACGATCGGTTGATTCCTCGATGTCGCCATACGTAACAAGCGTCATTTCGACCGTGTGGATGCGCCCGCCGGTTGATGCATCGCGCCTGGTGACGGTCACCACGGTCTTGTGATTGTCCAGCAAGTCCTGATCATCATCGTCGTCATCATCGTCATCATTGTCGATCCTGACCACGATGGTCTTGCTTTCGGCCCCTTCGCCGAGTTCCACGCGTGCGCGCTCCTTCCGGCTCAGGTAGAGGCCGACAGCCTCTATTTCGAGATACTCCGATGCGTTCAACTCGCGGGCCGCTTCAACCAAGCTGCTGTCCGTACCGATGGCACGGCCGGCTTTGGTGGGAGGAAGCACATCTTTACCGGAAATTTTGCGGTACTTTGATGCCAGAAGCATACCGAATGCATCGACGAAACTCTGATCGGTATTAACACCCTGTGCCGGAAAAACGGCGACGATGTCGGCGGACCAGGAGCAGGCTGCAATGAGGCCGATGAAGGCCGGTGCGAGAAAAGAATTGCGATTCATAATAGGAAAATTCCTTGTGTCCGGCTAGTATGGAATAAATGTCTGCTCGGCTTCCGGTCCTAATGGCAAGGATTCATTACTGCCAATCCAACCAGTGCGGAGAGTGCATTTGCCAGTACGGACAAGGCTGCAGCCCTGCGCAATGTGGTATTGAGTATGACTATATATACAACGGTCTCCACTGCAACGGCAAATGCTCTTAAAAGGACCATCGTCTCACGTGTACTTCTCTTCGCCGGAGGGGTCGAGACATCTTATTGTACGGTCGTTGGAAGGCTTTCCATTGTTCAGGTTCTCTGTTGCGGGAGCATCTTTTCATTGAATCTGCCCTCCGGCCCGCGTCATCCGGAGCAGGTAACGATCGCGATCAAAAAACGGCAAATGCTTCGTCCGTGTATACATTCCGATTCTGTGCTCTGTCACGTTCGAATTCCCGGCTGCCGGCGCTTCAAAATAGAACGTCTCTTCATACGTGCCGCGTTCCCAGCTACCCAGGTAGGGTG
>WJMI01000133.1 GCA_014728015.1 Chitinivibrionales bacterium | reverse complement strand
TCCTAAGCCCGACCGCGCCGCCGTGCGCGAGGTCATCAGTCGACGTGAATGGCTCCCGGGATGAGAGCGCCTTCGCGCTTGAGCTTCTTGTCAAGCCGTTTCTGCTTCAGGCTCTTCTGCGCCTTCTTCTTCTGTTCCCTTCTTGTTTCACGTTCCTTTCCCACGTTTTCCTCCTAGCGTATCTTGAGATCCGGCGTATAGAGGATTTCGAGTATCTTGAATCGCACCGGGCCCGATGGTACCATAATCTCGACATCTTCGCCGCGGCGATGGCCGATGAGTCCTCTTCCCACCGGCGGCCTCAACGCCCGCAATGTCTTTGCCGCAGAGCGCGTTGAGCAGCTGGAGGGGGTGTTCGAAGGGGCCCCGCGCGGCTCACTGGCCTATTCGTTTCCACTGGTGAATGTGTATGAATCAAAAGATGACATCACGGTAAACGCGGAGCTTCCGGGACTGGCCAGGGATCAGGTCGCTATCACCTTTTCTGACAATGTCCTGACCCTTTCCGGGACGCGGAAGCCGGCAATGGAGGAAAGCGACAGGACCGTGGTGGTACGGCAGGAGCGCTCGCTGGGTGGTTTCGAAAAATCATTCCGGATCCCGGTGCGCGTTGAGGCGGACAAGATCACTGCCGCGTTCAAGGACGGCATTCTGACTGTCACGCTGCCGAAAGCCGAAGAGGCCAAGCCGAAACAGATACAGATCAACGTAGGATAAAGGAGGTGGACGCCATGTCACAGGAACTTGAAAAACGCGGGAAGACCGCTGTTACCAGCACGGCCGCCGAGGGGCTCGGCGATGCGGGACCGTCCTACAGCCCGGACGTTGACATATATGCGAACGACGATGAACTGGTGTTCGCCGTGGACCTGCCGGGCGTGGCCAAGGGCGACGTGAATCTCGAGATAACCGAGAACAATACGCTGATCATCAAGGCAAAGAACTCGCATCAGGAGCCCGGGGGCGCGGTCCTGAGGCAATGCAATATCGGTAATTACTATCGGGCGTTTCAGTTGAGCCAGCAGTATGACAAGGAAAAGGTGTCCGGCACAATCGAGAACGGGCTTCTGACAGTCCGTATCCCGAAGCGCGAAGAGGCCAAGCCGAAGAAGATTGAGATTAAGGCGTAGGCTTTTTTTCTATCCGCTCGTAGCTGGCATGAAAGGCTCTCCGTGAGGAGGGCCTTTTCTGCTGTGAACGCGGCAAACGGATCTGAGTACTGCAATCTGCTGTCCGGACAGGAATGGAGTATGTTTTCACGGCTGACAGAGCTATTTTTTCGCATATTACGGATATGGCCGTCAACGCGCACATGCGCGCGGTTTCGCGCGCGGCACGGAAGAAGGGGAGCGGAAGGAATGGAAACTGAAAAGAGACCGGCCAGCACGATAAGGCGTATCGGCGGTTACCTCCATCGGGTGGTGCCGGTTTTCGATTCCGCGGGCAAGGCCATCAATTATGCCATTACTCCGTTGATGGTGGAGTTCCGGCCGCGGGACCTGATGCAGGTGATTGTGGGCGCATCGATACTAGCCGTGCCGGTGGCGTTTACCGAAGAGACCTGGCGGCTGGGCGAAACGCTGGGATTCTCACGGGTGCTCGCGCTGAGCGCGCTGTCCCTGCTGTTTATCGGCGCGTTCGTGTATTTCAATTTCTACCGATACATGCTCAAGGAACACGCTGTCGAGTATGTCAAGCGATCCGCGGCGATTTACGTATTCTCGCTGCTCGTGGTCGGCACTATCCTTACGATAATCGGCAAATGCCCCTGGGGAGCGGACACGGCCCTCGCCCTCAAACGCGTGCTCATTGTCGCTTTTCCCGCATCCATGAGCGCGGCGGTGAGCGATACCATGCGGTAGGTCATTCTTCGGATCGCTGGCTCATGTATGATACTCAGCGTTGATCTTCACGTAATCATACGTCAGATCGCAGGTATGCGCCACGGCGCAGGTCTTTCCGTGCAGCCCCAGATCGACATCGATAGTGACAATCTTTTTTGCCAGGGCCTTGCGCATGCGCGCGGTGTCGAACGCGGCAGGCCGGAGACTGGCATAAACCGGCATGCCGCACAGCGAAACAGAAATGCGTTTTTGAGAAAACCGCGCGCCTGAGGAGCCGATTGCGGCGAGGATGCGGCCCCAGTTGGGATCGCACCCGAACGCGGCGGTCTTGACAAGGTTCGAGTTTGCGATGGCCTTTGCCGCGGCCTTGCAGTCATCGTAGGTCTTCCCGCCGGTAACGGCCACCTCTATCCGTTTCGTGGCGCCTTCCCCGTCCCCGGCAATCTTCGCGCATAGCCGGTTGCACACGTCAAACAGCGCATCTTCGAACGCCTCGCCATCACGCTTCGTGCGTACGGCCGCGCCTGATGCCCCGTTGGCCAGCGCTAGGACCATGTCATTGGTCGACATGTCCCCGTCGACAGTGAGATTATTGAAGGTCCACCCGACAACGCGCCGGAGCGTGCGCTCAAGGGCGACCGGTCCGATGCGGGCATCCGTGGTAATGAAACACAGCATGGTCGCCATGTTCGGGCAGATCATGCCCGCTCCCTTGGCGCACCCTCCGATAACCGCCGTGCCGCCCGAAAAGGGAACTTTGATCGCGTATTCCTTCGGGACGGTATCGGTGGTCATGATGGCGCGCGCGAAGCGCGTGCCGCCTTTTTGCGACAGCCGCGAAGCGCACGATGCGATACCTTCCCGCAGCTTTTCCATGGGAAGGAACTCGCCGATAACTCCGGTCGATGCAACAAGGACGGTCTCGGGTGCGACACCGCATGTGCGGGAAACTTTGCGCGCGGTGGCGCGTGCATCACGCGCGCCCCGCGCGCCTGTGCACGCATTGGCGACACCGCTGTTGCAGCAGAGTGCGCGAATCGCCTTTGAGGGAAGCAGGGAAATGTTCCAGTCCACGCACGCGGCACGGACCTGATTCGTGGTGAAGGTCCCGGCTGCTGCGCACGGGTTTGCGCTGAACACGAGGCCCACGTCGGGAAGGCCTGATTCCTTGATGCCTGCGGCCACCCCGTGCGCATCGAAGCCGCGCGCGGCGGTGATCCCTCCCGTGACCCCGGAAAATTTCATGCGAAGCGGTTTCATCCAAGGCCAAAATAATTCATTCGGTACAATGACGCGTTTTTGGGATTCCCGGCTCCTGCCGCGGTTTTTCAACGGTCATGCGCTATATTATCTGTGTTCCGGAACTATCCCATACGCAACCGATTGGCATGCCACGAATATGGCCCGACTCTTCTACGGCGTAGGACGATTTCTCTTTGTGAGCAGGAGCCGGAAAAATGTCCGCCGCGGTCTCGTCGGTTTGCTCACCAACCTGCTTGTTCTTGCCGGCGTTGTATTCGGCCTCGAAATAGTCCTCATACTTCTGGGGACCGGCGATGTGTTCCTGCCGATCGCCGCATCCACGCGTGATTTCTTTGCCGCCATAGTATTCTAGCGGTCCAATCCCTTGGTCGCGGTCGTCACCCGGCGCGCGCCGGGCGCGGTCATTGCAGTTGCATTTTGTCCCCCTGAATGGCACGATCTTATAGGATCGCGCGAAAGCGATCCTTTCATGCAGAAAGGATCTGCCCGTGGGCGGAGTATATATGGTGGTAACCGCTGCCGTACTCGCTGTTGTGGCGATATTGCTGGTGGTGGCCTTGGTCATTGTGACGGTTCGGTACCGGCAGGCTCTGGCCCAGCGCCGGCGGGGCCTGAACCGGGATACGCGTTTTCCCGAGCGGCTTGCGCCCGATATCGAAGAGAAAATCCGCCTGAGCAAGAAGCAGCTCGAGACCACGCTCGATGCGATTGCCGATTATATCTGTGTCATAAGCCCGGAATTCCGCATAATTCGCGTGAACAGGAGCTATGCGGATCACGTGGGGAAATCGGTCCGGGATGTTTTAGGGGAGCAGTGCTACCGGGCGTTCCTCGACCGCGGGGAACCATGTGCCGATTGCCCGGCGCGTATCACGTTCGAGAACGGCGCTTCTGCGCGCAAGAGCAATGTCACCAAGCGGGTCGGCAACGAGCAGCGGGTATATGAGGTAGAAACGTATTCCGTCTCGGGCGGTGGCGCGCAGATTGTCAATGTAATCGAGCGGATCCGCGATGTCACGGATGAGCGCCGGATGAACGAACAGCTCATGCGCTCCGAAAAGCTCGCGAGTATCGGCATCATGACGGCTGGCATCGCGCACGAGATGAACAATCCGCTGTCCGGCATTTCCGGGACCGCGGTGAACCTGCTCAAGATGCCGGCGAAATACGGGCTGAACGAGAAGGGCCTCGAGCGCATGACCATGATCCTTGAGTGCGCGGCACGGGCCACCATGATAATGAAGGACCTCCTGCGGTTCTCCCAGAAGCAGGACATGGTGCGCATGCCCACCGATATGGCCGCGCTCATACCCAAGGCGGCGAGCAGCGTGCACATACCGGGAACATCGCGTATCACGCGGATCTATGATTTTCCCGAGGATCTGCCGCGTGTGCGATGCGATCCATCCAAGATCGAGCAGGTCATTGTCAACGTTATTACCAATGCAACCCAGGCGATCCTCGAGAAGCGCCGATCTTCGGGTAATGCGTCCGCGGACGAAGAGAAGATCCACGTTGCGGCGCGTCACGATGGCAATGAAGTGCGTATTGATATCGAAGACAACGGAATCGGGATCCCCGCAGATATGGCATCAAAGATATTCGATCCGTTCTTCACGACGCGCTCGCCGGGCGAAGGCACCGGGCTCGGGTTGAGCATCTGCCATCGGATTGTCGAGGAACACCAGGGGCGCATGTCCGCGGGCACGAAAGAGGGCCTGACGACAATCTCGATCATTCTGCCGGTGGGTACGGACCCGTGGAACGATGCGGAAGAGCGCGAGCACACGCGCGAATCGAGGGACCGCGATGCATAGGATTCTTGTGGTAGACGATGAGCAGGCGATCCGCACCATGCTGCAGGATTTCTTCGAGGATACCTACGCGATCACCACGGCCGCGAGCGGGGCCGAGGCGCTCGCGCTCCTCGATCGCGAGGATTTCGACATGGTAATCTCTGATATCAACATGCCCGGCTTGAAAGGCCCGGAGCTTCTGTGGATGATCAAAGAGCGCAAGCCCGGCATCAAGACCATGCTGATGACCGCCTACAATGTCGACGACTATATCAGGATGGCAAAGGAATACAATATCTCCAATATCATTCCAAAGACGGTCCCGTTCAACTACGACGAGGTGGGCGCGCTGGTCGACGGTATCCTGACTGAGCGGGTATTCGGGCTTGAACGGTACCTGCTTCCCGAGGGGGTCGTGGAGAATGAATACCGGATAACGTCTTCGGATGACGGTACACGCGTGCGGGAGGAGCTTGCATCGATCATTACGGAGAAGTTCGGGTCGGTGACGGATATCAAGCTGATCATGGATGAGATAATTACGAACGCGATATACCATGCGCCCGTGGGCAAGGACGGCGCGCCGAAGTACCGGGAGTATGCGCCGGTGCGGCTGGAGGAGTCTGAGCACGTGTTCGTGAAATGGGGGCACGATGCCGAGAAATACGGGATATCCATCGTGGACAACCAGGGGCGCCTGTCCATGGAGACGGTGTTGTATAAGATCGATCGCCACACCCGGGGCGAGGGCATGCTTGATGACTCGGGACGCGGCATCCACATGAGCCGCCTGTTCGCCGACCGGATGATTATCAATATCAAGGCCGGCGTGAAGACGGAAGTGATTATCATGAACTATTTTTCCCACACCTATCGCGGGTATCGACCGCTGTATATCAACGAGCTCTAGACAACGGGACGGCGATCAATGCTGAACAGGTGCCGCGGGCGCAAAATCAAGCTGCAGGGATTCAACAACCTGACCAAATCCCTGAGCTTCAATATCTACGACCTCTGCTACGCCCGCACCAAGGCATCGCGCAACGACTATCTCGAGTACATCGACGAGGCCTACAACTCCAAGAAATTGCGCAGCATCCTCGAAGAGGTGACCTCGATCATTCAGGCGAGCGTGCTCAACATATCCTCACAGGACTATGACCCCCGGGGGGCCAGTGTCACCGTGCTTATCAACGAGGGCCATGTTATCCATCCCGGCGCCGGGGTCACCGGGCACCTCGACAAGAGCCATATCGCCGCACACACCTACCCCGAGACCAATCCGCACAGCGGTATCTCCACGTTTCGCGTTGACCTTCACGTGTCGACCTGCGGCACGGTGTCGCCGCTGCGCGCGCTCGATTTCCTTGTCGACTCGTTCGAATCGGACATTGTCCTCATGGACTACCGGGTGCGCGGATTTACCCGTGATGTCGGCGGCCGGAAGGTGTATATGGACCACGATATCGCGTCAATCCAGGATTACATCTCCGATGAGATCCTCGGCAAGTACATCGCCTACGATATCAACATCATGTCCGACAATATCTTCCACACCAAGATGATGCTCAAGAATTTTCGCCTTGACAACTACCTGTTCGGGCCCGAGGCCGACACGCTCGGTTCCGGGGCGCGCACGCGTATCAGGAAGATGCTCAAGCGGGAGATTCAGGAAATTTTCGAGTGCCGGAACATTTTCGAGGACTAGACACCGAACCCATGTCGAGCCCCCGCCGCATTCCTTAACCGCAATCCGCGGGTCCTGCATGCCAAAGCGAAAACACCGTCGCATGATCCACGAGCACCTGACTCCCCACTGGGGGTTCTTCTACAGCGTGCGGAAACGGTTGTACAAGGGACGGACCAAGTACCAGAAAATCGAAATGGTCGACACGCCCGAGTTCGGCCGGATGCTCCGGCTCGACAGGATAACGCAGGTTGTTGAGAAGAACGAGTACCAGTATCATGAACCGATGGTGCATCCGGCGATGTGCTGTCATCCGCGGCCGCGGGACATCCTGGTTGTGGGCGGAGGTGACGGCGGCATTCTGCGGGAGGTCGTGCGGTATCGCTCGGTGCGCCACATCGATATCGCAGAAATAGACGAGAAAGTCATCGAGTTTTCCCGGAAATATCTCAGCCGGATGAACCGACGCTCGTTCGAGGACCGTCGCGTGACGGTCAATGTCACCGACGGGCGGGACTTCGTACGGCAGACCAAGGGCGCCTACGACATCATTATCATGGACATGACCGACCCGTTCGGCCCGTCGAAGTATCTCTACACGAAGGAATTTTTCCGGTTGGTCAAAAGCTCGCTCAAGAACAAGGACGGCATTTTCGTGATGCATGCCGATTCCCCGGTATGGCGCCCCGCGACGTTCAATGCCATTGTCAAGACACTGTCGTCGGTGTTCCCGCAGGTCCAGCCCTTGTATGTGTATATCCAGATGTACGCCGCGCTGTGGTCGATCGGGCTCAGCTCTTCGAGCAAGGCGGTGTCAACCACGACAGCGTCGCTGGTGAACAGGCGGCTGAGGCGCAACGGCATACGCGGGCTGAAAGTATTCACCGGCGAAACCTTCGATGCCATGCGCGTCGCGTATCCGTACGTGCGGGAGATACTGAATAAGAGGAGCCGCATCCTGACCGACAGGCGACCCGATGCGCCGGAGCCGGTCGTTCGCTGACACTGCCATGAATTTCACGACCGCGAGAAAACTGGTGGAAATGCACGGAACGCCGGCATTGTTCGTGTCGGCAAACCGAATCCGCCGAAGCTACCGGGATCTTGCCGCCGCGCTGCCCGGCGTGGAGCTGTTCTACGCGGTCAAGGCGAACGCCGCGTCCGAGCTCGTGCGGATCCTCGCCGACGAGGGCAGCTCGTTCGATATCTCGACAAACGGCGAGATAGATATCGTGCGATCGTGCGGCATAGAACCGTCACGATGCCTGCATACGCATCCGGTGAAAAGCGATGCCGAAATCCGCTATGCCCTCGATTTCGGCATAGCACATTTTGTAGTTGACAACGAGGACGAGCTCCGCAAGTTCCTCCCGTATCGCGACCGCGCCCGGCTCCTCGTGCGCATGAGCATTCAGAATCCTTCCGCCCTGGTCAACCTTTCACACAAGTTCGGCGTTGCCCCGCAGGATGTATTCGCGCTGATTGAAATGGGGAGAGAGCTGGGTCTCAAAATAGCGGGCATCAGCTTTCACGCGGGTTCCCAGAACGAGAACGCCCTCAAGTTCATCGAGGCGCTCGAATACTGCCGCGACATATGCTGGCGGGCCGCCGCCGGCAGCGAGCCGCTCTCTATCATCGATATCGGCGGCGGCTTTCCAATCAACTATATCACCAGCGTTCTGCCGCCCGCGCAGTTCTGCCAGCCTGTCAACGAGTATCTCGAGCGCTACTTCGCCAACTACCGGGTGATCGCCGAGCCGGGACGGTACCTGTGCGGATCGGCCGCAACGCTGGCGACCCGAGTGAAAGGGCGGGCGTTGCGCGACGGGGGCTGGGGGTATTACCTCGATGCGGGACTGTACGGATCGTTTTCGGGGAAGGTATACGATCATGCCGAGTATCCAATGAGCGTTGCCGCGCGGGGGAAAAGGCAGCGCTCGGTCCTGGCCGGCCCCACGTGTGACTCGTTCGATGTTCTCTATGAGAATATCGCGCTGCCGGTCCTGAAGGTAGGCGAGCTCCTTCTGTTCGATTCGATGGGAGCATATACCAATGCCAGCGCAAGCAGGTTCAACGGCTTTGAAAAAGCAAAACTGGTCGTTATCGACTAGAGAGGTGTATCATGAACAATCCGGGTGGTGTGCAGGCGAGCGACGAGTCGGCGCTGTGGATCGAGAACCTTGTCGATGGCCTGTCGGGGATTACGCTCAAGGCCAAGCACGCGGTGTGCTGCGAGGCAAGCCCGTTCCAGAAAATCGAGGTGTTTGACACGTACACGTTCGGCCGCGTGCTGCTCCTCGGCGGCACGATCGTATTCACTGAAAGAGACGAGCATATCTATAACGAGATGATCACGCATCCGGCACTTGTCACGCATCCCGCGCCGAAAACCGTGTGCGTTATCGGGGGGGGAGACGGCGGATGCCTGCGGGAAGTGCTGAAGTACCCGTGCGTGAAAAAAGTTTCTGTGGTCGAAATAGATCGTCAGGTCACCGATGTGGTCAAGAGGTTCTTCCCGAAGCTTGCCAAGGGATTCGACGACAAGAGGGTTGACATTGCTTTCAAGGACGGGCACGAATGGCTGCAAGCCAACAAGCAGGCATTCGACATTGTCCTGGTTGATTCCTATGACCCGGCCGGCCCCGTGCAATCGCTCGAGACCGCGAACTTCCTGGAGCTCGTGAGGAACTCGCTGGCCCTGGGCGGCATTGCGGTGCTTCTGACCGATGCCCCGGAACTGAACCGTGACAAGATCCAGCGCACGGTCCGGGACTTGACCGCGCATTTTGCCTGGCGCAAGCCGTATGTCGCGACAATCCCTTCTTTTCCGCTGGGCACGTGCAGCTTCGTGATGTGCGGCACGGAAGTCGATGGTCCCGGGAATCCGGATGCTTCCCGGCTGAAGGCGGTCGCTAGAAAGTGCCGGTACTTCTGCGCCGATATCATGCAAGGCGCATTTTGCCTGCCCAAGACGGCAGCGGAGATCTTCAATCTATAGAGCTTGGCCGATTCAACGCGGAAGCGAAAAATCGCGCCGAGGCACAGCGATCGCAGGTCTCTCCCTCACTGCGGTCGCTGTGCCTCGGCGCGAGCATCCGTAGGCAGGCACGGCACTACAGCCACGCAATGCCGCTACTAGTCGGTCCGGTGGATCTCCACCCGCCGGTTCTTCGCGCGGCCCTGGGCTGTCTGATTGCTGGCAATCGGATCCGCCTCTCCCATGCCGATAGCCCGTATCCGCGATCGGTCGATTCCCTTGCCAACTATGTATTCCATCACCGATTCCGCCCGCGCCTGGGACAGCTTCTGGTTGAGCGTGGCCGAGCCGATGCTGTCGGTGTAGCCCCGGATCTCGATTTTCACTTCGGGCCACGCTTTCAGTGACTCGAACACCTCGTTGAGAATCATGAATGAGTTGGGTGTCAAGGTCGCCTTACCCGACTCGAAGTGCACGCCTTTGAGAATCAGGCGGCCGCGCTGAATCTCCTTGGCCTTGGGACATCCCTTGGCCTCTTTCACGCCGGCCGTGTTCGGGCACTGGTCCCATTCATCCATGACCCCGTCACCATCGTTGTCATCATCCGGGCACCCGTCATCATCCTGGAACCGGTCGAAATCCTCTTTCTTGTCCGGGCACTTGTCGTGGACATCGGGGATTTCATCGTGGTCGTTATCGTTCTCCGGGCACCCGTCCTGGTCTTCGAACCCGTCCATGTCTTCGGCAAGCTGCGGGCACTTGTCCTTATCGTCAACGATCCCGTCCTCGTCCTTGTCTTTCGGCGGGCAGCCGTCGCATATAACCTGCTCGTCGGGACATTTGTCTTTGAAATCCGGAACCCCGTCCTTGTCGTTGTCCCTGTCCGGACATCCGTCATCATCCTCGAAATTATCCTTGTCTTCGGCCTCGAGCGGGCATGGATCGTCCTTGTCGGGAACGCCGTCGGCATCAGAATCAGGCGGGATGCCCGGCAGGCTCCACCCGATGCCAATCTGGGCGCCCCATAGCGGGAGCACGCCTGTCGAGTAGGAATAGCCTTCGCGGCTCCAATTGGTGCGGTACGTGTCCTCGCGCGAGGACAATCCGAAATCGCCGGCGCCATAGATATAGAAGTCCGCAGGAAGGTTGAGTTTTGCGCCGGGCGTGATCCATATCGGATCGGCACGAAGATGCCTTGGAGAATACTCCTGCCGGAACGATTCGAGATCGGATTCCGCGCTCAGTTCGGCGAAAAGGGTAAGGAATTCCACCGGCGTGTATTCAATCGCGAGGTTGCCGACGATCATGTTGTCCTTGACATCAGTGGTAACGATGGCGCCGAGGTTGAGATGGACCAGCAGGGGAATACCAGTGCCGCCGGGCCCTACCGAGGTGAAATCGAGCGTCCAGAGCATGCGCGGGCTGACGGTGGCGCCGCCGGCGGTATAGAGTTCGTCGACCGGCGTTTCCGCTCTGACATGGTACGAGTTGCGGGGAAAAAACCCCTTTTCCTTGTTGCCCGTGGGGGCGGTTACGGCCAGGTAATACGAATGGAGAAGCAGCGCATTATGCGTGAGAAACGGGAACTTGAGTTTCATGGCGATTTCGAGATCGCCCTGGGCGTACGCGGTTTCATCAAAACCGGTGAGATCGAAATAGAACGGCATCGCCAGGCTGACGTCCAGGTGTCGCGCCGGACCCACGGCGAAGTACACGTTGCTTGAGATAATCTGCGGCGACTCCGGGGACCCGCTGAATCCGCCGATGGCCGACGTGCCGCCGGGGCCCATAACATAGTCGTTGTCACGGTCGTATTTCCCGCCGAGACCGAGATGAATGCCGCCGATACCGAGCGTGTGCGCGGACTTGGCCCTGACCACGCCTCTCTGCCCGCCGGCATTGAACGCCCATGCCACCGAGGTCAGGCAGAGGCCCATAAGAATTACGGATGGGGAGAATGCCCGGTTTTTCATACATCGGCTCCTTTCCGTGGCGGGAAAGCTGAATCCGGAACCTGTGATGTCGGTAATATAATTCGCAAGGCCGGTTTCCAAGCGGCACGATCGGCTTCATCTGGTTTTTGTCCGCCCCGGGCAATACAGGCGTCCGCAAACCGTAACCTGGCTGAAGCCTGTTTTGCCGGCGGGCGGTACACAGGTATTTTTCGGTGTACGGCGCGTGAGGGAGGCTCATACCATGACTACACGACGCGACATCCTGCGCAGCGGCGTATCAGCGCTGGGCATGCTTGCCGGCGCATCCTGCGCGGCCGGCGCGCCGCGCACCATGCGGGAGGCGCGTCACTGGGCGGGGCTTGGCGAGAACGCAAAGTGCGGGTTGTGCCCGCATGAATGCATGCTGGCGCCCAACGCGACCGGCATCTGCAGGGTGCGCCAGAACAGAGACGGCACGCTCGTGACTCACGGCTATGCCAACCCGTGCGCCGTGCATGTCGATCCCATCGAGAAAAAACCGCTGTACCATGTCACGCCCGGCGCCCGGGCCTATTCGATTGCGGTCGCCGGCTGCAACATGCGGTGCAAGAACTGCCAGAACCATACGATCAGCCAGGTCAGTCCGCGCGATACCAGCAATACTTTCCTTCCGCCCGACCGTGTCGTGGAAACAGCGCTCAAACACAAGTGCGGGTCAATCGCGTACACGTATTCCGAGCCGACGGTCTGGTATGAATACATGTACGACACGGCCGTGCTTGCCCGCAAGGCGGGACTGAAAAACCTGATGATCACCTGCGGGTATATCAACCCGGGCCCGCTGACCGAGCTGGCGGAGTACATGGATGCCGCGAATATCGATCTGAAGAGCTTTGACAACGCGATCTACGGCAAGCTCAACGCCGGACGGCTGCAGCCCGTGCTCGATACCATCACGCTGTCGAAGAAGCTCGGGATGTGGGTCGAAGTGACAAACCTGATTGTGCCTGAATGGACCGATGACCTCGCGATGATACGGAAGATGTGCGGGTGGCTGAAAGACAGTCTCGGGCCCGATGTGCCGCTGCATTTTTCGCGGTTCCATCCCATGCACAAGCTCGCGCATCTGTATCCCACTCCTTCCAAAACTCTGGAGGAGGCCCGCGGGATTGCAGATGAAGAAGGCCTGCATCATGTCTACGTGGGCAACGTAGCCGGCACCGACAGCAATACGTACTGCCCCCACTGCGGCAAGCCCGTGGTTTCCCGCCGCGGCTACCTCGTGACCGGCTACGATATCGTCAACGGGTCTTGCAGGTTCTGCAAGACCAGGATCGCCGGGGTATGGGCGGCCTAGGCATGCACGGAAGAGCACGCGCTGTCCTTTTCCTTGCCGTTCTCGTGCCCGTGGGCTTCGCGAGCAAGTTCTACACCGGATGGGGGGCGCCGTGGGTGAACAACTCGCTGGGCGGCGTGCTGTATGTCATATTCTGGTGCCTGGCAATCTTCGTGCTCTTTCCTCAGGAGAGGCCCTCCGCGATTGCCGCCGCGGTATTCACCGCAACTTCTCTTCTGGAAATACTCCAGCTCTGGCATCCTTCTTTTCTCGAATCCATCCGTTCGACGTTTGTCGGCGCGACGCTCATCGGCACGACATTCGTGTGGTCGGATTTCTTCTACTACGCGATTGGGTGCATCGCGGGATGGATATGGGTGGACCGCCTGAAGCTCATTCATTGAGGCGCGAAAGCCTCCGCATCAATGCGGCCAGGCTCCTTCCGTAACGAAAGCATATGAGAATCGCCGTTCCTGTTCTATTTTTCTCCAGGCTGGTGTACCATTTCGCGCGCGCGAGACAGTGAAGATACAGACGCCATACTATTTTATTGACGAACGCAAGCTTCTCCGGAACCTCAAGAGGATCCGGCGCGTCAGGGAGCTTTCCGGGGCCCGGTCTGTCCTCGCCCTCAAGTGTTTCTCTACCTGGACTGTCTTTCCGCTCATGCGGGAGTATCTGGATGGCACAACGAGCAGCTCACTGTACGAAGCCCGTCTGGGGCATGAGAAGTTCGGAAAGGAAACGCATGCATACTGCGTGGGGTACACGCGCGGGGATATTCGCGCGGTCAAACGGTATGCCGACAAGATCATTTTCAACTCGAAAACACAGCTTGACAGGTTCTATCGCGATGTTGCCGGCAAGAGTATCGGATTACGCATCAACCCGGGATTCAGCCACTCCCATTTCGACCTCGCGGACCCGGCCCGGCGCTATTCCCGCCTCGGCGTGGTGAAGATGCGCGATCTGCGCGACTGCCTGCCGGCCATCAGCGGGGTCATGTTTCATTTCAATTGCGAGAACGACAGCTTCAAGAGCCTTTCCGCATCGCTCGACCGCTTGAGCGACAGGTACGGGAGCATCCTGGACAAGCTCTCCTGGGTCAGCCTGGGCGGGGGGCTTTATTTCACGAGGGATGGATATCCCTTGGAGAAATTCTGTTTGAGGCTCAAGCGTTTTGCCGAACGTCACGGCATAGAGGTGTATTTGGAGCCCGGAGAGGCCGTGATAACGGAGTCCGCCGAGCTGGTTACCAAAGTCGTTGACATTGTGCGCAATGAGATCGATATCGCCGTTATCGATGCATCGATCGAGGCGCACATGCTCGATCTGCTGATATACCGGGAAGCCGCCGAGATCGCGCATGCGGGACACGGGCGCTATCGCTACATGATAGCCGGCAGGTCCTGCCTTGCCGGCGATGTGTTCGGGACGTACCGGTTCCGTTCGCGGCTCAAGGTTGGCAGCACGGTTCGCATTGCCGATGCGGCGGGTTATTCCATGGTGAAGAAGAACTGGTTTAACGGGCTCCAGCAGCCGTCTATCGTCGTGAAGCGCCTGGACGGCTCGATACAAGCGGTCCGGCGTTTTGACTACAGGGATTTCAGAGATACTTTGTCATAGGGAGGAGAACGCGGCATGGCACCAAACGTACTGATAATCGGGGCCGGAGGCGTGGCGCACGTGGCGGCACACAAGTGCGCTCAGAACAATGATATCCTGGGCGACATCTGCATCGCATCGCGCACGAGAAGCAAGTGCGATGCCGTTATCGAAAGCATCCGGCGGAAGAACAATCTGAAGGATGCCTCCGGAAAGCTGACATCCGCGCGGCTCGATGCCTACGATGTTTCTTCGACCGTCAAGCTTATCCGTGACACGGGCTCGTCGATTGTCATTAATCTCGGCACGGCATACATAAACATGTCGGTGCTCAGCGCGTGCATCGAGGCGGGCGCGACCTACATGGATACCGCGGTGCACGAAGAGGCCGACAAGCCGTGCGAGGATCCGCCCTGGTACGGGAACTACGAGTGGCCGCGCAAGGACGAGTGCGCCAGGGCCGGCATCAATGCGATCCTGGGCGTGGGATTCGATCCCGGAGTCGTGAACGCGTACGGCGCGCTCGCCGCCAAGCACTATTTCGATACAATCGACACGATCGACATGATGGATGTGAACGCCGGGAACCATGGCAAGTGGTTCGCGACAAATTTCGACCCGGAGATCAATTTCAGGGAATTTGTCAAGGTGTGGACCTGGATCGACCGGCAATGGGTGTGCAGGCCTATCCATTCCAAGAAAAAGATCTACGATTTTCCAGTGGTGGGCAAACAGCCGATCTATCTGAGCGGACACGATGAGATACACTCGATGTCGAAAAACATCGATGCGCGGAGCATCCGGTTCTGGATGGGATTTGGCGACCATTACATCAACGTGTTCACGGTACTCACGAAGCTGGGCCTCCTGTCAACCAAGCCGGTCAGGACCGCTGAAGGTGTCGAAGTGGTGCCGCTGAAAGTGGTCAAGGCGTGCCTTCCCGATCCCAAGACCCTGGCCCCCAACTACACCGGCAAAACCTGCATAGGAGATCTGGTCAGAGGTGTCAAGGACGGAAAGAAGCGCGAAGTTTTCATTTACAACATCTGCGATCACAAGCAATGCTACAACGAGGTCGAATCACAGGCTATCAGCTACACGGCCGGCGTGCCGCCGGTGGCCGCGGCGATACTCGTTGCCCGGGGAAAGTGGAACCCCCGGACCATGGTCAATGTCGAGGAACTTGACCCGGACCCGTTTATCGAGGAGCTCAACCGGATCGGCCTTCCGACACGGGTCAAGTTCATGAGGACAGCGCGGAAATCCGCGCGCAAGAAGTCCTCGGCGCGCGCGAGACTCAAGGCGGGCCGCGCCGGCAAAACGGCGCGTACAACAAAGGCCCGTGCGGGCGGGAAAAAGCGGAAAGCAGCCCGAAAAAAGGCGACATCGCGAAGGAAACGGCGATAAACCCGAGGTCCGGCTGACCGCCAGAGAGTGGATTCCGGCTTTCCTTCCTGTCACGACGTTATTTTAGCTCCACAGGATTGGTACACAGTCGTTGCAGCGGGAAAAAGGAAATGAAGCATCCACGCGCATGTCGCACGCGAACAATACTCCTGGGGGTTTTTCTCATGAGCCTTTTCAAATGCCAGGCGGCCGGGGATCCTGTTGTGCGCGCTCCCGCCGTGGCGGGGCAGTTCTATGACAAGAACCCGGCTTCTCTGAAAAAGGAAATCGAGGGGTATGTCGCGGACGGCATGCCGCTCGATGCTCACCCGCCAATCATCATAAGCCCGCATGCGGGGTATGTTTTTTCGGGTCCCGTGGCCGGGAAAGGCTTCGCCACAGTCGATCCCAATGCCGGCAAAGTGATCCTCATCGGGCCGTCGCACCACAAGCACTTCGATGGCGTGTCCATACCCGAAGTGGATGCCTATGGACTGCCGCTTGGCACGGTGCCGCTGGCAAAGAAGGATATCAAGAAACTCCGGGCGAGTAAGCTCGTGCATGCCCACCGCGATGCGCACTCACGCGAGCATTGTCTCGAAGTACAAATCCCTTTTCTGCAGGTGGTCCTGTCGGATTTCGAGATCGTGCCGATCATCACGGGCAAGGTCGATCCCGCCGCGGTTGCCGAGCTTCTGTATCCTCTCATTGACGACAAGACGCTGGTGGTGATATCGTCGGACTTCTCCCACTACCATCCCCACGAACAGGCAAAAACGATAGACAGCATCTCCATAGAAACCGTGCTCACCGGCGACCGGAGCGGTCCTATCGATGGATGCGGGGAGCTGCCGATACGCGTGGCCATGCATCTGGCCGGGAGAATGGGGCTCTCGCCAAAGCTCCTGGATGCGCGCAATTCCTCGGAGACCTGCCCGCAGTACGGTTCCGGGGACCGGGTAGTCGGGTATGCATCCATCGTGTACCTGAAGAACGGGGCGGAAGCGGGTGCGACAAGCGCCGCTGAAAAAAAGCCGGGGGATACCATGGAGCTTTCGGCGGCCGACAAGGCGTTCTTTCTGAAGCTTGCCCGGTCGGCGCTCGAGAAGGCCGTGAAGGGAGAGCCGCCACCGGAGCCAGAGGAGGTCCCCGCGGTCGGCAAGGAGGTGTGTGGATGCTTTGTTACGCTTACCCAGGACGGGAACCTTCGGGGATGCATCGGGTATATCGAGGGCATCAAGCCGCTGTATCAGGCGGTCGTTGACAACGCGCGCAATGCGGCCCTTTCCGATCCCCGTTTCCCTCGCGTTACGGCCGGCGAGCTCGAGTCGATCACCGTGGAGGTGTCGGTGCTTACGAAACCCGTACCCTTTTCCTATGACAACCCGAAAGATCTTCTCGCGAAGCTCGAGCCGGGAAAGGACGGCATTATCCTGCGAAAGGGATACAGCCAGTCCACCTTTCTTCCGCAAGTGTGGGACCAGCTGCCCGACAAAGTCCAGTTTCTCGAGCACCTGTCGCGTAAAGCAGGGCTGTCGGGCGACGCCTGGAAGAAGGCCGAGTATCGGCGCTATTACGCGATACATTTCGAGGAAGGCGAATAGGCGGGACCTCTTCGAAAGCACGCGCAGTGCGAGAGCGGCATCTCCATCTGATGATCTTCCTGACCGGCGTGAGTGTCGCGATAGTCCAGGTCGTGCTTGTTCGCGAGTACCTCACGGTGTTTTCCGGCAACGAGCTGGCGCTCGGGCTCGTGTTCGGCGTCTGGCTGTTCGCCGCCGGCGCGGGAAGCGCGTATGGTACACGGGGCCTGTCCGGACGCCACGATTTGCTGTGCGCGCTGCTTCTGGCTCTCGGGTGTGTTTTCGCTTTCCTGGCGACCCGATACGCGCGAACCCTGTTTGACCCCGGCGCCGCTATTCCGCCATCCGCCATTGTCCTGCTGCTCGCTAGTACCGAAGGGGTACCGGCCTTTGTGGGCGGCTGCATTTTCGGCATGCTGTCGCGGGAGGCCGGAAACGCCCCGCCTATCTACGCATTTGAAAACGCGGGAGGACTTCTGGGAGCCTGCATCGTGTTTATGGCGACGCTTTTCGCCCTGACCAACGCCCAAATCTTGGCCCTTGCGCTTATTCCTCTCGCAGTGGTGCTTTCCCGCAAACCCGTTCCGGTCGCCGTACTCGTCGCCTGCATCGCCATTGTAGTCGGGACGGGGACCCGGACGGCATCGTGGAAATACGCCGCCTCTGTTGAGAGTATCCACTATGGCCGGGAGGGAGAAGTCGCGCTCGTCACGCACAACAGCGACACATCGGTGCTGCTGAACAATACGCTGTATCGCACCACACTCGATGTTGCCCGGATCGAACAGGCGGCGCACCTGGCGGCATCGCAGCGGGCTGGTGCGCGAAGGGCGCTTGTTATATTCGACCGCGGGTATGCCGGCGAGCTTCGCAAGTACGAGGGCCTGCATGTGGATGTTCTCGAGACGCATCCCGTGCTTGCCGGGCCGGGAGCCATTGTCGCGGCGCCGGAGCGCTTTCGCCCGCGCTGGCCCTACGACCTGATCGTCCTGGGGAGCGGCATGCCTGACAACGCGGCAACCAGCAGGTTCTATACGCCGTCATTCTACCGAAGAATGCGATCGCTTATGACGCCTGATGGCGTGCTCACGTTCACGCTTCCATTCAGCGAAAACTACCTTTCATCCCAGGAGCGGGAGCTGTACGACGTGATCCGAAACAGCCTGCGCGCGATGTTCTCCTCGGTACTGGTGTTTCCCGGCGACGGGTACACGTTCATGGCCTCCGGCGGGCCGCTGGGAAGGGAATTCGCGGTGGGCGTCAGAACCGAGTATCTCGAGCCCTACGTGCTGCCGTCGGTGGATGCCGAACGGATAGCGCTGGCCAACGGGCCGCCTTCGCACAATGAGATCAACCGTGCGGACAGACCGATTGCACTGGTTTTCGCCCTGCGCGACTGGATGCGCATGTTCGGAAGGTCAACCATCGTGCTCGTGATTGTGCTCGTGGCCGTGATTATGATCGGTGCCCTCGTGCTCCCCAAGACCCGTGGTGTGCTCTCCGTTTCGACCAGCGGATTCGCCACCGGGGTCTATTCCATTTCCCTCATGCTTCTTTTTCAGTCGGTATACGGAACACTGTATTCGCAGGTGGCCTTTCTGCTGGCGGCCCTGACCGTTGGATTCGTGGCCGGGAGCCGTGTGCGGAAGCTTCCGGCATCCGACCTGCAGCTTGGCGCCTATGCGGTCGTGTCGCTTCTGCTCCTGTCATACATGCCTCAGCCGCCCGTGCTTCTGTTCTTCGCCGCCCATCTGGGCATGGGGTTTTTCAGCGGCGCGCAATTTGTCACGCGCAAAGACACCGCGCTGGGCATGATCAACGCGTCGGACCTGTTTGGCGGGGTGGCGGGTATGGCTCTGGCATCGACCGTGCTGGTTCCGCTGTGGGGCATTGTGCCGGTCGCGGTGGGTATATTTGGAATGAAGAGCATTGTCTGGCTTGTCTCTTCGAACCCTGTCAGCCGGTTGAAAGCATGACACTCGCAGTTGTCGAATTCAGATCCTACGAAGAATCCGTCCGTGAGGCACTCGACAATCTGCATGCCTCGGGCATCTTGGAAAAACAGCAGTCAATACTTGTCAAGCCGAACCTGATCTGCAATGCGAAGCCGCCGGTCACCACGCCGGTGCGGTGCTGTGAAGCTATTGTCAAGTATGTCAGGTCGTGCTCCGATGCAAAGATTACCATTGCCGAGGGCTGCGGGGAACCAGGGACCGAAACGTCCGAGCTGTTCGATATCCTGGGATACTCCAAGCTGGCCCGCAATCTGAATATCGACCTGGTGGATCTCAACACGGTTCCCGTCAGAAAGCTCCGCAATGCCGATAACCGCGTATTCCAGGACATGTACCTCCCCAAGCTGGCTTTCGAGAGTTTCATAATTTCGGTGCCCGTGCTCAAGGCGCACAGTATTGCGGCCATAACCGGCTCGCTGAAAAACATGATGGGCTTTGCTCCGCCGTCGCACTACGGGAAGGGTGGGTTCTGGAAGAAGGCCGCGTTCCACGCCCGGATGCACGAGGCAATAGTCGAGCTCAACAGGTTTCGCGGGCCTGATCTGTCGGTCATGGATGCCAGTATCGGCCTGGCGGAGTATCATCTTGGAGGCAGGCGCCTTCGGCCCCCGGCGAATAGGATCCTTGCGGGATTCGACCCTCTTGATTTGGATCGAAAGGCAGCTGAGTTGCTCGGCCTGGATTGGCGGGATATTGGCCATCTCTCCAGTCCATTGCAAGTCAAGATGTTATCTGGATAGATATGATAGGATGAGCAACCTTAATGCTGACCGTAAAAATGGCCATTAACCCGCCCGTTAAACAGATTGAAAACCGGCCTGTATTAACCGCTTAATTTTTTTGCCTTGACACCGCAGCCATACGCGTGTACAATTAATACGCCCGCGCGTGATGCCGGGCATATCTGCCCCCCAGAAAAACGCACCGGTGATCCGCATCACAGACATGATACAGTATCTGTGCGATAATAGTGTCGCAGGCTCGAAAACCACGGCCGAAAGGCCGTTCCCATATGGCACATCTACCCTCCGAGGTGGTCACATGACCTTCAGAGACGGACATGCAAATCGAAACCGTGCCGGCAAGTGCACGGCGCGCTCGGTATCCCTTGATTGGGCCGATACAATCCGCACGGTTTTCATTGCCGGCTCCGCGCTCGTCCTGCTCTGCGGCATGGTCTCCGCCGCTGTGGCGGGTGCATATGATTCGTGGTCCCAGTCGGCCCGCGTTCATGTAAATACCGGCTTTACTGGTGCGAACATATCCACGGAGCAATACGATTTTCCATTACTCGTCCGGTTGGACAGCATGGACATCGATTTCTCCGAGGCCAAGACCGACGGGAGCGACCTGCGGTTCGCCAAGGCCGATGAAAGCACGGCGCTTTCGTTCGAAATCGAGATGTGGGACGCGACCAAGAAGGAAGCCGCGGTATGGGTGAATGTAGACACTATTGCGGCACAGGACAG